>DATMAW010000221.1:0-27960 GCA_035559715.1 Gemmatimonadales bacterium | reverse complement strand
TCGTCGTGGACGTGCAGCGCCCCGAGTTCGAGACCCGACTCGCCATCCTGGAGCGGCGCGCCCGCGATCGCGGCGTGCAATTCGCGCCCGGCGTGCTCGAGGCCGCGGCAGGCCCGGAAGTGGCGAACGTGCGTGAACTGCTCGGCTTGCTGAATCGGCTCGTGGCGTTTCAAGCGGTGAGTGACGAACCGTTGAAAGCGGAATCGGTGGCGGCGTTGCTCGGACTGCCGGCGGCGGCCCCCGTCACGGCCGCGGCGGTCGCCGAGCCGGCGGCGGCCTCGGGCGCCGGCGATGAGTTTTCTTCGTTCCTATCGGACGTGACCAGCACAGTGGCGCAGCAGGTCGAAGCCTGGCGGCGCCGCATTGGCGAGGCCATCCTGCTGTGGGAAGGGGAAGGCTATCGCACCACGCGGTTGGAGGAACTGCTCAAGCGCGATACGCCGGTCGGTGCCGAGGCGGCTGTGCGGAAGTTCGAGGCGGACGTGGACCGGCTCCGGGAGCTGGAAGCGGAGATGGCCACGCTGGATCCGATGGCGGCGGGTGATGCCGTGTTCAAGAACCCCGACCGGGTGCAGGATGCGGAAGCGCTGGTGCAGCAGGCGCGAGAGGGGATGGTGCCGCCACCGGGTCCCTCGCCGCTGTGGACCTTCGACGAGTACCTCTCCGGTGAAGTCAACAAGGTCGCACTGCGGGCCGCCCGCGCCGTGGCAGATTCCCCGGGCACGCGCTACAACCCGCTGGTGCTCGTGGGACCGGCGGGCGTGGGCAAGACGCACTTGCTCCACGCGATTGGCAATGCCCTCGCCGCGCGTCCGGACTCCATCGTGGCCTGCCTGTCCGCCAAGGACTTCGCCGACGAGGTGGCCCGCCTCACGGGGGAAGGGCGGATCGAGGCGTGGCGGACGCGCATGCGGAGGGCGACCGCGCTCCTACTCGACGACGTCCATCTGCTCGCCGGGCTGCCCGAGGCGCAGGACGAGCTGTTCCATCTCATGAATCATCTGCAGGTTGCCGAACGCCAGCTGGTGTTCACCATCAGCACCTTGCCAAGCGACGTCCCGGGGCTCGACGAACGGCTGGTGGCGCGGCTGGATGAAGGGTTGCCTGCCACGGTCGCGCCGCCGGACCGCGAGCTGCGGCTGGCCATCGTGCGGCGCCAACTGGAAGCACGGTTGGGTACGGCCGACGGCGAGCTCGTGGAGTACCTCGCCGCCCGGCCGGCAGAGTCCGTGCGAGTGGTCCTGGGATTCGTGCAGCGCGTGCTGACCGCGGCGGAAGGGCAGGGGGTGCCGCCGAGTGCATCGTTGGCCCGCGAGGTGTTCGAGGGCGCGCTCCCGCGGCAACGGCGTCCGTCGGTGGGCATGCGAACCAGCGGCATCATCGTGTCTCCGACCGCCGCCGTGCGCAGCCGTGAGAAATTCGTCTGGTTCTGGCCCGATTCGAAGGATCGCATCGTGGAGGAGCTGGACTGATGGCCATCCGCGGGAGCCTTAAGGAAGCGTCGCTGGCCGATGTGCTTCAGCTACTCGCGCTCGGTCAGAAGACCGGGTGCCTCTCCGTCATTGACCGCAGCAACATCGCGCACCTGTACTTTGAGAAGGGGCGCATCTGCTACGCCTCGATCGTTAACCGGCGGGACCGGCTGGGCGACATCCTCGTCAAGAACGGTCGCATCTCGCAGAACCAGCTCGATCGCGCGATCGCGCGCCAGGCGCAGGAGCGTGACAAGCGGCTGGGCGAACTGCTGATCGACGAAGGCGCCATCACCCGCGCCGATCTGGAGCGCTACATGCGCGTGCAGATCCAGGAGGCCGTGTATTTCCTGTTTACCTGGACGCGGGGAACGTTCAACTTCGAGACGGATGTCCGGCCCGAAGGGCAGGACGTGCTCGTGTCCATCAATCCCGAGTCCCTGCTGCTCGAGGGGGCGCGGCGTGTGGACGAGTGGAGCCTGATCGAGAAGAAGATCCCGAGTTTCGATCTCATCTTCAGCCTGGAACGCGAGCGCATCGAGGCATCCGGAGCCGATCTCAGCGAAGCACAGCGACGCATTCTCCCGCTGGTGGACGGACACCGCGATGTCCAGCGCATCATTGAGGACTCCGGGCTCGGGGAATTTGAGGTGGGCAAGGCGCTGTTCGGACTGATCACGGCCGGTTTTGCCCACCGGGTGGGGCGGAGTCAGGCCGCGGCCCCGGCCGCCGACGACACGAAGCTCGAGGAACACCGCAATCTCGGGCTGGCATTCTACCGGACGGGCATGCTCGATGAGGCCAGCCGGGAGTTCAGACGTGTCGCGGAGCTGCAGCCCACCGATGGCAGCGCGTACTTCTATCTGGGGCTCGTCGCGCTGAAGCAGGCCCGATGGGAGGAGGCGGTGGAAGTTCTCGCGCAGGCGGCCGAGCGCGGCGGCGAGCGACCCGCCGTACTGCACAATCTCGCGTATGCGTACGAGCGCACGGGTCGATTGGAGGAGGCGGAAGCCATGTACGGCGAGGCCGCCGTCCGTGCTCGCAACGACCCCCGACACCTGATTGGTTGGGCCATCGCCGCGATGCAGCGGGGGGACTATCCCGTGGCGGCCGGCCGGCTCGATCGCGCGCGGGAAATCTGGCCGGGACCGCTCCCGGCCATTTGGTACTGGGCCCGCTCGCTCGTCGCCGCGGCACAAGGGGAATTCCCCGAGGCCGAGCGGTTGCTCCGGGACGCGCTCAAGGAGCACCCGCACGACGCGGTGCTTCGCAACAACCTGGCCGCCCTCCTGGAGATCGGTGGAGACCTCGAGCAGGCGGCGGACCTGCTGCGGGCCGCGCTCACCGATGATCCGTCGGTTCCGCAGCTGTCCAAGAACCTCGGCGACCTACATTACCGCGTGGGGCGGTACGATGATGCATGGGACGCGTACAAACGAGCCGTGAAGCTGCAACCGGACATCGGTGACGACGTGTATTTCCGGTTGGGAAACATCGCGTACAAACGGATGGACCGAGACATGGCCGGCATGCTGTGGCGTCAGGCGCTGGAGTTGAATCCCGCGCATGAGCTGGCACGCGCCAATCTGGAGTCCATCAAGACTGCAGGCTGACGCGGGGGGGACGCGGATGGTGGGAGACGCGCGGTATGAGTGATTCGACGCTGGCAGCGTGGCGGGCGTCCTACGCCGAGATCGCCAAGAAACTGGAGGCACCGCAGACGCCTGACTCGCGCGAGGCGGTCAAGCGCGAGATCATCACCCTGTTCAAGGCTGTGGACCAAGCCATCACGGACCTCACGGCCCTGAAGGAGGAGATCCGTGTCCTGGTGGACAAGTACAAGCAGCTGGCCCAGGGTGAGAGCGGCACGCAGGCACCCCAGTTCACCGCCGCCGTCCCGCTGGTCGCGGATCATATCGGCGCGTCCACGTTCATTCAGAAGGGATGGAGTCTGATCTCGCTGGGCGACTACCCGGGAGCGATTCAGGCGCTCACCAAGGCTCTCACGCTTTCCCCAGGCGACTCGCAGGCCGAAGCTCTGTTAGGGTGGGCGCAGATGCTGGCGGAAGACTATGACGACGCGCTCGCGACGCTACAGAAGGTGCTCAACAAGGAGCCGGCCAATTCGCTGGCCCGTATCAACCTCGGGTTCGTGTGCCTGAAAAAACGCATGTTCGGCGAGGCCATCGAGCACCTCTCCAAAGCGATTCGGTTGGACAACGACAAGAAGGCGACGCTCTATGCCCACTTCTACCTCGGCCTCGTGTACTTTGAGCGTGAGATGTTCGAGGATGCCGAGACGTTTTTCCGCAAGACGCTTCAGCTCGGGCCGAACCTGATCGAGGCATACTACGAGCTGGGGCGGAGCTACTGGTTTGCGGGTGATCCGGAAGCGGCTAAGCAGGCCTGGGAAGACGGCTACAAAGCGAATCGCTTCAATCCGTGGGGGAAGCGCTGCAAGGAAGTGTTGGACCTCGTGGCGCAGGGGGGAGAGCCTCCTCGCTCCTGACGATCGCTGTGGCCGGGCCGCTGCTCGTCGCGGTTCCGGCGCGGGAGCGACCGCACGCTAGCGCGTATCACCAGGCGGTTACGAAGACGGCGGCGACGCAGGATCCCGCCGTCGTGACCCTCGGGGCGGTGCACGTCGTTTTCTGGCCGGGACAGGCTGGGCTGGCGACCGCGCTGGCCGAATTCGCCGATCGCGCGGGGCCGTGGCCGGGGCTGCCCGATTCCGTCCGGCCGCCGGTGAGGATCATCCTGGCGCGCTCGGAACGGCAGTTCGACTCGCTCACGGCCGGCCGACTGCCGGAATGGGGAGCTGGAGCTGCTCTCCCGAGTTCGAATACGGTGGTGCTGCAGAGTCGTGGGGACCCGTTCCGAATTTTGCAACACGAGCTGGCGCACCTGGCGCTTCATGCGATCGTGCGCCGCGCCCCGCTGTGGTTCGACGAGGGGTACGCAGCACGTGCGGCGGGCGAGTGGAGCCGGTTGGAAGCGTTGCGGGTGAATTGGGCGGTGGCCAGTGGCCGTGTCCCCACGTTGCGCGCGCTGACCGCAGACCTCCGCGGGAGCGCACCGCAGGCCGAAGCGGCCTATGCGCTCGCCACGACCGCGGTGTTGCTGCTCGAGCGGCTCGGCGGAGAGCGTGGCCTGGGGCCGGTGGTGTCTGCGCTTGCCGCGGCGGGCGACATGGATCGAGCGCTTCGCTCGGCACACCAGGTGAGTCTCGAGCAGTTCGAGCAACTGTGGCGCGAGGACTTGCGTCGCCGGTATGGGTGGGTGTCGCTCCTGGGTTCGATGGGTGGGTTGTGGATGGTGGTGTTGCTGTTGGCGGGGGGTCTGTGGTGGGTTCGACGGCGAAGATATGCGGTCCGCCGAAAGGCCCTGGACGAGGGGTGGGTAATCGCGCCGGACGATATCGGTCCAAGTGCTTGACGGACATGAACCTGGGCGTTACCGTCAATCTTTGTGTCGCAAAAAATGTCCTCGTCTGGACGGCTGCGGTTTGGGCGTACCAACGGTGTGTTGCTTGGCGCCGCGGTCATTTCGTTGGCAGCCGGGTATTACCTCTTAGCCCAGGGTTCCACAGCGCTGGCTCCGGTTCTCCTTGTTGCGGGGTACTGCGTGCTGTTTCCGCTCGCGTTGGCATTGTAGGATCCGGGGCGAATAGCTCAGCTGGCCTAGAGCGCCTGCCTTACACGCAGGAAGTCGGGGGTTCGAATCCCTCTTCGCCCATCACGTAATGGGCACGAGTGCATAACCGCCGCCGCATGGCGGAGCGGGACTCACCAACTGGAGGTGTAAACGGTGCAGCACATTCGCCGCGGCCTGGCGTGGGTCATCCTGTACGGGCTCCTCGGTGGCGCGTTCGCGCCAGCTCTCGCGCAGGCGGGTCGTCCGCAAGCGCAGCAACAGCTGGATCGCCTCTTGATTCTGCCCCCGTTGCCGGTGGATCCCGGCGACTCGGCGATGGCGGTTGCCATCGGTGACGAGTTCCGCGCCCGCATGGAGGGCAAGACCCGGCGTCAGATGAGCGTGATCACCAAGGAGCGGATCGGCGAAGCCTTGGAGGCTTCCGGGTTCAGCCGCGACGCCCTGCTGGACGCGTCCGCGTCTGAACAACTGGCTCGGTTCCTCCAGGCAGACGCGTATGTCATCGGGCGGCTGGAGCAAGGTTCGGCGCCTCAGGTGCACCTGCGCCTCGTGGACATCCGACGCACCGGGCTGTCGGGGTGGGTGCATTACGCGGCGCCGCCGGGTGCCACGGCCAAGGACGTTGCCGCGGCCCTTGCTGACCAGATGGATCCGCACCTGCGAGCCGCCGACGCCACACGCCAGTGTGTTGAGCGGCGAGACAGACGGGACTTCGCAGGAGCCAAGGACCGTGCCCGCCGGGCCTTTCAGGCCGTGCCAAACCATCCTGGCGCAGCGATGTGTCTGAGCGTCGTGTTCGAGGCCGGGCGAGAGCCGCCGGACAGCCAGATTGTGGCCCTGGAAATGGCAGTCAAGGGCGATTCGACCAACACGCGGGCATGGGAGCAGTTGGGCCGGCAGTACCAGGCCAAAGGGGACACGCTGAAGGCGGCCGAGACGTTCATCAAGCAGCTTGAGGCGGATCCGTCAGACAACCGGCTCCGCGGCGGCATAGCGGCATTGCTCATCACGCAGAAGGCATACGATCGGGCCCGGCAACTGCTGGATGAGGGCCTCAAGATGAACCCCGGCGACCTGCAACTGGTGCAGCTCAAGGCTCGGGCGTGCAAGGACGGGTCGCTGTGGAGTTGCCTCGTCGAGGCCAACGCCGCGCTGTTCGAGATGGACTCCACGCTGGCGGGGAACGCCCAGTTCTACGGCGAGACGTTCGGCGCCGCGCAGTCGGCGAACGATACGGCGGCGATGCTTCAGTGGTCGGAACGGGCCGTGCAGCGCTTCCCGGACAACGTCGCGTTCTGGCGCGCCCGGGCCAACGCGCTCAAGACGGCGGGACGGGACCAGGAGGCGCTGGGAGCCTACGAGCGGATTTCGCAGCTCGAGCCCACAGACATCGCGAGTCTGTTGCAGATCGCGGAGATCGTGTTGGCCGGGGTCACGATCGACACGGCAGTGCCGCTCGACACGGCCAAGCTGCGGCGCGTGGATTCGTTGCTGACGAGAGTGATTGCGCTCCGCACCACGGCGTCCGGTGCGCCGGCCGACACGAACGTGTGGCTGAACGTGGCATTCCGGTACTTCCAACCCGGCAGCCAGATGGTGCAGAAGCGGGTGAACTTCCCGATGGGCACGCTCTGGTTGGAGCGTGCGGTGAAATACGACGTGCGCCAACAGCTCACTCAACAAGCGAGCTTCTTCCTTGGGCTGGGGTACTTCTTCCAGCTGAGCGAACTCGATGCTCGTCTCCGCGAGGCGAAGTCGTGCGACCTTGTGGCCCAGGAGGCGGAACTGGTTGCCAGGGCGAAGGCGGCCATGACCGCGGGAGCGAGCTTGCAGCAGGGAACGGCGAACCAGATTCTGGGCTACATCGGTCAATACGAGGGCTTGATCCCGCAGTACCGGCAAAGTTTCAAGTGTCGCTGAGGAAACCAGCGCTTGTACGGGGGCGGCGGGGGGCATAGCTTTCCGCCGCGTCTTTTATCAGGGGCTGTAGCTCAGCTGGTTAGAGTGCCGGTCTGTCACACCGGAGGCCGCGGGTTCGAGTCCCGTCAGCCCCGTCTCGCCCGTCCCGCGATGACAGTTGAACGGCCCTGCGCGGTGGCTCGTGGGGCCGTTTCCTTTTCGTATCTATGAACGTGGCGGCCGGGCCGGTCTACCACGTTCCCGTGCTCGCCTCGGTCGTCGCGGACCTGGCCGCGGGATGCCGGCGCGCAGTCGACGCGACCGTCGGCGGAGGCGGGCACGCCGAGCTGCTGATCGAGGCCGGCGCCCAAGTGCTGGCGTTCGATCGCGACCCGAGCGCCGTCGCCGCCGCGTCGGCCCGGCTGCCGCAGGACCGAGCGACAGTGAAGCTCGGATCCTTCGCCGATGCCGCCACCCTCAACGCCATCCGTCGGTTTGAACCGGACTTCATCCTGCTGGATCTGGGCGTCTCGTCGCGCCAACTCGACGATCCTCGCCGCGGGTTCTCGTTCCGGCGCGGGGCCCCGCTCGACATGCGAATGAGCGGTGCCGGCGCGCCGACCGCCGCGGATCTGCTGAACCAGCGTTCGGAAGCGGAGCTGGCCCGCGTGCTCCGCGAGAACGCCGATGAGCGGCGCGCGCGCCGGCTCGCCAGGGTGATCGTGACCCGGCGGCAGCGCAGGCCGTTCCAAACCGCCGACGACTTCGTGTCCGCGATTCGTGCGGCACTGGGACCGGCATCCGGTCCCTCCGACTTCGCCCGCCTGTTTCAAGCGCTGCGCATCGAGGTGAACGACGAGCTGGGACAGCTTGCCCGCGCGTTGCCTGCGCTGCGGGACGCACTCGTGGGTGCTGGGCGGCTAGTGGCCATCTCGTATCATTCCGGGGAGCATCGGATCATCAAGGCCGCGTTTCGCGAGTGGGCCCGGGACTGCATCTGCCCACCGCGCCAGCCCGTGTGCACCTGCCGGGGTCGCGCCCTCGGCGCCATAGACCCTCGCCGGCCGGTGCGGGCTGCGGCGGCGGAGATCGCAGCCAACCCTCGGGCCAGGAGCGCCACGCTCCGCGGATTCCGAATGGCCGATGCGACCTAGGGGCCGCTTCTGGGTTGCATCGTGGCTGCTGTTCGTGCTGCTGGTGTTGGCCTGGGTGGTGGCGCGCCAGACGTCTGCGGTGCTTACCGCCGCCGAGCTGAGGACGGTGCGTGAGGCGCGAGCGGTTCGGGAGGCGCGAGCGGCGGAACTGATGGGGCGAATCCGAGCGGCGCGCAGCCGGCAGGTGCTGATTCCCAGGGCCGAGCGGTTGGGGCTGCGATTGCCTTCCGACTCGGAAATCGTCATGCTGCAAACACCTCTGCCTGCCCCGCGGTAGACTCGCTCATGGCCAAGCCCCTGACCCGGCTCCGCGTCGTGCAGATCGCCTTTGGGCTGGGCATTGCGGCTGTCGTGGGGCGAGCGGCGCAGGTGCAGTTGATCGAAGGCCCCCATCATCGCAGAGCGGCGCAAGCCCAGCGAACCGAACGAGTGGTGCTCCCGGCCAGACGCGGGACCATCTACGACCGCGGCGGCACCCCGTTGGCGGTGTCGCGAGACATGTACCACGTCGGTGTGGCGCCGAACGAACTGGTGAACGCACGGCGTGACGCGCGCACGATCGCGAGGGCGTTGGGACTCAGTTCCACCGCCGTCCAGCGCGCGCTGCGCCGGCCGTACGCGTACTTCCACGGGCCATTCACCGCCATGAGCGTGCAGCCGCTCCGATCCCTGCGAGGCGTACATCTCGAGCAAGAGCTGGAACGGTTCTATCCGCGGCCGGATTTCGCCCGTCCCATCATTGGGCGTCCGGCGTCCGACGGCCGGCCCGCGAGCGGATTGGAGCGTGTGTTCGACTCACTGTTGGCCGGGACGCCGGGCCGCGCCGTGGTTCTGCGCGACCGGCAGGGGCGCCGCTACGAATCGCCGGCCCGGCTCGACGCGTTCCCGGCGGCGGGCAACGACCTCATCCTAACCATCGACGCCGACCTCCAGGACATCGCGGAAGATGCCCTGATCGATGCGATTGAGCGGTATCAGTCGGACGGAGGGGATATCGTGATCCTGGCGCCCGCCACAGGGGAGGTGCTGGCCGTCAGCTCCCGGCGCGCCGATGGCTCGACTCCGCCCACGGCCTTCACCGCGGTGTTCGAGCCGGGGTCCACCGCCAAGCTGTTCGCGGCCGCAGCTCTGCTCGAGCGTGAGCGGGTCGGCGATCGGGACTCGGTGTGGGGTGAAGCCGGTGCCTACGTCATGCCGCACCGCACGATTCGCGACGATCATCCTGAAGGGTGGATGACCTTGCGGCGGGCGATCGAGGTGTCGAGCAACATCGGGGTTGTGAAGTTCGCGAGCCGGCTCGAGCCCGCGGAGTTGTTCGAAACGCTCCGCGCGTTTGGCCTCGGCACTCCCACGGGCATCGAGTTCCCGGCGGAGGCGCGCGGCACGCTCCCGCACCCGGATGACTGGAGTGGAACCACCGCCGCGAGCCTGGCGATGGGCTACGAGGTTGCGGTGACGCCACTGCAGCTTGCCGTGGCGTACGCCACCGTGGCGAACGACGGCGTCATGATGCGGCCGACGCTCCTGCGGGAAGTGCGTGCGCCAGGCGGGCGCCCGCTGTACCGTCACGTTCCGGAACCTGTGCGGCGCGTGGTGCGCCAGCACGTCGCCCGTACCCTGCGTTCCATGTTGCGAGGTGTCGTCTACGAAGTGGGCGGCACGGGGACGACAGCCGCCCTCACGAGCTTCGACCTGGCGGGCAAGACAGGAACCGCGCGGCGCGCCGGGCCGGGCGGCTACGTGCCGGGCAGCTACACCGCCACGTTCGCCGCCTTGTTCCCGGCTGAGCAGCCGGAGGTCGTGCTCGTGGTCAAGCTGGATGACCCGCGCGGCGCGTACGCCAGGCTCTCGGCGGCTCCCGTGACGCGCGCCGTACTGGAGCAGGCGCTTGCGGCGCGAACCACGGTGCTGAATCGGACACGGCTGTCCCGGAGCACTCCCGTGCCTTCCGAGGCGCCGCTCGCCAGCGGAACCGTCCCCTACGTGATGGCGTGGCCGACCACGCTCGGCGATCCTGCGCCCGTCGCTCGCCGGGTGCCCGACGCGACCGGCCAGAGCCTCCGGGGCGCCGCACGAGTGCTGCATCGCAACGGGTTCCGGGTGCGACTTCGCGGCTGGGGCCGTGTGGTGAGGACGGACCCGCCGCCGGGCGCCAGCGCGGTTGCGGGCAGCACGGTGGTTCTGTACGCCGAGCCGCGAACCGATCGGTGACGTCGCTCGCGTCGATTCGAGACGCTCTGGCGGCCGCCGGACTGCTGGTGCGAGCGCCTGATGCCACTCCGCCGATCGCGGGACTGACGGACGATTCGCGGAAGGTGAAGCCCGGCACGTTGTTCTGCGCTGTCCGTGGGAGGACGGCGGATGGCCACGCCTTCCTGAATGACGCGGTGCGGCGTGGCGCCGTGGCGGTCATCGTGGCGGCGCCGGCTTCCGTGCCCGTTCCCCAGGTGGTGGTGTCCGACACGCGCCGTGCGCTGGCGGTGGCGGCGGCCCGGTGGCACGGAGATCCCGCGACCACGATGAGATTGGTGGCGGTGACGGGAACGAACGGAAAATCCACGACCGTGGCGCTGATCCGCCACATCCTGAACGAGCGTGGTGACGTCGGCTCTGTTGGAACGCTGGGCGCGTTCGATGGAAGTGGGACCTCGGTGGATCCTGACCAGGCGCTCACGACGCCCGGAGCGCCGGAGCTGCATGCGGTGTTTCGCGCGCTGCGCGACCGCGGCGTACAGACCGTCGTCATGGAAGCGTCGTCGCACGCCCTGGATCAGCAGCGGCTCGCGGGTCTCCGCTACCAGGCGGCCGTCTTCACGAATCTCACGCACGACCACCTCGACTATCACGGCGACGTCCAGGCGTATCTCGCAGCCAAGCTGTCACTGGCAGACTTAGTGGTCCCGGGTGGGGCGGTCATCACCAACGCCGACGATCCGGCGTGGCGCGCGTTGCCGGACTCGCCGCGCTGGCGGCGCACGACGTTCGGACGATTCTCGCGCGCCGACGTGCGTGGCACGCGGGCTGATCTCGACGCCACGGGAGCGAACATCGAGATCGCGTTCTCCGAGACCACGGTGACGGCGCGACTGCCCCTGCCGGGGGAGTTCAATGTGAGCAACGCGCTTGGCGCCGCCGCAGCGGCGTGGACGCTCGGGATGCCGCCCGAGCACATCGCCCGCCGGCTGGCGTCGGCCCCGCAAGTTGCCGGCCGCATGGAGCGGCTCGTGAGCGATGAGTTCACGGTGCTGCGGGACTACGCCCACACGCCGGACGCGCTGGAGCGCGCGATTCGCGCCCTGCGGCCGCTGACCCGCGGCCGGTTGTTTGTGCTCTTTGGGTGCGGGGGCGACCGTGATCGCCGCAAACGCCCGGTCATGGGTCGCATTGCGGCGCGAGGCGCCGATGTGGTGATCGTGACGTCCGACAATCCCCGCACCGAGGATCCAGAGCGGATCATCGACGAGATCGAGGAAGGGATGGAGGGCATCGGGCATCTGCGGATCACGGATCGTCGTGAGGCCATTCATCGAGCCGTGGCCCTGTTGGCGCCTGGGGATTGCCTGCTATTGGCCGGGAAGGGTCATGAGACGTACCAGGTGGTGGGCACGGAGCGCCTGCCCATGGATGAACGGCTGATCGTAACCGAAGCGCTCGCCGGTCGTGGTGCGCGCGGTCCGGCAGGCACGACGCGATGACCCGCTGGACGAGCGCACGGGTGAGCGGAGTGTTGGCCACGCCGCCGGCACAACCCTGCGTGTTCTCGAGCATCGCCACGGACACGCGCCAGCTCAAAGCGGGTGCGCTCTTTGTGGCGCTCAAGGGCCCGCGGTTCGACGGTCACGACTTCATTGCGGCCGCCCGCGCCGCCGGCGCGACGGGTGCCGTGGTGCGACGCGGGACGCCGTCCGTGGGTGGCCTCGCCTGGTTTGAAGTCGACGACACGCTCGCGGCGCTGGGGCGATTGGCGCAGGTGCGCAGACGAGAGATCTCGGGGCCCGTCCTGGCGGTGACCGGAAGCAACGGCAAGACGTCGACCAAGGCGATGCTCGCGGCCGCGCTCGGCACGCGGTTTCGAACGCACGCCACGCGCGAGAACTTGAACAACCTGATCGGGGTCCCGCTCACGATTCTGGAGGCGCCCGAGGCGTGCGAGGCGCTGGTGATCGAGTGCGGAGCCAGCGTTCCGGGGGAGCTGGCCAGGCTGCGCGAGATTGTTGAACCCTCCCTCGGCGTGGTGACCAACGTGGCGGAAGCACACCTCGAGGGTTTCGGCGACCTTGAGGGCGTGATGCGGGAGAAGGTCTCGCTGCTCGAGCGAGTCCCCGCGGCGGTGGTCGGCCTCACCCCGCCGGAACTGGCGGTGGCGGCTCGCGAGCGCGCGGGGCACGTGATCACCGCCGGCCTGGCGCCGGAGGCCGATGTTCATCCGGAGCGGTGGAAGCTGGATGCCCAGGGCCGCGTGGAGTTCACGCTCCGCGGCCACACGGTGCGCCTCCCCGTCCCCGGCCGTCACCAGGGCGACAATGCGGTGATTGCCTGCGGGGTGGCGGTCGTATTGGAGCTGGCGCTGGACAACGTGGCGGCGGCCCTGGCCGACGTCCGGCTGCCTCACGGGCGCAGCGAGCTGATCGAGGCTGATGGTCTGGTGATCTTGCACGACGCCTACAACGCCAACCCCGCGTCGATGGCGGCCGCCCTGGAAACGGCGCGCGGCGCGGCAGGCAAGCGGCCGCTCGTGGTGCTGGTCGGCACGATGCTCGAACTCGGCTCCCGCAGCCGAAAGCTGCACGACCAGATGGCCGACCGCATCGTGGCCGCCGAGCCGCAGCTGATCGGCGCGGTGGGCGAGTTCGTGGCCGCGTTCCGCCGCCATGCCAAACGGCTCGGTGATCGGCTCGTCACGGCCCGTGACGCCGACGAGCTGGGGCGCGTCGTGGCCGCTCGCCTTTCGGGACGAGAGTTCGTCTTGCTGAAGGGCTCGCGCGGCGTGCAGCTTGAGCGCGCCCTCGCGCACCTTGCGCCGGGGCAGGAGGCCTAGTGCTCTACCACCTGCTGGCTCCGTTGGCGAGCGACGGCGGTTTCTTCAACCTCTTCACGTACATCACCTTCCGCGCGGCAGGGGCGGCGGTGACGGCGATCCTGCTCGCGCTCGTGGTTGGTCCATTGGTGATTCGAACCTTGCGGGCGCGCAAGGTCGGTCAGGTGATCCGGGCGGAAGGGCCGGCCACGCACCATGCCAAGCGGGGCACGCCCACGATGGGCGGTCTCATCATTCTGTTGGCGACCACGCTGCCAACACTGCTGTGGGCGCGGCTCGACAACCGCTACGTGTGGGTCGCCGTCGTCGCCACGCTGTGGATGGGCGCCATTGGCTTCGTCGATGATTACCTCAAGTTCATCCAGGGGAAGTCCCGCGGGCTGGTGGCGCGGTACAAACTCGTGGGCCAGGTGACGTTCGGGGCCGCGCTCGCCACGTACTTGTTGCTGGCGCCCCCGGCCCCCGATCTGCCGGCAGCCAGCACCACACTGCCGTTCTTCAAGTACGTCCTGCTCATTTTGCCCCCGGTGGTGTACGTGGCCTTCGTCACGTTCGTGATCACGGGTGCGAGTAATAGCGTGAATCTCACCGACGGACTGGACGGGCTTGCGACGGGGCTCACCGTGATTGCCGCCGGCACGTTCGCCATCTTCGCCTATCTCTTCGGGCGCGTGGACGCCGCCGAGTATTTGCGCGTGTACTACCTCAGAGGCGCCGGAGAACTCTCCATCTTTTGCACGGCGCTCATGGGAGCCGCGCTGGGCTTCCTGTGGTTCAATGCGCATCCCGCCGAGGTGTTCATGGGCGATACCGGCAGCCTCGGCATCGGCGGCGCACTGGGCACGGTGGCGATCCTCCTCAAGTCCGAGTTCCTGCTGTTGTTGGTAGGCGGTGTGTTCGCCGCCGAAGCTCTGTCGGTCATCGTCCAGACCGGTGTGTTCCGCTGGCGCAAGCGACGCTACGGCTACGAGTACGCGTTACAGCATCGCATCTTCCGCATGGCGCCACTCCATCACCACTTCGAGAAGTTGGGGTGGGCGGAGGCCAAGGTCGTTACGCGGTTCTACATCATTGGCATCTTGTGCGCGCTGCTCGCGATGTCCACGCTCAAGATCCGGTGATTCCGCCGGCATGGCGGCAAGGGGAGGTGGCCGTCATCGGGCTGGCACGGACCGGTGTCGCCGCGACGAAATGGCTTGCGGCGCGTGGAGTGCCCGTCTATGCCTCCGATGCCGCCGATACGGCCGACGTGCGGGCGGCAGCCGCGACGCTAGGCGGCATTCAAGGTGGGCCCGTCAGTGTCGAGGTGGGCCGTCATGACCTGGACCGGATTCGGCGCGCAGCGGCGGTGATCGTCTCACCCGGCGTCCCGCCGTCGGCTGCGCCGGTCGCCGCGGCCCGCGCCGCCGGGCTCGAGGTGATCGCGGAGCTGGACTTGGCTGCCCGCGCCCTGGCCCCAGCGCGGCTGATCGTGGTCACCGGCACGAACGGCAAGAGCACCACCACGGCGCTGATCGGGCATCTGCTGACGAGTGCCGGCCGCGCGGCAGCCGTCGGCGGGAACATTGGTCGCCCGCTGATCGAGGTGGCGGAGCTGGTGCCTCGGCCGGAGTGGGTCGTGGTGGAAGCCTCGTCATTCCAATTGCACGATGCTCCGCGCCTGGCGCCCGCGATCGGCGTGCTCACGAACCTGGCGCCGGATCACCAGGATCGCTACGCGAGCGTGGCCGAGTACTATGCGGACAAGCGCCTCCTGTTTCGCAACGCATCTCGGGATTCCGTCTGGGTCCTGAACGGCGATGACCCGGCCGTGCTCGAGCTGGCGCGCCGGGCGGCCGGGCGCCGCCTCCGCTTCAGTCTTCGCACCCCGGCGGACGCCTGGTTCGATGCAGATCGAAGTGTGCTCGTCCTCGAAGGTGAACCGCTGATCGCGCGGGAACGGCTGCCGCTCCTGGGACAGCATAACGTCGCCAATGCGCTGGCTGCCTCGTTGGCCGCCGCGGCCGCCGGGGTGAGTCGCGCGGTCATCGCCGGAGGGTTGGCGACGTTTCGCGGGCTGCCGCATCGGCTGGAGGAGGTTCGGGACGTGGGAGGGGTGCTCTGGATCAACGACTCGAAGGCGACCAACGTGGCGTCCACCGCCGTGGCACTGCGCGCGATGAGCCGCCCGTACGTCCTGATCGTGGGTGGAAGGCACAAGGGGGACCCGTACACGCCACTCGCAGCCTTGCTGGCGCCGCGCTGCCGCGCCATTGTGGCCTACGGCGAAGCCGGGCCGGTCGTGGCCCGCGACCTCGGTGGCGTGTGTCCCACGCGCGTCGTGATCCCGTTCGACGAGGCAGTGCGAACGGCGGCCAGTCTCGCGCGACCGGGTGACGTGATCTTGCTCTCGCCTGCCTGTTCGAGCTTCGATCAGTTCACCAACTACGAAGAGCGTGGGGCGGTCTTTCGACGCCTCGCGGAGGCATGGTGACGGCACCGGCCAGACCCGCGCCCGGAGGGTGGGAGACCCGCCTGCTCGCCATCGTGACGGCGACGCTCGTGGTGTTCGGCATCGCCGCCGTCTACGGGGCTTCCAGTCTCGTCGCGGTGCAACGGGGCGAGCCCGGGTCCTGGTTCGCGATTCGGCAGCTCGTGGGCGCCGCGGCGGGTGGCGTCGTGTTTCTGGTCGCGGCGCGGCTCGATTACCACCTGTGGCAGCGGCTCGCATGGCCCCTGCTCGGACTCACGGCGGCGGCGCTCGCCGTTCCGTTCCTTCCGGCCGTCCGGGCCTTGGCGCCGGAGGTGAACGGAGCGCGGCGCTGGATCGACGTGGGCGTGGTGAGCGTTCAGCCGTCGGAGATCGCGAAGTTCGCCGTGGTGGTGTGGACCGCGATGCTCGCGACGAAGAAAGGCGAGCGGGTTCGCGGGTTCCGCTATGGTCTCGCGCCCTTCCTGGTCATCGTGGGTCCGATGTGTGCCCTGGTGTTGTTCCAACCCGATCTGTCCACGGCCGTGGATATCGCCTTGCTCGCCGGGCTGGTGCTGTTCGTGGCGGGCGCTCGCATCGGCCACTTCCTCCTGCTCGGGCTCGTTGCCGTACCGCTTCTGTGGCGTGAGATCGTGACGGTGCAGTACCGCTTGTCGCGCATCCTCACGTTCTTGAGCCCCGGCGGCGATGCGCAGGAGGCGAGCTGGCAAATCACGCAGTCGCTCATCGGGATCGGGGCGGGTCAGGTGGTCGGAGTGGGGTTCGGCCAGGGGATGCAGAAGCTGGGCTACCTGCCCTACGCCTACTCGGACTTCATCTTCAGCACGATCGGTGAAGAGTGGGGGTTCGTGGGCGTGTGTCTCGTCGTCCTGCTGTTCGCGCTCTTCCTGTGGATGGGATTCCGCATCGCGCGCATGGCGCCGGACATGTTCGGCATGCTGTTGGCCGTGGGGCTCACCGGGCTCATCGGGACGGCCGCCATCGTTCACATGGCGGTTACCCTGGCGCTTGTGCCGACCACAGGCCTTCCGTTGCCGTTCATTTCGTACGGCCGCTCGAGCCTGGTGGTGTCGTTGTTGGCGGCGGGTGTGCTGGTGAGTATCGGCTCGGCAGCGGGTCGGCCACGTCGGGAGTCCCGCCCACGACCGAATCCGTGAGCGTCGTCATCGCGGGTGGTGGCACCGGCGGACACCTCATGCCGGCGCTCGCCATCGCCGACGCGCTGCGCTCATTGCGGCCCGCGGTCGATCTGCTGCTCGTTGGCGCGGAGCGCGGCATCGAGGCGGCCATCCTTCCGAACCGATCGTTTCGTTACGTCCTGCTCCCGGCGGAGCCGCTGTACCGCCGTCAATGGTGGAAAAACCTGCGCTGGATGGTTCGAGCGCCGCGGCTCTACGCGGCGGCCCGTGCCGTGCTCGAACGCGAACGACCTGCCGTCGTGGTGGGCACGGGAGGATATGCTGCGGTTCCCATGCTGCTCGCCGCCCGCGCCCGCGGCGTGCCGATCGTCCTGCAGGAGCAAAACGCCATGCCCGGGCTCGCGACGCGGTGGTTCGCGCGAGCCGCGCGACAGGTGCACCTCGGCTTTCCCGAAGCGGCTGCCCGCTTCCGACCCGGCAGGCAGACGCAGGTATTCACCTTCGGCAACCCGGTGGCGCCACATCAGCGACGCGACCGCGACGCTGCTCGGCGGCAATTGGGCCTGCCGGCCGAGCCACCCGTCGTGTTCGTGTTTGGAGGAAGTCAGGGATCGCGGGCCCTCAACCGAGCGCTGGCGGGAACGCTCGATCAACGCTTGCTCGATGGGGTTGCCGTATGCTGGGGCTCAGGCGCCGGCGAATGGGAAACGTGTCGCGCCTATCACCGGCCGCCGTGGATCCAGGTGCGGCCGTTCTGGGACCCGATCGGCGACGTCTATGCGGCGTGCGACCTTGTGGTGTCGCGGGCGGGAGCCATGACATCGGCCGAACTGTGCGCGTATGGGCGTCCCGCGATCCTGGTTCCGCTCCCCACAGCGGCTGCGGATCACCAAACCAAGAACGCCGAGGCCATGGCCGCAGCGGGAGCGGCCCGGGTCCTTCCGGAAGCGCTGCTGACCCCGGGGCGCTTGGCAGACGAGGTGCGGGACATCGTGGGGAATCGCCCGCTGGCGATCCGGATGGGGGAGGCCGCGCTCCGGCGTGCCGCTCCGGACGCAGCCCGAAAAATTGCCGAAGCGGTCCTGGACCTCACAAGCTAGGTTCGAGCGTCTTTCACAAGTTCTGATCCCGCTTTATATTAGCTGCCCACCAATGCCTCTGTTCACCCCCGAGGATCCCAGGCCGATTCACTTCATGGGGGTGGCTGGAGCGGGCGTGAGCGCGTTGGCGCTGATCGCCAGGCGGCGAGGCGTGGCGGTTAGCGGGTGCGATGCCGACCCTGCGGGCGCCGCGGATGTCGAGGCCGCCGGGGCCCAGATCTACAGGGGGCACGACCCAGCGCACGTAGCCGGAACGCGCGCCGTGATCTATACGGCCGCCGTTCCTCCGGATCACGCGGAGTTGCTCGCGGCGCGAGCCGCCGGGGTCCCGGTCATCAGGCGAGCTGACGCGCTACACCTGGCGGTGCACGGTGGCACAGTGGTCGCCATCGCCGGCACACATGGCAAGACCACGACGACGGTGATGACCACCGAAGCCTTTGCGGCCGCCGGGCGACACCCTACGGGCATCGCCGGCGGCCGTGTCGCAGGATGGGGCGGCAACGCCAGGCTCGGCGGCGACGATTTGTTCGTTGTAGAAGCCGACGAGTACGACCGGGCCTTGCTCTCGTTGCGGCCGAGCGTCGCGGTCGTCGGCAACGTCGAGGCCGATCACCTGGAGTGCTACGGGTCGGTCGCGGCGTTGGAAGCGGCGTTCGCCGAGTTCGCGGGGCATGGGGGGATCGCATTGTTCGGGGCGGACGACGCGGGCGCACGGCGCGTGGCGGCAGCCGTGAGTGGGGAGCGGTGGCTCGTGGGACTGGCGCAAGACGCGGACGTTCGAGTGGAGCGGGTGCGCCAGGAATCCGCCACGACGGAGGCCGACGTGGTATTCGTCGGCGGGCTGCGGATCCCGCTCAGGCTCCAGGTCCCCGGGCTGCACAACGTTCGGAACGCAGCCATGGCCTTGGCGGCCGTTCGGGCTCTGGGCGGAGATGTCGAGCGTGCGTCCGCGGCCCTGGCCGCCTTCAGCGGTGTGAGCCGCCGTTTCGAATGGGTTGGGAGCGCCCGGGGCGTGACCGTGGTGGACGATTACGCGCACCACCCGTCGGAGGTCGCGGCCACGCTCGCCGCCGCCCGGCAGCGGTATCCCGGTCGCCGCGTGGTGGCGGTGTTCCAGCCGCACCTGTATACGCGAACGCAGTTACACGGCGATGCACTTGGGATTGCGCTCGCGGCGGCAGATCGCGTGGTCGTGACGGAGATCTACGCGGCCCGGGAAGAGCCCATTGCCGGCGTCAGCGGCTCCCGGGTAGCTCGGGCGGCCAAGCGGTCGGGCGCCGAGGTCGAATGGGTTCCTGATCGTCGTGCGCTGGCGGGATCGGTGGCGGCGCTCGTCCAGCCGGGCGATGTCGTGCTTACGCTCGGCGCGGGAGACATCACACACGTCGCCCGTGAGTTGCTGGACCGGCTGCAGGGGAAAGCGGCGTGACGGCTGCCGGGGGGCGCAGGGCCCTGCTTGGGGCGCTGGGGCTTCTGGTGGTTGCCGGGGCGGGCTGGGCGGCGAGCCACTTGCCGTTCTTCCGCGTGCGGCAGATCGAACTCGAGGGCGTGCGGTATCTCGCGCCCGATCAGGTGGTGGCCGGGCTGGGGCTTGAGGCGGAACAAAGCCTGTTCACGCGCCTTGGTCCCATGGAACGGCGGCTCGAAGGGCTCGCCGGTGTGGTGGATGCGCAGGTTGCGCGGCGATTGCCGGGCACGCTGCGAGTGGTGGTGACCGAGCGCGTACCGATCGCGTTCGTCCCGGCGCCGGCGGGGTTCATCGCCCTCGATCGTGAGGCGCGTCCGCTGCCGTACGATCCGGCGGTGACCGGGATGGACCTCCCGGTGACCCGGAGTAGTGACCGCGAGGTGCTGGACGCGCTGGATCGCGTGCGGATGGCGGATTCGGTGTTCTATCAGGAGGTCGAGACCGCGTCGCGCGGGACTGGCCGGTCCATGATCCTGGAACTCGGAGCGCGGCGCGTGATTGTGCGGATCGTTCCTGCGAGTGAGGACATTCGGGCGGTGGCCGCCGTGTGGCGGCACCTGGCCGTCACGGGTCGGCCCTTCGCCGAGCTGGATGCGCGCTACGCGGGTTGGGTAGTGGTGCGGAGGAATCGCACGTGAGGCGAGACCGTCTGGTGGCGGGGCTCGACCTTGGAAGTACGAAGACCTGCGCCGTGATCGCGGAAGCCATGGGCGATGCGCGCGTCCCTGGCGCCAAGGTGCTCGGGGTTGGCGTGGCGCGGGCGGGAGGGGTGCGACGGGGCGTCGTGCGCGACATCGAGGAGACAACGCGCTCCATCGTGGCTGCCCTGCGTGACGCCGAGCGAATGGCCGGCGTGCACGTGCCCGCCGTGTTTTGCGGAATTGCGGGCGAGCACGTCAGCGCGCGAACGTCCCGTGGCCTCGCGTCCGTCACCGGAGACGAGATCACGCGCGACGACGTGGACCGTGTGGACGACGTGGCCCGCGCGGTGAGTTTGGGTCGGGATCACGAGTTGTTGCACGACATCCCCCAGGAATACAAGGTGGACAACCAGGGGGGGATCAGCGACCCGGCGGGAATGACCGGCCTCCGGCTCGAGGTCGAGATGTACCTCGTGTCGGTGCAGAGCACGGCGGCCCAGAATCTCCGGAAGTCGGTGGAGCGGGCAGGGTATCGCGTGGCCGAGCTGGTGCTGGAGCCGATTGCCGCGGCGCTCGCGGTGCTGACGGAGGAGGAAAAGGAGCTTGGTTGCGCGCTCGTGGAGCTCGGCGGCGGCTCGACCAACGTGGCGATCTTTCGCGATGGCAAGATCCGCCACATCGCCTCGCTGCGTTTTGCCGGCGCGCACGTGACGGGAGACCTGGTGCAGGGGCTGGGGATCACCCAGGCCGACGCCGAGCGCCTGAAAGAGCGGTACGGCGTAGCGTACATGCCCCTGGTGGATCCGGAGGAAGCGATCGAGTTGCCGAGCACACCGGGGCAGGGACCGCGCCAGGCGAAGCGGGAGCTGATCGCACACATCATTCACCAGCGCATGGACGAGATCTTCGGGCTGGTGATGCAGGAGATCGCGGCGGCGAACGGATCGCAGGCTTTGCCCGCCGGGATCGTGCTGACGGGTGGCGGCGCCCAGCTGCCCGGGGTCGTGGAATTGGCGCGCGACGTGTTCGCGACGCCGGCCCGGCTCGGAATCCCCGGTCGGTGGATCTCCGGGCTGGTGGACAGCGTGCAGGCCCCGCGCTACGCGGTGCCCGTGGGGCTCGCGCTCTACGGCGCGCGCGGACGCGTGGGTGGCGTGGGGAGCGAGGGTCGGGTGGATCGCTGGTTCGCTCCCGTGAAACGATGGCTCCGAGATTTCTTCTGATCACCACCGCGGCTTGAAGAGGGATCCGATGGTCTTCGAACTGGAGCAAACGGTCTCGCAGAACGCACGGATGAAGGTCGTGGGTGTCGGCGGCGGTGGCGGGAACGCCGTGAACCGGATGATCACCGAGCACCTCATGGGTGTGGAGTTCATTTCGGTCAACACGGACGCCCAGGCGCTGCTCGGCAACAAGGCGGACGTCAAGGTCCAAATCGGCAAGAAGCTCACTCGCGGATTGGGTGCCGGGGCGCGGCCCGAGATCGGCCGGCAGGCGATCGAGGAAAACCGCGACGAGGTGCTCCACGTGCTCGAGGGGGCCGACCTCGTGTTCGTGACGTGCGGCATGGGTGGCGGCACGGGAACCGGCGCGGCGCCCATCATCGCGCAAATGGCGCGCGACGTCGGCGCTCTGACCGTGGCGATCATCACCAAGCCCTTCCTGTTTGAGGGTCGCAAGCGCATGAAGCAGGCCGAGCTCGGCCTGGCGGAGATGCGCAAGCACGTGGACACGATGATCGTGGTGCCCAACGAGCGGTTGCTGGCCGTGGTCGGGAAGAACGTTCCGTTCCAGGACGCACTGAAGAAGGCGGATGAGGTGCTGCTGCACGCCACGCAGGGCATCTCGACCCTCATCAGCGTCACCGGCCTGGTGAACGTGGACTTTGCCGACGTGCGAACCGTGATGCAAAATGGCGGGTCTGCGCTGATGGGCACGGGCATCGGCCGGGGGGAGGATCGCGCGGTCGAAGCGGCGCAACAGGCCATCTCGAGCCCGTTGCTCGACAACGTCTCGATTACGGGCTCCACCGGCGTGCTCGTCAACATCGCGGGCGGCCAGGATCTCACGCTCGGAGAAGTGAACCAGATCTCCGAGATCATCCACGATGCCGCGGGAGACCAGGCGGAGATCATCTTCGGCGCAGTACATGATCCGGCGATGGAAGGCGAGGTACGGGTCACTGTGATCGCCACAGGGTTCGACCAGCCCCAGGCGCACGAAGGTCCGCTGGGACGGGTGACCCCGGGCGTGTTGCCATTCCCGCAGCGGCCGGGACGTCCGTCCACGCCGGTGGCGGCCCCGCCGGCGGCGAAGCGCCCGCCCGCGCCCGGCCCGGCGCCGGCCGAGGCTGGCGAGGTGTCGGAAATGGAGATTCCCACTTTCATCAGGCGTCAGATGGACTGATGCGCTTCGCGCGCGCCGGTGTGCTCGTTGTCCTCGCAGGAGGTGCGCTGCTCGCCGGCACGGCCGCGCGTTCGCGGGCCAAGCTGCCGCTGGCGCCACCACTGACGATCCAAGGCCTGTACCACGAGCGCGCGGACACGCTCCGGCGCAATGAAACGCTTTCTCACCTGTTCGCCCGTCACGGTATTGAAGGAGCTGATCTCCAGGCGGCGCTCACGGCGGCGCGGGGACTCGATCCCCGGCGTGTGCCCGCGGGCCAGATCTTCGAGATTCGGCGCGCCGCAGGATCTCCCGTGGCGGACCGAGTCCGCACGCGGCTCCGAGACGACCGGATCCTCTGGCTGAGGCGGGATGTGGCGGATGGCACGTGGCGGGCGGATTGGGAGGCGGTTTCCTGGGTTCCGGAGCCCGTCCGCCTTGAAGGCGCGATCACCTCGTCGCTGTATGAAGCGCTGCGGGAGGCGATTCCCGACAGCGTGATGCCGCGAGCGGAGGTGGATCGCCTCACGTTCGACCTGGCGGACAACGTGTTTGCCTGGGAGGTCGATTTCTCGCTGGACGTCGCACCCGGCGATCGGTTTCAGCTGCTGTTCGAGCGCCTGCGATCGTCACTCGGCGACGTGAAGTATGGTCGGCTGGTGGCGGCAACGGTTACCACACGGGGTGCGCTGAAGACTGCGTATGTCCTGCCCGATGCGGAGGGCAACAACGCCTACTACGACGCCGAGGGTCGCTCCCTGCGACGCACGTTCAAGCGCGCACCCGTGCCGTACCGAGTCACGTCGCGCTTTTCGTACGGCCGCCTGCATCCCATTCTCAAACAGGTCCGTGCGCACCTCGGAACGGACTATCGCGCGCCGTTCGGTTCCCCCGTGGAAGCCACGGGTGAGGGAGTCGTGACGCGCGCGGGACGGTGGGGCGGGTACGGTCTCGTGGTCACGATCCGCCATCCCAAGGCGATCGAGACCCGGTACGCGCACTTGAGCAGCATCCCGCCGGGGATCCGGCCGGGCGCTCGCGTGCGGCAAGGTCAGGTGATTGGGTACTCTGGCACCAGCGGCCTTTCGACGGCGCCTCACGTGCACTACGAGTTCCTGAAGAACGGGCGGCAGCGCAACCCGCGACGCGTTGATGTCGGGAACGGCGAGCCGGTGCCGGGGGCGAGGCTCGCCGAGTTCGAAGCACTGCGCTATCGGTACGACCGACTGCTCCGCGGCACGGCCCCGGTGTTCTACGCCGCGTCAGCCCACTGAGGAGTTCCAGGGCTACCTTTCTCCGCTGTGCAGATCTATCCCGCCGTTGACGTTCAGGGTGGTCGTCTCGCGCGCGGGTCTACGTCGTTTCCATCGGATCCCGTGACGTGCGCCCACCGGTTCCGTGAGGCCGGTGCGGTGTGGATTCACGTCGTGGACATGGACCGGGCGCTCGGCACCGGACGAGACAACGACGACCTGCTGGGTCGCGTCGCGGGCGTGCCGGGCGTGCGTGTTCAAATTGGTGGCCGGCTTCGGACGATGGAGGACGCGCGACGCGCGATGTCGCTGGGCGCGGCGCGCGCCGTGGTCGCGGCCTCCGTTGCGCCGCCGGTGCTGCAGAGCATGGTGCTGGAGTTCGGAGCAGAACGCCTTGCGCTCGGGATCGACGTTCGGCAAGGTGAGCTGCTTGACGCGGGGACAGCGGAGCGCTCCGCGGTGGAGCTGGAGGATGTCGTGGAACGTGCGCGAACCATGGGCATTCGGGCCGTGATCTACCGCGACCTGGATAGGGACGGGCGGCTTGCCGGTGCTGACTTGGAGGGTGCCGCGAGACTGCGTCCGCTGTGCGATGAGGTGATTCTCGCAGGAGGCGTGGCAGGACGTGAGGACGTCATTGCCGCGCGCGAGCGGGGCATGGCCGGGGTGATCGTAGGCCGGGCCCTCATCGAGGGACGCTTCACGCTGGAGGACGCCATCGCGTGGGCGCGGTGATCATCGGCGGATCGATCGCCGCCGCCATCGTGGCGGGACTCGTCTATCTCCGGCGCGAGCGGTTGGGGGCGGCCGGCGCCGGCCTCGCCGTCCTGCGGACGCTCGGCGTGACGGCGCTCATCGTGCTGCTGGTGGATCCCGTGCGAACCGTGCGCACGTCTGGCGGTCCCACAACGGTGTTGCTGGATGCGTCGCTCAGCATGGGGGCGGCCGGCGGCCGCTGGGAGGAAGCCGTGGACTCCGCGCGAGCGATCGCGGGGCGGGACGGCTCCATCGTTCGTTTCGGGACCGCCCCCCGAGCGTTCGAGCCCGGCCCGCCCGAAGATGGCGCCACGCGACTCGTGGAGGTCCTGCGTGCGGCCCGGGGCCGTGGCGGCCCGGTCGCCATCGTGAGCGATGGGGAGATCGAGGATCTTCCCGCCATTGAGCCGTCGCTCCTCGAGGGCGCGCGAGTGATCGCGTTGCCGCGCGAGCGCCGGCCCAACGCCTCATTGATTCACATGGACGCACGCCCGCTCGTGGCCGTCCAGGACACCGTGCGGGTCGAGCTCGGCGTGGAGTTCTCCACCGTCCCGGGGGGCGACTCGGCCCGTGTCGAACTGCTCGAAGGGACGCGCCGGCTTCAAGCCGTGTCGGTCTCCGTGACCCCGGGCGGACAGGCCGCGCGCACACTGCGGCTGGCCCCCGGCGTGCTGCGGCCGGGCGAGCGGGTGCTTCGCGCCCGAGTCATCATGGCTGGTGATGCCGAGCCAAGGGACGATGAGCGAGTGCGCGTCGTCACCGTCGCGCGCCAGCCGCTCGTTGCGGTGCTCGCCGCCCCGGGTGACTGGGAATCGCGGTTTTTTGCCGAGACGGCGGCGGAGATCGTGCGCGCCCCCGTGCGGGCGTTTGCGCTCGTCCGTGCGGGACACTGGGTGGATATGGGGGACCTCAACCCCGCAGCCGAGGCCGAAGTGCAAGACGGTGCCCGCGAGGCCAGCGTAGTCGTGACGTTCGGGTCTTCGGTGGTCCCCGTGACGGCGCGGGCGCAGTGGCGGTGGCGCGCGGCCGACACTGCGGCGAGCGTGCTGCCCGGGGATTGGTACATAGTTCCGGTGCCGCCTCCGTCACCCATCGGCGGCCGCCTCGCGGGGGCCCCGTGGGACTCCGTGCCGCCGCTCCTGGGATTGGCGCCCGTGGTGCCCGCCATGGGTGACTGGGTGGGGCTCACCGCGCGGCTCGCACGGCGCGGCGCCGAGCGCGCGGTGGTGATTGGGCACGATTCAGCTGGGTCGCGCAGATTGACCGTCACCGGGGATGGGCTGTGGCGCTGGGCGCTTCGCGGTGGCGCGCCGAGAGAGGCCTATCGGACGCTGGTCGCGGCCGGATTGGATTGGTTGCTGGGCTCCGGTTCGCTGGCCGGAAGGGGTCCGCTAGCGGTGGATCCGGTGACGACGCGCGGCGCACCGGTCACGTTCCGCTGGACCGGCGATAGCATCCCGGATTCCACCGTCGTGAGGATGGCGGGGTCCGACACCTCGACCATCGCGCTCCGGTTCAGCGCCGACGGCAGGGCAGAAGTTGCCCTTCCACCCGGGACCTACCGCTGGGCGTGGCGCGACGGCGCACTCGGCGGGACGATCGTGGTCGAGCAGTACTCCGATGAGTACCGAGCGCGACCGGTGGGCCTTGCGCCAGCAGCGGGCGGGGGAAGCGTGGCGCTTGCACTGGCGCGGGCGCGGGATCGGCTCTGGCTCTTTGGTCTCGTACTCGCTGCCCTCGTTGGCGAGTGGGCCTGGCGCCTTCGACGGGGGTTGCCGTGAAAGGCGGCTTGTGGCGCCGCATCAAAGCGGTGGCGCTCACGGACGTTGGCATGCTGCTCCGTGGCGGCGGGCGCGAACTGCTTGAGGGATTCGAACGCGTGTTGCTCGAGGCTGATTTCGGACCGGCGGCCTTTCCCCTGCTTGAGGCGCTGGAGGACGCGGTGCGGCGAGGGACCCTGCGGACGGAACAGGGCGTGCGTGAGTGGCTGGCGCAGCGCATCGCGTCGGCTGTGCGGGACAGCTCCGTGCCGGGACAACTTGCCCTCGACAGCGAACCGGGTCCCTCGGTGTTGTTGTTCGTTGGGGTGAACGGCGTGGGGAAGACCACGCAGGTGGCCAAGATCGCGCATCGGCTGTCTCGAGAGGGGCGCAGCGTGATGCTGGCGGCGGCGGACACTTACCGCGCGGGCGCGAGCGAGCAACTCGAAGCCTGGGCGAGCCGCCTGGGCGTTCCCTGCGTTACGGGGGCGCCTCGCACGGATCCGGCGGCGGTAGCGTTCGACGCGATCGAGTCGGCCACCTCGCGCGGCGTGGATGTCGTGCTGGTGGACACGGCGGGCAGGCTCCACACGCAGCAGGATCTGATGGGCGAGTTGCGGAAGATCCATCGAGTGATCGCGCGGAAACGCGCCGGGGCGCCGCACGAAGTGTTTCTCGTGCTGGACGCGACGACCGGTCAGAACATGCTCCAGCAGGGTCGGACCTTTGCCGCCGCGCTGCCGCTCACGGGTCTCATTCTCACCAAGCTCGATGGGACGGCCAAGGGCGGCGGGATTGTGGCGCTGCGGACCGAGCTTCCCATCCCCATTCGCTTCGTCGGCGTTGGGGAGGGGCTCGACGACCTCGAGCCGTTTGACGCGGATCGCTTTACGGAGCGCCTGCTCGCCGACTGATGGCGCTGCGCCTTGACAGCCCCGTGCAGTTCCTGCGCGGCGTGGGCCCCCGGCGGGCAGAGGCGCTGGCGCGACTGGGAATCCGTACGGTTGAAGATCTGCTGTACCACACGCCCCACCGCTACATCGACGCCACGCAGATCACTCCCATCGCCCGGGCGCGTGAGGGAGAAGACGTCACGCTCGTGGGCCGCGTCGTGTCCAAGGGCGTTCTCCCCACGCGGAAGGGACTCAGGATCTTTCGCGTTGTCCTGCGTGACGAGTCAGGGCTAATCGAATGCGCGTGGCCGGGCCAAGCGTTCTTGGACCGAGTCATCGAGCCCGGGCAGCTCGTGCTCGTGACCGGGCCCGTGAAGCACTTTCACGGGAGACAGGTGGCGCCGCGGGAGTTCGTCGTGCTGGAGGACGCCGACGCAACGCGCGATGCGCGGGCCGCCACGGACGAAGACGGGCGATGGACCGGGGGCGTCGTGCTGCCGGTGTATCCTGCCACCGAAGGGCTCAGCCACCGCCAGATTCGTCGGATCGTGCTCGATCACCTCGACGGAATGGTCGCTGCCGTCGAGGATCCGTTGCCGGCGTCCGTCCGCAAGGCAGCCGGGGTGATTCCGCTGCGGGAGGCGCTGGTCACTCTTCACCGTCCATCGTCCCCCGCGATCGCCCGCGATCGCCCGCCATCGCCCGCCATCGCCCGCGATCACCCGTCATCGCCTGCCATCGCCGACAGGATGGGGGGGGTGGAGGAAGGCCGCCGGCGCCTGGCATTCGACGAGCTCTTCGATCTTCAGCTTGTCGTGGCACGGGCGCGCCGGCTCTCGAAGGCGGCCCGCAAGGGCGTTCACTTCGAGAACCGC
>DATMAW010000220.1:0-8403 GCA_035559715.1 Gemmatimonadales bacterium | reverse complement strand
GGCCTCGATCCGCCGCACCGCCGCGAAGAAGAGCACGTTGGCCAGCAGTACCGTGCCGACCGCGAGCGCCGCCACGTACAGCCACGCGGTGGGAACCGGCGGCAGCGCCGGAGGGAATCCGGCGAGCGGGAGTGCGACCGCGAGGATCACCGTCCCGCCAATGATCTCCAGCGCAAGAAACCGCAGGATACCGAGCCGCGGCACGATGAACCGCGCGAGCACCGTGGTCCCCGCGTAGCTCGCGGCCGCGACCAGGCCACCAGTGACTCCCGCAAGGGTCCCCGGGCCCGAGGACGGATCCGCCAATCCACCGAACCCACCCCGCACGGTCATGGCAGCGCCAAGCGTCACCGCGACGGCGAGGGCCACTCGCGTGGCGGTCACCCGTTCCTTGAGGAGCACCGCCGAGAGGATCGCGACCATGACCGGCGCGGTGTACAGCAGCGCCGCCGCCCCCGCCACTCCCGCCCCCGCGATGGCGAACTGATACGACACCTCAAACGAGGCCACCAGCGCCCCACCGCCGAGCAGCGCCACGGCGAGCAGGCGCGCATCGCCCCGGAACAGATCTCGCCGCGCCGCGCCGGCGACGAGGAAGCCCAGCGACGCGACCGCAATGCGCCAGAACCCGATGCCCGTCAGCTCGGCGCCGGCGGCGTACAACGCGGTGGAGAGCGGACCCGTGGTGCCCCAGAGCGAACCGGCGCCGAGCGCGCACAAATAGCCGGTGAGCCGGCCAGTCGCCGCGGCCGAGCGCACTACCCTCGCCACCGCCAATCATCGCCCCTCATCGCCCGCGATCGCCTGGCATCTCCCGTCATCCCCCGTCAGTACAACCGAAGGGTCACGCCCGCGTACCAATGCACCTGAGCGTCGCCGGGATCGAATGGATCGAGCAGTTGCACTTCCACGAATGGACTTGCGCGGCCGCGCCGCAGGGAGACGCCGGTCATCGCCAGGAGGTGATCCTCTTCGTCAGCGCCGAACCGGGATTCGCTCAAGGACAGATAGGTAAACCCCCCGCCCACGTACCACGGCGATCGTTCGCCCAGGGGCCGGCCGCGAGGGGCGAGCACGATCTGCGACCCCGTGCGGTTCGTGCCGGCATTGCCTGTTTCGAGCCCGGAGACGATGGCGTTCACGGCAGCCGTCATTTCCACGCCGGGCCAGATCCCAATAATCGCCCGGCCGCCCACCCTGCCCTCCTGCATCCCGCCCGAGACAATCCATCCGCCCACCTGGGCGCCGAAGTCAACGGGGCGCACGTACGGAGTCTCGACGGCCGCGCCGGGCCGGGTCCACAGCGCCACGACACCGCATTCCGCGCCCGAGCGATTGAACTCCGGCGGCACGGTGCTCGCCCCCGAGTACACCTCCACGGCCTCGATCGTCTGAATGGAGAGCAGGGCGTCCATGTCCGCTTCCATCCCGTTGCCGAGAAACGTGCCGTCGAGGAACATGAGCGGGCCAACCAGGGCCGCGCCCCGCATGCCGCCGCACAGCGTGGGATCCCGCCGGCTCGCGATGCGTGCTCCCCCGTCGAAGCGCACGACCTCCACGCCGGACGTGCGCCGCAACACGTCCGTCAGCACCCTGGGATTGGACGCCTCGATCTGCTCGCGCGTGATGAACTCGCCAAGCCCACTCGCGCGTCGCTGGTGGAACCCGGACAACCGCCTCGGCACCGGCTGCCCTTCCACCACGACGGTATCCAGCTCAGCCGGCGGAAGCGGCGTGACCTCCAGCCGGAGGATCCGCGTTTCTGCCGCAGCCAGGGTGAACTCGGTGGCCGATACACCGTATCCCGGCCCCGCGAACTGGAGCACGTAGCGCCCTGCGTCCGGCGCGCGAAACGCGTATTGCCCCTGCGGCCCCACGGCCGCGCGCGCCACGATCGTCCCTCCAGCGGCTACGAGCGTCACGACGCCGTCGGACACGCCCCGGTTGTTGATGCGGTCCCACACCTGACCGCGGACCTCCTGCGCAGTGGCAGCCCGCACGCCGCCCAAGACGAACGCAGCCGCCGCGAACCAGGTCGGGATCCGAGAACAGCCGTGCCTCTCACTCATTCGGTGCTCCCCAGATACGCCAGCGCGGCGTGCGCGAGGATCTCGGCGGTCTGCATCACCGATTCGACGTCCACCCATTCCTCCACGGCATGGGCGCCCGCGCCGCTCGGCCCAAACACCACCGTTTCCACTCCGGCCGCCGCCAGCAGCGCCGAATCCATCCAGGGCGTCTGCCCGCCATACTGGGGCGAACGGCCAAGGACCCGGCTCGCTGCGGTCGCGAGCGCGCGCACGATCGCCCGGTCCGGAGAAACTTCGAACGGATCGCGCGACAGGGTCGCGTGGCAACTCGCCCGGAATCCCGGATCGAACGCGGCGACCTCCTCGAGAATGCGCTGGATTTCCGAGAGCACGCCCGATTCCGTCTCGCCCGGCACGGTCCGTCGCTCGATGGTGAGCCGGCAATGAGCGGCGTACACGCTGGGCGCGGTTCCGCCGGCGATCTGGGCCGCGTGCAGTGACGGCGTCCCCACCAGCGGGTGGGGCGAACGGCGTCGCAGGTTGGCCTCGAGATCACTCAGTCGCTCGAGCACGCGACCCATCGCCATGTTCGCGTCCACGCCGAGGTCCGGGCGACTGCCGTGCGCCGCGCGGCCGATCGTTTCCACTTCGATCCACACGAACCCCTTGTGAGCGAGACAGATGTCGAGATGCGTGGGTTCCGTCACGATCGCCGCGTCCACCGGGCGCCGCCGGACGAGGTCCGCGGTGCCGATGCTCGCGTTCTCTTCGTCCGCCACGGCCGCCACCAGCACTTCTCCCCGGAACGGCGCGCCGGCGTCCGCCAGCGCCTTGGCCGCGGCGATGCAGGCTGCGACACTGCCCTTCATGTCGTACGATCCGCGCCCGTAGAGCTTTCCATCTCGCACGGCGCCCGAGAAGGGCTCGCGCATCTCGGCCACGCCCACGGTGTCAACGTGACCGTTCAACATCAGACGCCGACCGCCCGCCTTGCCCCGAAGAACGCCCGCGACGCTGGGCCGTCCAGGTTGCGGCTCGTACAGCTCGACGTCGAGCCCGATGCGGCGCAGCGTGTCCGCCACGTAGCCGGCAGCCTCCGCTTCCCCGGGGCCGCCGGCCTCCAGCGCCGGATTCACCGAGTTGATCTGTACCAGCTCGGACAGGGTCTTGAGCGCGAACGCGCGATCGATGGCGAGAGCCACGTTGTGACGAGCTACTGCGCCTGCGCGGCGAGCGCGGCGATCAGGCGCGACACGCTGTACGCGACCTTCATGTCGGGCGCGTCATACTTCACCACTCTCGCCGAGAGCCGTTGCATCCCCGGAACCATCATGGCCGCGTCGGCCTGCGCGGTGTTGGTCAGTTCCACCTCCAACGCAATGGGACGGGTCAACCGAACAGGCGCGATCTGGCTGCGGCGTCCAAGGGCGGCCCGCACGCCGGTGGCTATGCGTTCGCGCGCCTCCTCGGGGTGCAGCGTTCGCGCGGCCGTGCGACCGATGCCATCCTTGACCACCACGTTCTCGATCCCGGGGATCAGTCCCCTGGCCTGCTCGTTCACCGCGCCGTCGCCAGAGATGAGCACGACCGGCACGCCATAGTGGCCGGCGAGCGCGGCGTTGAGTCCGTACTCGCCGACCTCTCGCCCACCGAGCCGCACCGATTTTAATTGGCCGTTGTACGTGTGATCCAGGATGGCGTCCGCCGTGGAGGCCTGCGCGTGGTAGCCGATGAAGATCACCGCGGCGTACGTCGAGTCGATTCCCTGCATCATGCCGAACGGCTTGGGCGATCCCGTGATGAGCATCGCCCGGCGATCGAGCTGATCGGGCTGGAGGTTGATCATGGAGCCGTGCGAGTCGTTGACCACGACTTCCGTGGCGCCGGCTTCGAACGCGGCGGCAATGGCGGCGTTCGCCTCCGCCGTCATCATGCGCCGCCCGAACGAGTAGTCAGGAGCGGTGGAAGACGTCTGACTGCCGGAGACCACCCCGGCAATGCCTTCCATGTCCACGGAAATGAAGACTTTCATTCCACGCTGCTGCGCGGCCGCAGCGGAATTCATCACCGCGAGCAGCGCGAGAACACACCCTGCACGAACCATGGCTCCCTCCTGAAGGCCAGTAGAATAGAGGCCGGACACGGCTGCGGCCACCGCCCTGGCGTCCGGGCGGCCTCACCCCATCTTTACCGCCGAACCGAACGGAGTCCTTCCGGAATGTCGCTTCGTCGCGGGCTGTGTCGCATCATCGCCGTTTCCTCCATCGCATTCCCCGTCGTCGCTGCCGCGCAGGAATCACCGGTTCGCATTCGAGCCGCGACCGTGCTCGACGGTCGTGGCGGCGTGCTCAAGAACGCCACGGTCGTCGTACAGGGCGGCAAGATTTTACGGTTGGGCGAGGAGCAAGGAGCTGTGACGTATGACCTCACCGGGCTCACCCTCATGCCCGGCGGTATAGATACGCACGTCCACCTGGGATGGCACTTCGACTCCGACGGCCGCTTCCATCGAGGCGCCGTGCCGGAAACGCCCGCCCAGTCCGTTCTCTACGCCGCGGAGAACGCGTACCGCATGCTGATGGGTGGCCTCACCACCGTGCAGAGCCTGGGGGGTCCGGAGGACAAGGACGTTCGGGATGCCATCGCCCGCGGCGTCCTGCCGGGCCCGCGCATCGTCACGTCGCTCGGCTCCATCAACGAACGAACGGGAACGCCCGAGCAGATTCGAGACGCTGTCCGGACGTTCAAGTCCAACGGCGCCGACGTGATCAAGATCTTCGCCTCGGCAAGCATCAGGGACGGCGGCGGGCCCACGATGACGGCCGAGCAGGTGGAAGCGGCGTGCGGCGAGGCGCGTGCGTTGGGCCTCCGCACGGCCGTTCACGCCCACGGCCCGGAAAGCGCGCAGCGCGCGGTGCGCGCGGGCTGCACCGTGATCGAGCATGGGGCGCTGCTCGACGACGCCACGCTGGACCTCATGGCCCGGCACGGCACGTTCTACGACCCCAACATCGGACTCATCTTCCAGAACTACTTCGACCACAAGGACCGCTATCTCGGCACCGGGAATTACACCGAGGAGGGCTTCGCGCAGATGCGCCTGGCCGTGCCGCGGGCGCTGGACACGTTCAAACGAGCGCTTGCGCGCCGCACGCTGCCGATCGTGTTCGGCACTGACGCCGTGGCCGGCGCCCACGGCCGCAACTTCGAGGAGATCGTCTATCGGGTGCAGCAGGGCGGCCAGGCCCCGGCCGACGCCATTCGCTCCGCCACGTCGGTCGCGGCGCGATCCCTGGGACTCGACGCAACGATCGGCACCATCGCGCCGGGATACGAGGCAGATCTCATCGCGCTCGACGGCAACCCGCTGGAGGACATCACCGCGCTCTCCCGTGTGGTGTTTGTGATGAAGGGGGGCAAGGTGTACAAGCACCTTGGCAGCCCCGTGGCCGTGGACTGGCCGGTGTACGGCGGCGATCCCGGCGGCATGAAGTACTCGCCGCTCACGACCATCAACCGAGGCAACGTCCGGCAGCTCACCCTTGCCTGGGAGTGGGTCGTGGGCGAAAGGGCAATCGAGGCGACCGCGACCACGAAGGCCGCCCGTCCCGGCAACTTCCAGACGACGCCGCTCGTGATCAATGACACGATGTACCTGTCCACGCCGTTCAATCGCGTGGTGGCGCTCGATGCGAACACCGGCCGCGAGCTGTGGTCGAACGACCCCCGGCCCTACAGCTGGGGCCAGCCATCCAACGGGACCGGATTCGTACATCGCGGCGTGGCCACGTGGAGCGACGGGCGAGAGCGCCGCGTGTTCATCAACTCGCGCTGGCGTCTGATCGCCCTCGACGCGGCGACGGGGAGGCCGATCCCGACCTTCGGCGCCAACGGTGAGATCGACCTCACGCAGGACATCTCCTGGCCCGTGAACAAACTCCATTACACCAACACCTCGCCACCCGTCGTCTATCGCGATCTCGTGATCCTGGGCAACGGCGTGGGCGATCGGCTCGTCTACCCCAACGATCCGCCGGGCGACGTGCAGGCGTTCGACGTGCGCTCGGGAAAGCGCGTGTGGCGCTTCAATCCCATCCCGCAGCCCGGCGAGTTCGGCCACGAGACCTGGGAAGACGGCTCGTGGAAACGCACGGGCCACACGAACGTGTGGGCGCCATTTACCGTGGACGCGGAGCGCGGGCTCGTCTATCTGCCGCTCAGCACACCGAGCAATGATTTCTACGGCGGCGATCGCAAGGGGGACAACCTGTTCGCGGAGTCCATCGTCTGCCTCGACGCCAACACCGGCAAGCGCGTGTGGCATTTCCAGACCGTGCATCACGGCCTGTGGGACTACGACCTGCCCGCGCCACCCAACCTGATTACGATCAACGTGGGCGGCCGACGGATTGACGCCGTGGCGGTGCTGGGCAAGACGGGCTTCGTCTACACGTTCGATCGCGTCACGGGCGAGCCCGTGTGGCCCATCGAGGAGCGCCCGGTGCCGGCGAGCGATGTGCCGGGTGAACGCGCGGCCCGCACGCAGCCGTTTCCCACCAGGCCGGCACCGTTCGCGAAACTCGGGTTCACTGCAGACGACGTGCTCGATTTCACGCCCGAACTCAAGCGGCTCGCGCTGGAGGAGATTGCGAAGTACCGCACCGGACCGATCTTCACGCCGCCCTCGCTCACCGGCACGATCATGATGCCGGGCATCATCGGCGGCGCCGGATGGGGCGGCGGTGCGTTCGATCCGGAAACGGGCACGCTGTACGTCAAAGCCTCCAACTGGCCGCAGCTGATTCGGCTGTGGCAGCCGCCCAGGTCCGACACCATCAACGCCCGCTACGCGTTCGATCGTTCAGCGACGCTCGGCATTCGCATACCAAACCTCGCCACGAATGGCGATGAGCCCCGGCCGCTCCCGGTGCACAAGCCGCCGTACGGCACGCTCACCGCAATCGACATGAACAGCGGGGAGCACCGCTGGCAAATTCCCGTGGGTGACACGCCGTGGTTGCGAGAGCACCCTGCGCTAAAGGGACTCGATCTGCCGCCACTTGGCGTCAGTGGCTCGCCCGGGCCGATCGTGACGGCCGGTGGCCTCGTGTTCCTCACGGGCGGCGGCTCCGTGCTCTACGCCATTGACAAGACCACGGGCGCCACGCTCTGGCAGGCAGACCTCGGCCGCCAGGGATACGCCGTGCCCATGACGTACCAGACACGGGCCGGGCGCCAGTTCGTGGTGATTGCGACCGGGGAGGGAGATGGAGCAGTGTTGAAAGCCTTCGCCCTGGGAGGTGCACCATGAGTGCGCTCGACCGACGGCGCTTCCTGCAGGCGATCGCCACCGCCGTGCCGGCGGGCGCCACGCTCGGCACGGTGCAGGCGTGCTCACCGGCCCCGGTCAGCTCCGCGCTGGACGGAGATACGCTGGATGCACTTGCGGAGATCGTGTTGCCGGGCGAACTGGGACCCGAGGGTCGGAGCCGCGCGGTGGCGGCGTTCCGGGGTTGGCTTGCCGACTACCAGCCGGCGAGCGAATTGAATCACGGCTACGGAACCGCAGCGCTGGAATACGCGCCCGCGCATCCCAGCCCCGGCTGGGCGGCGCAGCTCGAGGCGCTGGACCTGGAATCGCAGCAGCGATACGGCGTGGCGTTCGCACGTCTCGACCGCGATCAGCGCACGAGCATGGTGCGCGTGGCGATCGAACGCGATCGCTCCGCCACGCTGGGTGATCCGGCAGGCGCGCGGCACGTCGCCGTTGGGCTGCTGGCCCACTTCTCCGCGTCTCCCCAGGCGGCCAATCTCTGCTACCGGGCAGCGATCGATTCCTATCGCTGCCGTCCGCTCGCGGACGTCACGCGGCGCCCGTCCGCTCCGGCGAGCTGAGCCCGTGTCCCAATCCGCCGGTCAGCCGACCCGCCCAGCCGCGGCCATCGAATCGGATATCTGTATCATCGGCTCGGGCATCACCGCAGCGTTGCTTGCCGAAAAGCTCGCCGAGGAGCGGAACGCCAGGATCGTCGTGGTCGAGGCCGGCGATCACGTGACGCCACTCGGCGATCGCGCTCGCCTGCGCCAGCGGTTCCTCGACTACGGGGAGAACCCCTGGCCCGGCGACCATGTGGACGGACTCGACCCCGCGCACATTCAGTCACGCTCCATGTGCGTTGGCGGACTCGCGATGCACTGGGGTGGAGTGACCCCGCGATTCACGCCGGAGGACTTCCGCGTTCGTTCGCTCTACGGCGTGGGCGATGACTGGCCCATCACGTTCGACGATCTCGAGCCGTTCTATCAGGAAGCCGAGGAGCGGATGGGCGTGGCGGGAGAGCAGGGGCCATCCGAGTACGATCCGCGTTCCAAG
>DATMAW010000219.1:0-21135 GCA_035559715.1 Gemmatimonadales bacterium | reverse complement strand
GCCCCCGAGTTGCTTGACACGTTGATCGTCGAAGGACGGTCGATCCCCGCCTACATCGCTCCGTTCTATCGTCGGCGGGAGTTTGGGCTCGGCAGGTTCTTGACGCGGGCCGACATCGAGAAGACCGGAGCGTCTGACGTGAGCGGCCTGGTTCGCCGGATGAACGTCTTCGACATCCTGGGCGATCCCGGCGACGGCACCGGCCAACGGATTGGACAACGGGCGCGAACGGGGCGCGGGTTCTGCCCGGCCGCGTTGTTCCTGAACGGCGCCTACGCAGGTCGCTCCGGGGAGGTTGACGTGGACATGCTGCTTCCACTGGACGGCACCGAAGCCATCGAGGTGTATCGCAGCGGGGAGCCGATCCCGCCAGAGCTGCGAATGGCGACGGCACCGGTGCGCGGCGCCGTATCCACCTGCGGCGTCGTGTCCCTCTGGAGTCGGATGAACGCGCCGGACACCACGAGAATCATCCGACATCTCGCCCTGGGAACACACGCGGGCGCGCGGCTCGGAGCGGAGGGCGTCCGAGAAGGTCGGATCGGTCTCGCGCTGTCCTACACGATCAGAGGTGCCGTGGAGTTCTACCCGGGCGTGAACGTGTTCCCCGGCATCCCGGATCCCGGTGTGGATCCCGCGCCGTCGGGGTGGCAACTCGTGCTGGCGCTGCGCGCTCGGCCGCTCGGCCGCGAATCCCCCTGGTACCTCGGGCTGGGCATCAGCCACGTGCAGCTCTCGGGCCCCAGCATCTCGGGCCCCGCGGGCAGCAACACGACCGATGAGCAGTACCACATCTTCATCACCGGGCTCTTGCTCCCCGGCGGGACCTGGCAGCCGTACGTCGAAATTCAGGTCCTCGATGCTCTGCGTCTTTCAGCCGCTCAGACGAGCGTGTTCGTCGGCCTGGCGTACCGCGCGTTTTGACCGCCCTCGTGGAGATCGCGGCGGGCGAGCGGCAGTTCGCCGCTGGAGAAATCTCGATCGCCATACTTGCCAACACATTGGCCAAGGGCGTGTATGCGGCGTGGTTTGGAAGTCCCGCCTACCGTGGGCCCACGGTCGTCATGCTCGGCGTGGTGCTGGCGGCCGGGACGGTCGGGTTGTTCGTCTGGGATCTCGCGCCATGATGAGACGCCCTCAGAGAGTATTTCTGGCGTTCCTCAGCGGTCTCGGGAGCGTGTTCGCGCCGCAGCTGGCCGCGCAGATCGTTCAGGGACAGGTGATTGAAGGGGCGAACAACCAGGTCGTCACGAGCGGCATGGTCGCGTTGTTGGATGAAGACGGCGAGCCGATTGCCCGAGTACGTGTGGCGCGGGACGGGACGTTCTCTCTTGCGGCGCCGGCCGCCGGGCGCTACGTCGTGCGATTCGAGGCGCCGGGCTACCTCACGACGCTGACGGAGCCAATTGAAATCCGCGGTGGCACCACGGTGGCCATCACGGTGCGAGCGTCCGCCATGACGCCCACCGATCTCGACACCGTGTTCGTGCGGGGCGAACCGGTCCCGATTCGCCTGGCGCCGTTTTACGAGCGGCGTGCACGGGGATTCGGCGAGTTCTTCACCCGGGAAGACATGGAGCGCAGGGATGTCAAGGAAGTCTCCGACGTGCTGCGATACAGCAGCGGCTTCAACGTCGTGCCGAATCCTGACTTCCTTCGCGGCGCGAGCCCGCGCGAGTTCGTCATCGTCAATCGCCGCCTGAGCATCGCGCAACAAACGATCTGCCCGCCGCTCATCTTCATCGACGGTGTGTACGCCGGGAGCGCCAACGACGTGGACGTGGACGGCTACTTCGATGGCACCTGGCTCGACGCGGTGGAGGCCTACGCCGGGGCGGCCACGGTCCCGCCGGAGTTCAATCGCCTGGGCGCGGACTGCGGCGTCATTGTCCTGTGGTCACGCTGGACCCCGGAGACCGGTCCCCGAGTCTCCCGCGCCCTTCACCTCGGCGCGCATTTCGGCTCCTCCACCGGCGATTCGGTCACCGGCGAATACCTTGGCCTCCACGCGGCGGCGGCGCCGGGGAACACGATCGAGTTCACCATCATGGCGAGCGTCACGCTCGATGCGCAGGATGCATGGGCGCGAACGGGATGGCAGGGATCCGTGGCGGTCACGGGACGGCCGCTCGGTCAGCGTACTCCCTGGTACCTCGGCGCTGGAGCGCTGGTCCGCGAGCGCCAGCAGATCGTGCAGTCCGGAGCATCCGGGAGGAGAGAACTCACCGTGGACGAGCAGCTCTTCATGTTCGTCACGGGAGCGTCGGCGAGACTGGGCCGCACGAGGCCGTTCGTTCAGATCGAACTGGTAGACCCGTTCCCGATTCGAACCGCGGACCTGCAGCTCTACGCCGGTGTGGCGTACCGCGTGTACTGACGACTGACTTGCCGAGGGCTGACTACTTTCCCTCCGCGGGCCAGCGATTGTTGGACCGATCCACGTCCGGGAGTGCTCCTGCCGCGTCGATCTCCGCGCTCCGCACGGCCCTGCCCGCCGGGACCGTGATCGTGGCGCGACGCTGGCCCGACAGCCAGTGCTCCACGGGTACCTCTTCCACCAGCGTCTGGCCGTTGGCCAGCGTGATCGTGACGCGGGCGGGCATCGGGACCAGGCCGCGATCCTCCACGATGATGCGGGTGCCCTGCGGTCCTGCTTCCACGGCGGCAACAGCCTGGTCCAGCGTCCACGTTTCGTAGTACCAGCTCCGCCAGAACCAATCCAGCTTCTTTCCGGTCACGTGACTGAACGTGTTGAAGAAGTCCCAGGGCTTGGGGTGGCGGTATGCCCAGCGTGCGAGATACGCGCGATAGGCTGGGAGAAACACGCTGTCACCCAGCATCGCACGGAGCGTGGCGAGGATCGTCGCGGGCTTGGAATAGGAAGCGATGCCGCTCTGCCCCGGATAGAGGTAGTCGGTCCAGCGCATCATCTCACTCTCATAGCCCGACCGCGCTGCTCGGACGTACGCATCCCGGTCCTCGAGGTCCGGGTTCCGCCCGGGATAGAACTCCTTCCGCACCTGATTCTCGTTGAACGTCGTCGTGCCCTCGTCCATCCAGCCGTAGCGCCGCTCGTCCGTTCCCACGGTCATCGGCACCCACATGTGGGCGAACTCGTGGGCGATGACGTAGTACAGGGCGGAATCGGGACGCCCATTGTAGTTCCCGATCAACGTCATCATGGGGAACTCCATCCCACCGCCGATGATTCCCGCGCCCTCGACCGCGCTCATGTGCGGCCAGGGATACGGCAGTCCGGTGAACCGCGACAGGGCGGCGATGGCGTGTTGCCCGAATCGCGCCGCGTTGCGCCACGCGGGGGCATCGGCGCGGTACAACGCGTTCACCACGGCGTAATCCGCGCGGCCGTCACCGTCGCGGTCGCCCACGGGCGTTCGAACTGCGTCCCACAACCCGTTCCTGGTGGCGCTGAACGAGACGTCCCGCACGCGCTCGGCGGCGTAGCGCCATGTGAGGCGGCCGGCAGCGCCCTGAGCCGTGACTGGTCCGCTCTGCCACGATTCCACCGAGACGACCGGCACGACCGTATCGCTGCGCTCGGCCAGCCGCAGCCGGGTCCGCACTCCCTCGGCGAGCACGGCGGCCTCGTTTTGCAGTTGCCCCGTCGCGATGACGATCCACCCTTCCGGAGCGTCAATCTCCACGTCGTAGTCGCCGAAACCGGCATAGAACTCCGCGGAGCCGAGGTAAGGATCCGTGTGCCAACCCACGACGTCGTCGTATACGGCCATCTGAGGGTACCAGTACGCGATGAAGAACATGTCGTCGCGGCTCCACCCCATCCGCCCGGCCCCGCTCTGCGGCACCTTGAAGGCCCATGAGATCGAAAGATCGACCGAGTCGCCTGGCAGGACGGGCGCGGGCGGGCGCAGGCGCAGGATCGTGCCATCTACCTCGTAGGAAGGCTCGCGCCGCGTTCCGGGCTCGAGCGGCTGGTCGCCGACCACGACCGAGGTGAGCTCCACGCCACCCGTCACTTCCTGCGGCTCGTTTCGGATTACGCCGGGTGCGTGGATGTTCTGATGCAGGTGAAGCGCCAGGGTGCCAAGCGTGTCGGGCGAACGGTTGAAGTACCGAATGCGCACGGTTCCCTCGAGTCGCCTGGCCGCCACGTCCAGTCGGGAGCGGATCTGGTATCGGGCGTATTGTTGCCAGTATCGCGGTCCCGGTTCGCCGGTAACCGATCGCGTCCCTCGCGCGATGGCTCGCGCGAAGTCCGGCGGGGGAACCACGGGCGCGGGCAGAGGACGCCCGGCTTCCTGCGCGCGTGACTCAGGCGCCGAAAGCGCGAGCGTGAAGAGCGCGAGGGCACGACCGATGCGAGATCTGATCATTTCTTCCCCTGGGAATCGCGGTGCGGGGAGCAGGCTACCCACTCGCCCGCTGCCGAGCAAGCCGGCCGGGTTCCCGGTTGCGCAAGGATTCATCGCCCGCCAACTTAGCCTCACTCTGGGGGCCCCGAGGCTCGAACAACGGAGGATCCATGATGCCCGCCCGCACTCACGCTCTGTGCCTTCTCACCATCGGTGCCGTTGCATGCTCGTCAAGCGCGGGCGGCGCGAGCGCCACGGCCGCTCCTCGGCGAAATTCTCCCGTCATCACGGCGGAGGAGATCGCCGCCGCGAGCGGATCGTCGGCCTACGACGTGGTTCGACAGCTGCGTCCCGCCTGGCTCGTGACACGCGGCGGTAACGCCGAACCCGTTGCCTACGTGGACGGGACCAGGTACGGCTCGCTGGAGGACCTGCGCAACGTGGCCGTGGACACGATCCGCGAAATCCGCTGGATGGATTCCCGCGATGCAACCACGCGATACGGCACCGGCCACCAGGCTGGCGTGATCGAGGTCATGACCGTCCGCAGTCCCCGGTGAAAACAACGTCGCCCCGGCCGATGTCCGGCCGGGGCGACGCCATCGCCAGGGTTCAGGCCATCAGTGCTGCCGGCCTTTGGCGACCTGTCGTTCCACGCCTTCCTCGAAGAACTTGCGGTTCTTCTCGATGTATTCCTTGAACTTGTCTGGCGTGTCCTCCTCGGCGAAGATCGCATTCACGGGGCACTCGGGCTCGCAGGCGCCGCAGTCAATGCATTCGTCCGGGTGGATGTAGAGCATGTCAGGACCCTCATAAATGCAGTCCACCGGACACACGTCCACGCACCCGCGATCCTTCACGCCAATGCACGGCTCGGCAATGATATACGCCATACGCGCCTGCTCCCTGTGGTGAGCGAATCGTTCTCGGCGCTGAATGTCGCGGGCCGATGCAAACGATGTCAAGTGATGCGATCTTTGATCCATGCGCATCGCTTCGCTGCTCGCGTCGGCCACGGAAATGGTGTGCTCGCTTGGTCTTGCGGACCGGCTCGTGGCCATCTCTCACGAGTGCGACTATCCCCCGGAAGTGACCCGGAAACCGCGGGTCTCGCGCGCGCGATTTGACGCCGCGCGCCTGGACTCGGCGGGAATCGATCGGGCCGTGCGAGCCGCCATGGCGGGCGACGGCTCTCCCTACGTCCTTGACGCGGAGGCGCTCAAGCGCGCTGCGCCAGACGTGATTCTCACGCAGGCTGTCTGCGAAGTATGCGCGGTGCCCACCACGCTCGCCCGGGAGGCCGCCCGGGCGCTCCGGTCGGAGCCCAAGGTCATCTCGCTCGACGCGCACACGCTGGCCGATGTGCTGCGGTCCGCGGAGTTGCTGGGGCGGGAACTCGGTGTGCCGGATCGAGCCGTCGCCCTGATGCACGAGTGGCAGGCCCGCTTGGATCGCGTTCGCCGCTCCGTGGAGGGCGCCGACCGACCGTCCGTCCTGGCCATCGAATGGCTGGCCCCTCCGTTCGTGCCGGGCCACTGGGTGCCCGAGATGATCGAGGTCGCGGGCGGTCGAAACCTCGCCGGCAATCCTGCGCGCCCGTCGCGCGAGGTGCCATGGGCTGACCTTGCGGAACTCGACCCCGATGTGTTGATCGTCATGCCGTGCGGGTTCGGTTTGGAGCGCGCGCGGGCTGCCGCGGACCAGCACGCCGATGCCTTGCGCGCCGTCGCGCCCCGCGCGATCGCGGCCGGGCGCGCGTTCGTGGTGGATGGCTCGGCATACTTCAATCGCTCGGGCCCGCGTGTGGTGGACGGTGTGGAGATTCTCGCCGCCCTGTTGCATCCGGATCGTGCCACCGGGGTGACGCTGACGGGTCGGGCGGAGGCGTGGCGCACGTAGCGGATGGCGTGTGACGTCGATATCCTCCTCGATCCCTCGCTCCGTCCGGTGATTGCGCACCGCGGCGCGAGCGGGAGCTGCCCGGAGAACACGATCCTGGCGCTCGATCGGGCGCTGCAAGACGGTGCCGACGCCCTGGAGTTCGACGTCCGCGTGACTGCTGACGGAGTGCCGGTCGTGATCCACGACCCCACGGTGGACCGAACAACCAACGGGGTCGGTCAGGTGCGGGCGCTGACGGTGGCGCAACTGGAGCGCCTCGACGCCGGACAAGGCGAGCCGGTGCCTCGGCTGGACGCCGTGATGGAGCGGTTCGCCGAAGCCGTCATGTTGATCGAGATCAAGGATCCCGCCGCCTCGACAGCCGTGCTTGACCTCGTCAGGCGGCACGGCGCCGAGCGCCGCGTGTTGGTGGGATCGTTTCGGTGGCGCGCGCTGCGACCATTTGCCCGCGCGGAGATTCCCACGACGGCGGCGCGCGGCGGCGTGGCGGGTGCGTTCCTGGCCTCCCGCGTCGGGGTTGTCTGGCCGACCAGGGCGGCGGCGTATGCCGTACCGGAACGCAGGAGCGTGGTGCAAGTAGTTGATGAACGCTTTGTGCGCGCGGCACGAACGGCAGGCAGACCGGTCCACGTCTGGACCGTGAACCACCCGGACGATGCTCGACGCTTGCGCAATCTCGGCGTGAGCGGGATCATCACAGATTTCCCGGGTCAGATGCGTAACCTCTGAACCCTCCCGGAGGCAAAAACATGGTGAACAGAGCCGGTGCTTTTCTTGGTAAGACCGCGGGCGCAGCCATTGCCGCCTGCGTCATGGCGGGATCGGCGGCGGGGCAGGGAGCCCCCGCCTGCGCGGCGGACAACGCCGGGCTCACGGTACCCGCCGGGTTCTGTGTCGTGGTCGTGGCAGATGACGCGGCCCGTGCCCGGCACCTCGCAGTGGCGCCCAGCGGCGACGTTATCGTCGCGATCGGTCGCAGCCAGGACGCCGACGGTGGCATCCTCGTGCTGCGCGACGCGAATGGGGACGGAGTGGCCGACAGCCGGCAGCGCTTTGGCACGGGCGCGGGGAGTCAGGTGGTGCTTCACGGCGAGTTCCTCTACTACTCGACGAATGACGCCATCCTGCGGTATCGCTGGCCCAGCGGAAGCATGACGCCATCCGCCCCGGCCGATACGATCGTGAAGGGACTGCCGGGCGATCGGTCGCACGCGCGCAAGACGTTCGCCATCGGCGCCGGCAACGCGTTGTACGTCAACATCGGGTCCCCGTCCAACTCCTGCCAGCAGGTGGACCGCACCGTGAACTCGCCGGGGAAGGACCCGTGTGACGAACTTGAGACGCGTGCCGGAATCTGGCGCTTCGACGCCATGAGGACCAACCAGCGCCAGTCGGACGGGGTGCGCTTCGCCACCGGTATGCGCAACAGCGTCGCGGTCGCCGTTCGGCCGCAGGACGGGGAGTTGTACGCGGCGATTCATGGCCGGGATCAGTTGTTCCAGAACTGGTCGGCGCTCGGGTTTGACGAGACCGGGGGCGCCGAGAAGCCTGCCGAGGAGTTCGTGAGGGTAAGACAGAGCGACGACTACGGCTGGCCCTACTGTTACTACGATCCCCAACTCAAGCGTAAAGTGTTGGCCCCGGAGTACGGCGGCGACGGCCGGAAGCAGGATCGCTGCGCGGAGAAGAAGGATCCGCTGATCGGTTTCCCCGCGCACTGGGCGCCGAACGGGTTGGTGTTCTACGCGGGAACGCAGTTCCCCGAGCGCTACCGGGGAGGGGCGTTCATCGCGTTTCACGGGTCGTGGAATCGCGCGCCGCTGCCGCAGGGCGGCTACAACGTGGTGTTTGCTCCGTTCCGCGGCAACGAGCCCACAGGCGAATGGGAAGTGTTTGCCGATGGATTCGCGGGTCCTAACAAGGACCCGGGCGGCGCGTTGCATCGGCCCGTTGGGCTGGCCCAGGGTCCGGACGGCTCACTCTACGTCAGTGACGACAAAGGCGGCCGGATTTACCGCATCCTGTATCGCGGGGGCCAGTAGGCAGGAGGCGATCGCTGTGATGGCGGGCGGTGACAACCGGACGGGCACCTGCTGCTCCGATGGCCACGTCGCCCGTCATCGCCCAGATCGCCCGTTATCGGCCGTCTGGTCGCGCTCGCCTGACAACGAGGGCGGCAACGACGTATGCCGCGCCGGCGATTGCAAAGACCGCCGGCGAGCCCAGCTCCATCGCGATCAGCACGGCGAGCGGTGCGGCCACGACGGATGCGAACGCGTTTGACGCCCACGCCCATCCCACCGAGCCATCGTCTTCCCGAGTGAGCCGTCGCAGCCCCAGCGTGAACGGCATCCCCATGAGAAACCCGATCGGCGCGAGGGACGTGAGTCCCATGCTCGCTCGAACCCCCAGTGACGCCGGCAGCATGGCCTCCACCAGTGGGAGCAACCCCACTGCGCAGGCAACCAGAGCGAGTCCCAGCACGAGAGTGACGCTGGCGCCACGGTGTTCGCTGACGCGGTCGGATCCGATCGCCCCCAACCCAGAGGTGAGGAGCAGCAACGCGAGCAGCGCCGCCACCGCGTACACCGGATGGCCGAGCAGCAGTTGGAGCTGTTGAAGCGCAGCGATCTCCGCCGCCATGTACGCGAGACCCACAAGACCGAAGTAGGCTACCACGACCAGCCATCGTGTCGTGGGAAGTGGGTGGCCTCGTGTCACGGCGACCGGCAGCAGAAGGCACAGCCCGCCGAGGACGGCACCCTGCAGCACGGCGAGCCCCGCAGCGATCGGCCCCCATTCGACGAACGGCAGCCACGAGCCGCGGGCTTCGCGCAAGAAACGTGGGATCGTGCGGACCGGGAGGTAGTGGTGCGGGTAGGGGCGAGCATCGGTCGCCGGCTCGACCGCGAAGGGATACATGTCCGTGAACGCCTGCACGTCCGCGACACTGCCCGTTGCGGCGGCTGCCGCCCGTGTGAGATCGAGGTTCCCCAGCACGTGCGCCGGACGGAGGCTGTCCGGGTTCACCCCCGGATACCAGTCCAGATCCAGGCCGTGGAAGGCCGCCCATTGCTGCAATGCGGCGACCCCGGCGCCGTCAAAACCGTCGGGCCGCGCGAGGATCACCGCCGTGGCCCAGCCGTGCGCCACGACGAGACCCCGCTCGAGAGTCGCGGGCCTCATCGCGCGCAGGGCAGCGGCTACCGTGAGGATAGAGCGCACGGCTGCACGAGGCGGTTGGCTGAGCCAGTGGGACACGGCCAGCGTTCCGCCGGGAGCGAGCCGCTCGAGATACCGCACGTATGCCTCGACCGTGTGAGCGAAATCCTCGCTTGAGGCGTGCAGCCCACCCGCACTCACGCCGAGCCGCCCGGCGGATCCAAGCGCGATGAGGTCGAAGCGCCGTGTCGTGCGTGTCATGATTGCCCGACCATCACCCACCGCTACGCTGACCCGAGGGTGGGTGAACGCATCCACGCTCCCCGGGGAGGCGAGTTGCCGTCCCAGGCGGACAATGGCCGGTTGCAGCTCCACGGCGAGCACGGCCTCGGCCCCGTGCACCAGCGCGATCTGAACCGCGAGACCGCCGTCGGATCCCAGGACGGCCACGCGACGGGGCGCAAGCGCGTAGGGAAGGGCGGCGGGAAGCCAGCGGACCAGGTCCAGGGTCTCGTCGCGCAGATCGGTGAGCGCGCCGACGATCTCCCCGTCAACGAACAGTCCCGTCTGCGTGGGGAACGCCCCTGTGTAGCCAAGTGATAACCCCGGGGCGTAGCGAAACGCGGGGGCGCGGACGGCGAGGAGCCAACCGAGCGGGCTGTGCTCCTCAGCCACGCGCTCCGCATTCGGCAACGCCAGAACCTGCGGAAGCGCCTTGTAAGGGTTGACGCGGACTGTGGGCAGCGCGCCGAGCACGCCCGCGCCGGCCAGCAGCGTCGCCGCCGCTGCCGAGCCGATCGTACCGGGTTGGTGCGCGATCAACAGCGCGCCTGCGGCGGCGGCCAGCGGCGGGAGGAATACCGCTCGGTCCGCGGGGAGCGTGCCCAGCGCCACGAGCGTTAGACCGGATCCACACGCCGCGCCGACGAAGCTCGCTCCATAGATCGCGCCCGGCCGCGTCGCGCGGAGCCGAATGGCCAACAGGATGGCCAGCGAAACGGCGACGAACGGAGCGGCCAGCGAGAGATACACGCCGGCCAGACGCCACCATTGCGCCGGGTCCCAGACGATCCGCGCGGCATCCAGCGGGATGGACCGAGCTAGCAGCGGAGAGACTGCCAGCAGCGGAGCGGATGCCGCGGCCCACCGCACCAGCCACACGTTGCTCCGCTCCGCCGTGGGACGGGCGACGGCGAGCGCCGTGCCGCTCACCCCAAACCCGAGCATGGCGACGCTGATCGCCATCGCCGCGAAGTGGTGGAATTGTTCGATCGCCACGAGCCGAACGATGAGCACTTCGTACGAGAGGCTCGCGCCGGAGAGGAGTGCCACGGCGAGAGCAAGGCGTCTCGTCACCGCGCTACCGAACCTCGCTCACCAGCGGAACGAAGCGGACCGGCAGCAACGTCTCGGTTCGGATCTTCCCGTCCGGCGCCTTCTCCACGAAGACGAGATTCTGCACGCCGTAGATGCTCCCCACCGGTATCACCATCCGGCCGCCGGGGCGCAGTTGCTCGACGAGCGCGGGGGGGATGTACCCTGCCGCGGCCGTGACGATCACGGCGTCGAACGGGGCCGCCTCGGGCCATCCGAAATGGCCGTCCGCGTGTCGAACGTTCACGGCGGCGTACCCCAGTCGTTTGAGTCGCTCGCTTGCCTGGTCGGCGAGCGCCTTGACGATCTCGATGGTGTACACCGTGGCCCCCGCCTCGGCCAGCACGGCCGCCTGATACCCGGAGCCGGTCCCCACTTCCAACACCGTCATGCCGCGGCGCGGTCGCAGCCGCTCGGTCATGTACGCCACGATGTACGGCTGGGAGATCGTCTGCCCATAGCCGATTGGCAGCGGATGATCGCCGTACGCGCGGGAGGAAAGGTCGGCCGGCACAAACTCATGGCGGGGGACCGTGCGCATGGCGCGAAGCGTCGCGGTATCGGTGACGCCCATGGCGACGATCTGGTCTCGCACCATGGCGAGGCGCTCCGCTGTCCGATCGGTTCCCTGCGGCGCTTGCGCGACGCCGAAAGCGACGAGCGGTGGGACCAGGACCAGAAAGCGAGCACGCCGGCGTTGCACGATGCCCCGGAGCCTCCGATACTATTGAGCAAGTTCCCGCGCCGTTCCGAACGCCGTCAAGGGAGTTCCTGCATGCGTCAGTTGGTTTTGGCTGCGGCACTGTTCTGGTCCGCGGGTCGGCTCGCCGCCCAGGCACCGTCGCTGACCGTCGAGCGGCTGTTTGCGTCTCGCGATTGGGCGAGCGATCTCGAGTCCGTCACGTGGGATCGGTCAGCGCCGGCCTACACGGTGATCGAAGATGGGACGGGCGACCTCTATCGAGTGGATGCCGCCTCCGGGCGGCGCGAGCTACTCGTCCGGGCGGCCGATCTCACGCCCGCCGGGGCGAGAACGCCGGTTGACATCGAGGACTACGCCTTCTCTCCGGACGGCTCCAAGCTGCTGATCTACACCAACTCGGTGCGGGTGTGGCGCCAGAACACGAAGGGCACCTACTACGTGTGGGATCTTGCCTCCCGGCGGCTCACGCCCATCAGCCGCGCTCCGGGCTACCAGCAGTTCGCCAAGTTCTCTCCGGACGGCCGCCTCGTGGGCTTCGTGCGGGACAACAACGTGTTCGTGACCGATCTGGCGTCCGGCGCCGAACGGCAGCTTACGCGTGACGGCAGCGCCGACATCATCAATGGCACGACCGACTGGGTGTACGAGGAAGAGCTGGACCTGCGAGACGCGTTCCGCTTCAGTCCCGACAGTCGGCGAATCGCGTTCTGGCGGTTCGATCAATCGGCGATTCCACCGTTTTACATGCTGGACGAATTGCCATTGTATCCCGAACTGATGCCGGTGCGGTATCCCAAGGCCGGTACGGCCAACTCGAGCGTGCGTCTAGGGGTCGTGGAGATCGCCACCGGGAGCACGCGTTGGATCGAGTACGCTCCCTCCGGCGTCGAGGCCTATCTCGCCCGCATGGACTTCGCAGGGTCGCCGGACTCCGTCTGGTTCATTCGGCTGCCTCGACTGCAGAATCGCCTCGAGCTGGTGATCGCCGATGTGAACTCCGGCCGCTCACGTGTCGTGATGACGGACGCGGATTCCGCCTGGGTGGACGTGCACGACCCTGTGTGGTTCGACGGCGGCCGCCAGTTTCTGTACCTGAGCGAGCGGGAGGGGTTCGCCCAACTGTACCTCCATCGGCGTGACGGCACGCTGGTTCGCAAGCTCACCGCGGGGCCGTGGGACGTCCTGGACGTGTACGGCGTAGATGAGCGGCAGGGGATCGTGTACTTCGCCGCCGCTGCTGATGGCCCGCTGGTGCGGCCGCTTTACCGGATCGGGCTGGACGGCCGTGGCTTCCGGCGCGTCTCCGACGCGGTCGGCAGCCACGAGGTGGCGTTCGACGCAACCATGGCGTACTACGTGGACACCCACTCGCGCGCCGGTGTTCCCCCGATGCAGAAACTGCACCGCGCCGACGGCAGCGAGATCAGGACGATCGCCGAGAACGCCGCGCTTCGCGAGCGAGTCGCCGCGCTCGCTGCCGCAGCGCCGGAGTTCCTCAAGATCGGGACCTCGCCCGGCGTGGAACTGAACGCGTACCTGCTCAAGCCCGCCGGCTTCGATCCGACGCGACGATACCCCCTTCTGATGTACGTCTACGGCGGCCCGGGGTCCCAGACTGTCACCGACGCCTGGGGCGGCAATCTCTATCTCTGGCATGTGCTCCTGACGCGCGAGGGCTATCTCGTCGCCAGCGTGGACAACCGCGGGACGGGCGCCCGCGGCTCCCGGTTCAAGAAGGTGACATACCTCAACCTCGGGACCTACGAGACGGCAGATCAGATCGCCGCCGCGCGGCATTTTGGGTCGCTGCCGTTTGTGGATGCCGCCAGGATCGGCATCTGGGGTGGGAGCTACGGCGGCTACATGACTTTAATGTCCCTGTTCAAGGGCGCCGACGTGTTCAAGGCCGGCATTGCGCGTGCGCCGGTGACCGACTGGCGGCTGTACGACACCATCTATACGGAACGGTACATGCGGACGCCCGACGACAATCCCGACGGCTACCGCCGTGGCGCGCCGCAGTCGTACGTCGGTGATCTGCGCGGAAACCTGTTGATCGTGCACGGCACCGGCGACGACAACGTCCACGTGCAGAACACCACGCAGCTGATTCACCTGCTGGAGGAGGCCAACAAGCAGTTCGATATGAGACTCTACCCGAACAAGACGCACGCGATCGCGGGCGCGAGCACGCAGGTGAACCTGTACGGATTGTACTTGCGGTGGCTGAAAGAGAATCTGTGAGAACCGCTTCGCTCAGTCCGAAACCAACTCCTTGAACGGCGCGCGCAGTTCGTCGAGCGCCTCGCTCAGGTCGGCCGGGTCGTTGCCGTAACCGATTCGGAGGTAGCCGGGCATGTTGAAGTGCTCGCCCGGCACGAGCAGGATGCTGTAGCGCTGCCGGATGTGCTCCACGAGATCGAGCCCCGACATGGGGTGCTTATAGCGTGCAAAGCAGATGGCGCCCGCGTCCGGCGGGGTCCACTCGAACAGCCCGTCGAAACTGCGCAGCCAGCTTTCCAGCGTGGGGAAGTTGTTCGTCAGGATGGCTCGCGTCCGCTCGAGAATACGATCCCGAACGCTGAGCGCCTGGACGGCGAGGTAATCGCTCACGGGGCTCGGGCCGATGACCGTGTAGTCGTGGCGCCGCCAGAGCGATTCGATCATGTCGTGCGGCCCCACGATCCACCCGATGCGCAATCCCGGGAGTCCGTAGGCCTTCGAGAGCCCGTTGACCACGAGCAGCCGGTCGTAGGCGCCCCACAGTGACGGCGTCGTGTTACCGCTCAGTTCGGCTCCCTGGTACACCTCATCGGCCAGCAGCCAGGCACCGGCGGCTGCCGTGTGACGCAGGATCGCCTCGCGCGCCGACACCGACAGCACGTGTCCGGACGGATTGTTCGGGTTGGTGACGACCACAAGCCTGGTGCCGGGCGCGATGGCGCGACGGATCACCTCCGGGTCCGGCTCCCAGCCACGTTCCGGCTCGAGCGGGATCGGGGTGACGTGGGCGCCGGTGTTCTGCGCCAGGCCCCACGTCTGCATGTAGGTCGGCGCGAGGATCGCCACTCGGTCTCCGGGCTCGAGCAGCGCCCAGCACGCTACGAAGTTCGCTTCGGCGCTGCCCACCGTGACCAGCACCTGCTCCGGGGAAGCGCCCGGATACAACGAAGCGATGGCCGCCCGCAATTCGTCGCTGCCATTGCCCTGGTTGTACCCCAGGCGGACTTCGGTCACGTGATCGAAGCTTCCGCCGGACAGCCGCAGCAGCTCGCCGACCGTCAATGGGTACACGCCGCTCTCGGACAGGTTATGCCGAACGCGGTGTTCCCACGCGCTCTGCCAGCGCTCCAGCTCGAATGGGATGAATTGCATGAAGGAGAGTATGTCCAGGGAATCGGCAATCGGCAATCGGCAAATGGCGATCCGCTGGCCGCCGGCCGCTGCCCCTTATTCGTCCCGCGCCGTCATTCTCCCGGAACCCGCGACCAGATCGCGATCACCCCGCACATGGCGGTTCCATGGTTGAATTCCGGCGGAATGCTGGCCGAGCCGCGGTAGATCTCCACGCCCTCCACCTGGTCGGGGGTGACGTCGTCAATGTCACCAAGGAACGGCAGGCCGTCCAAGAAGTACTGGATGGGGCACCCGCCCATGATGCGCCGGGCCTCCTGGAACGTCTGTGCCCGGCAAATGCCGCCGTTGCAGCTGATTCGGAGGCCTGGGACCTGGCGCAACATGTCGGTCATGACGTGCGGCTGACGCTTGTCAATATCCTCACGCGTGATGAAGTGACCCTGGCCGCCGCTCTTGCGCTGGAAGAATCCGGTCATCTTTGCGGCCGGGGTCTCTCGCCCTTCCACGAGCAGCTCGGGAAGAGTGACGGGGCTCGTTTCGAGCCGAACGGACAGTTCCACCGTTCGGCCGGGCTCGAACAAGAGCGGGAACGCGAGGGGCGCGCGTTCGCTGTGCTTCACCTCTACGACGTGGCGGCCAGGTGGCAGCCCTGCAATGCGAAACACGCCGTCCATGTTAGACAGCGTCCAAAACTTGGTTCCGGTGACGATAACCTGAACGCCGAACAGGGGCTCGCCGGTGCCCGCGGCTGTCACAGTGCCCGAGAGGGAGGCGGTTCCTTGCTGGGCGAGGCCGGACTGCGTCAGGCATGCCAGACCGGCAACGCCGGTCCAATACCGTACGACGAGGAGTGCGCGCATGTGAGGGACACCCGTCTCGGGGTCAGCTCCCCCCCGATTCTCACTAATGCTAATCTCTCCTGCCCCGAGCCGCCAGAATCGGTTCCCACCGCCCTGTGCTGATGGGGTGGGTTCCGGGGCTGGGGGGATGGCGCAACACGTACGCCCAACAAGTCACGCGTTGTTGTCCCTGCCACGCGACGCATCGGGCGCGGCGAAATTCTGGCCCCTCGTAACGATCGAGCTCGTGGAGCAGGGCCTGGTCCTGTGGTGGCGGCGGAAGTTCCAGCATCGTGCCGCTGACCTTCCGCCCGCCGACTCCGTCCCGTACCAAGCCCGGGTACTGCCCAAGGTCATACAGCGTTCCCCGAACCGTGGCGGCTCCCACAGCGTGCGTGTTCCGCAGGAAGCATGCAACCTCGGCGGGGACGAACCGTGGCTGCAACGTGCCGTAGGCGAACAGGTGGCGTGGGGCGGACCGGGTCAACGTCGGATCCTCCAGGTGCGTATGAACACTAGGACCTCGGGCTGGCCTTGTGTAGATTCATGGCCCCGTCAGTATCGGCCTCCATAGGAGAGATCGAAGCTTCGTGCCAGGCGATCGCCGCGGTTCGCCGCGTTTCAGTGTACATCGGATCTGTGTTTGGCTCGTCGTGGCGGCAACCGGCCTGGTGTCCCGAGCGGCGCTGGGCCAGGGAGAAGCGCGAGCTGCACGCCTGAACGGTCCGGAGCCCGTAATCGACGGCCGGCTGGACGATGCCGTCTGGCAGGCCGCCCCGCCGCTGGCTGACCTCCGTCAGCGGGAGCCGAACGAAGGCGCCGCCGTCTCGGAGTCCACGGTCGTGCGGTTTCTCTACAGCGACCGCGATCTCTTCGTTGCGTTCCGCGGGTACGACTCGGAACCGCAGCGCATCGTCGGGCGTCTGGTCCGCCGGGACCAGCGCATCATGTCGGACTATTTCAACCTCTTCATTGATTCCTACCACGACGGCCGCACGGCGTTCGAGTTCGCGGTCAACCCCGCCGGAGCTCGGCGAGACGTGTTCATCTACAACGACGGCGGCGGCCGCGACGAGTCCTGGGACCCCGTGTACGACTGGGCCACGAACATTGATTCGCTGGGTTGGACCGCGGAATTGCGGATTCCTTTCACGCAGCTTCGCTTCCAACCGCGGGACTCGGTTGTTTTCGGATTACGCGTGCGGCGCGCCATTCTGCGGCGACGCGAGGAATCGAGCTGGCCGTTCTTTCCTCGCGACCTGTCCGGCGAGGTGTCATACTATGGTCGTCTAGTGGGCCTGGTGGGGCTCCCCAAACCTCGGCGCGTGGAACTGCTTCCCTACACGTCCGGCAGCGCGGCCTTCCAGCCCAGCCAGGCCGGCAACCCGTTCGCCACCGGGCGACGCACGTCGCTGCGCGGTGGCGCGGACTTGAAGATCGGACTGACGTCGAGCCTCACGCTCGACCTCACGGCAAACCCGGACTTCGGACAGGTGGAAGCGGATCCTGCGGTGGTGAATCTCACCGCGTTTGAGTCGTTCTTCCCGGAGAAACGCCCGTTCTTTGTCGAGGGGACCAACCTGTTCCGGTTCGGGCTGTCAGCGGCCGGTCCCGTTCGCGGCATGGAAGGCGGCGGCGGAGGTGGTGGCGGGGGAGGCGGTGGCGACGGTGGCGGGTTCGGCGGGTTTGGCGACGGCCTGGTGTACACGCGCCGCGTGGGCCGCAGCCCGCAGATCCGCCCGGACGCGAACGGCGGATACGCGGATCAACTCAACCAGACCACGATCCTGGGCGCCGCAAAGCTGACGGGACAGTTCTCCGGTGGGTGGGCCGTTGGACTGATGCAGGCGGTCACCGCGAAAGAAATGGTACGGATCGTGGACTCCGCTGGGGTGCGCGGTGCAGCGCCCGTGGAGCCGCTGACCGGCTACACGGTGGCGCGGGCGCTGCGAAACACCAAGGGTGGCCGCCTCACGTACGGGCTCGTCGGCACGAGCGTGGTCCGGGATCTCGAGGCGTCGGGGGAGCGCACGACGACCGTCCAGCCGTGCCTCCGACCCGGTTCGCTGGTCCCCAGGCCGTGCGTGATCGCGACGTCGATTGATTCCGGAACTAGCGTGTTTACGTCGCTGCGGTCGCGAGCGTTCACCGGTGGCGGCGACTTCCGGCTGCGATTCGGCCGTGACCGATACGACATCGAGGCCGGCATCATGGGCTCTCACGTGGAGGGCTCGACCCAGGCCATTCTCGCCACGCAGCGCTCGGCGGCGCACTACTTCCAGCGGCCCGATCAGACGCACGCCACGCTGGATTCCGCGGCGACGTCGCTTCAGGGCTTCGGCGGGTACGCCCGCGTAGGGAAGGTGACGGGATTCTGGGTGTGGGACCTGCGGGCAGCGACCCGCAGCCCGGGGTTCGAGGTGAATGATCTGGGGTTCATGCGCCAGGCGGACCAGCACACGGCCCGCGCGAGCACGGAGTTCCGATGGTTGAGACCCGGTCGCGTATTCCGGCGGTTTCAGTGGGAGTTCGAGCAGGAGGCCGAGTTTTCCTACGGCTGGGAACGCGGCCGCACCACGTCGTCGAGCCGCATCAACATGGAATTCCCCAACTATTGGGGGCTGACCCTGAATGCCGAGCGCGAGTACCCTGCGCTCAACACGCGCGCGCTCCGCGGAGGCCCTGCGCTGGCCGAGCCCGGCAACCTGCGGGTAGGTGGCTTCCTGCGCACGGATTTCCGCAAAGTGATCAACGGAAACGTTGGCGGGAACTACACGCGCGAGGAGGTCACCGGGGTCGAACGCCTCGGCGGCAACGCCGCCATCCGATTCCGGCCGCCCGGCTCCGTGGCGCTGAGCATTGAGGGTCGCGCCTCCCGCGAAACCGACGACCGCCAGTTCGTCAAGCGGACCACCGTCGGAGACTCGACGTACTACGTGCTGGGGCGGATCGAGCGGAGCGAGGGCTCAGTTACTCTGCGCTTCGATCTGGCGCTCACACCTCGGTTGTCCCTGGAGGTGTACGGTCAGCCGTTCCTGTCCACGGGGCGGTACAGCGACTTCAAGCTGGTGCGCGACGCCCGGGCGCCCGACTACGCGGCCCGATTCGACCCGCTCTCCACCGATCGCCTCATTCGGCCCGGCAACGGCGCCAACCTGACGGTGGACGTCAATCGCGACGGGGTCACCGACTTCGATTTCGCAGAGCCCAACTTCCGGATTGTCTCTCTGCGGACCAACGCCGTGTTGCGATGGGAGTTCCTACCGGGTTCCACGCTGTTCCTCGTCTGGCAACAGAACCGTGAGGAAGAGGCGAAAGACGCAACGCTCCGCCTGGGCTCGGCCCTGGGAGACGCCCTTTCAGCGACCGGTCAGCACGTAGTGGCCGTGAAGGTGGCGTACTGGACGGGCCTGTAACGCGAACGCGGGCTCCTCTAGAGCCTTGCCAGGTAGGTCAGCTTCACCACTCCTGCTGCCGTAGATTCCCGCCGTGGATGCGCGTTGCCACGCGGGCTCGTCGAGTCGGCGGACGGCGTGTCCCCCGACGCCATGAGGGTAAGCGCAGCTAGCCGCGGCCGCGTGTGGGCCCGTTCGGCCGGCACTCCTTCCGTGGTAACCCGCTGCCGACGTATTCTCTCGCAAGCCTAACGTATTCTCTCGCGATCCTAACCGGCCGACCCGCAGAGTGGCCGGCAGCCGTCCTCGACACCGACAGGAGCGAAGGGTATGCGACGTGGCTCGTGGTTCGTTGCCTGCGCGACAGTGCTGCTGGTACCCGGTGGGGCACGCGCGCAGGAGCGGTTCGACGTGTTGATCCGCGGCGGGCAGGTGCTCGACGGCAGCGGCAATCCGTGGGTGTACGCGGACGTCGGGATCCGAGCGGATCGCATCGCCGCCGTTGGTCGCCTGGAGGGCGCGAACGCGACGCGCGTGATCGACGCCCGAGGCAAGGTGGTCGTACCCGGCTTCATCGACATCCACTCCCACGCGGACGACGGTGCCGGCCCGCGGGGTGGCTTCCGCGACGAGAACCCTCGCCGCCGGGCCGCCCCAAATCTCGTCACGCAGGGGATCACGACCGTCGTCGTGAATCAAGACGGTCGCTCGCCCTTGCCCATCGCCGGGCAGCGGGCGGATCTCGCGCGTCTCAAGATCGGGCCCAACGCGATCCTGCTGGTGGGGCACGGCTCCGTGCGCCGGGCCGTGATGGGGACCGACTTCCAGCGGCCCGCGCGGCCCGACGAGGTACAGCGCATGCGGGCGATGGTGCGCCAGGCGATGCAGGAGGGCGCGTGGGGCATGTCCGCGGGGCTCGAATACGTCCCCGGCCGGTGGAGCACCACCGACGAAGTCGCTGCGCTGGTGGAGGAGATCGTCCCATTTGGCGGCGTGTACATCTCGCATGAGCGCAGCGAGGGCTCGGACCCCATGTGGTATTGGCCGAGTCAGGATCCTCCAGGTCCGCCCGATCTCCTCGACGCCGTGATGGAGACCATCGAGATCGGTGAGCGGACGGGCGCCACGGTCGTGGCGAGCCATATCAAAGCCAAGGGGGCTCACTACTGGGGTACGAGCGCGGCGGTGATCCGCCTGATAGACGAGGCCCGACGACGGGGCGTGCGGGTGTGGGCGGACCAGTACCCGTACGAGACGACGGGAAGTGACGGGAGCACGGTGCTCATTCCGGACTGGGTTTTTGGCCCGGCGACCTCAGGCAATCCGGCTCGAGGACAAACCACGGACTACGCGGGCCTCCTGCGCCGGGCCCTGGCGGATTCCGCGACGGCGCGGAAGATCCGCATGGACATCGCCCACGAAATTCGGCGTCGCGGCGGGGCCGCGCGGGTGCTCATCCTCGAGTACCGGGACTCGGCGCTGGTGGGGAAGTTTCTGAGCGACGCGGCGGCGGCCTGGAACGTGTCGCCCGTGGACGCCGCGATCCGGATGCAGCTCGACGGGTTGCCCAACCGCGAGGGCGGGGCCCGGCTGCGCGGCCTCTCGCTCTCCGCCTACGATCTTGAGCCCTACGCCGCGCAGCCGTGGGTGGCGACGAGCACCGACGGCGGCATCGCGTTGCCGGAGGACGGCTTCACGCATCCGCGATTCTACGGCACGTTCCCACGTAAGATCCGGCATTTCGCATTGGATCGCGGCGTGCTATCGGTGGAAGACGCCGTCCGGGCGTCCACCTCGCTTCCCGCGCGGATCCTGGGCCTCAAGGACCGAGGTATGGTGCATGAGGGTTACCGGGCGGACGTCGCCGTCATTGACCTCTCGCGCATCCGGGACAGGTCCACGTTCTTCGAGCCGCACCAATACTCGGAGGGCGTGGACTTCGTGTTGGTGAACGGACAGTTCGTCGTGGAGAACGGCGCGCCGACGTGGGCCATGCCGGGGCAGGTGCTGACGCCTGAGACCAGGAGAGCGGCGACGAGCGATCCATGAAGCGGTGGTGATGGCGGCGG
>DATMAW010000218.1:0-2606 GCA_035559715.1 Gemmatimonadales bacterium | reverse complement strand
TCCTCGAACTGATTGATCTCGGCATAGCCCCGCCGCCACTCGTCCTCGCGGGCGAAACCTTCCACGCGCTCCACCAGCACGCGCCCGTACCAGCTACGGTCGAAGATGGTCATCCGACCGGCCCGGGGGACGTGCCGCCAGAAGCGCCACAGATAGTGCCGCGCCTTTTCTTCGTCGGTGGGCGCCGCGATGGCGATCACGCGATAGTCCCGGGCGTCGAGCGCCGGCGTGATGCGTCGAATCGCGCCGCCCTTACCGGCCGCATCCCACCCCTCGAACACGAGAACGGCTGAGCGGCCGCGCCCCTTGGCCTCGCGCCACAGGAGGTTCAGCCTGCCCTGCCAGTGCTCCAGCTCGCGATCGTACTTCGCGTCGGTGAGCTTCTTCGTAAGATCGAGCGTGTCGAGGATGGTCTTGTGATCTCGCTCGGCGCGGGCGGGCGGCGCCGGCCGGGGCCGGGGGCCGGCCTCGAGACTGGTGGTGAGTCGCTCCAGTAAGTCACGGGCCGCCGTGAGGCTGCGGTAGCGGTGGTCCGTTCCCTCGATCACCGTCCATGGCGCTTCGCCCGTGCTGGTCTCGCGCAGCGCCCGCTCGGAGGCGCGGCGAAACTTGTCGTACATCTTGAAGTGCTTCCAATCGGTCTTCGTCACGCGCCAGCGCGTGGCCGGGTCCTTCTCCAGGGACTTGAGTCGCTTGGCCTGCGCCTTCTCGCTCAGGTGGAACCACCACTTGATCACGAGCGTCCCGTCGTCCACCAGCATTTTCTCGAAACCGTTGATGCGCTGGAGCGCCGCGTCGAACTCGGCCTTCTTCGTCTCCCCGAACGCCCGGTTCACGATGGGATCGGTGTACCAGGAACCGAAGAACACCCCGATCCGTCCCTTGGCCGGCAATACGCGCCAGAACCGCCAGTACGGCGGGCGTTCCCGCTCTTCGTCGCTCGGCGGGCCGAAGGCATGGGTGTCCATCCAGCGCGCGTCCATCCACTCGTGCAGCAGATTGATGGTCTCGCCTTTGCCCGCGCCGTCCACACCGCCGATCACGAGGATGACGGAAAAGTCGGCCTCTTTGAGACGTTCCTGCGCGGCCAGCAACGCCGTCCGGAGCTTCGGTTCCTCGGCGTCGAACTCCTCCTTGGAGATCTTGCGGTTCAGCTCGGCGGTCTCGAACATGGGCGGTCAGGCGCGCTCCTGCGCCGCAAGCGGGTGGCGGTGAATGGAGAGAAGCGGCTCATAAGGTGTGACGGCGGGACGCAACCGGCAAGCAGACCGTGACCGCCCTCGATCACGGCGCGTGCAGCACGAGCCCCTCGACGGCCAGCCGGCGAGCGAGCGAACCGAAGTCCGCATCCCGTTCGATGATGCCGCGTGGGTGTTCGACCGCGAGCCAGCCGCCATCGTTCGCTCCGTGCCGGGCACGGTGTTCGGAACGTGGATGCCGCGGGATCGCACCTTCATCGTCAAGCTGACCAGGCAGGTCAATCTCGTGCGGTAAGAGAAGGGCCAAGAGCGACTCGAGGATCACCGCGCCATTCTGGTCAACCGCAGATAGCCGCCCACCTGATCCGCCCGCAGTTCCACGATCTCATCGCCCCGTTGAACGAACGTGAACAGCGCATCTCCCTGGGCGAACGTCAGCCCATCCACGTATCGCGCTCTGCGCGGCCGGCCGTTCCCCACCGCGAAGGCGAGTGTTGCCGAGTCCACGCTCACGGTGAGGGTGAACCGCTGGCCCCGTCCGGGTCCCTCGTACGTGCCCACAAAGCGATTGAGGTCGCCCGCGAACCGGCGCTCCGGGTGTGACGCTGTCTTGCCGAGCACGATTTCCTCGATTGCGTCGGCGATGGCGGACGGATTCGCCGGCCCCGCCGTGTTGATCAGCACCACGATGATCAGGTCGGCGTCCGGGTAGTAGCGGGATTCGGACAGGTATCCGTAGATCCCGCCGCCGTGCGCAATGCGGCGGCGGCCTCCGGTATCGGTGATGCTGAGACCGTGAGCGTATCGCAACCGCGTGCCGTCGTTCAAGGTCCCCGGCGTGACGTACTCGCGATACGCAGCCGCGGAGAGAACGCTGTCTCCCGTCCCCCGCGCGCCGTGCAACGCTCGGTTCCATATGACGAGGTCGCCCGCGGTGGAGCCGATGGAGCCCGCGGCATATGGCCACGAACGAGGGTGCGGCGCAACCGCGCCGCCCGGCGTCCCCGGCTGCGGGTCCGCTCCGCTGCCGTGCGGATCCACGTGTCCCAACCCCCGGTCAGCCGATGTGAGAGAAGGCGTCCTCTCAGAGGGACGTTCTCCGTCGCATGTGCTTTCGTAATCGTTTGTCGTTATTACGCTTATACGCTGGCACACAAATCGCTACTAGGCCTGGCGACGTTTGGTGTGTCGGCTCTGTCAGGAGGAGGACGCATGAACCCCACGATCCTTCTAGCCATCGCAAGCCTGCTCGGCGCCTCAGGTGCGTCGGGGGAACTCGCCGCCCGCTCGGACGATCCGCCGGTGCGGGTCTGGCTCAGCCCGAGCCAGGGATGGACGCGGGGAGACCGCGTGGAGGTGGACGTTCGCGCGGCGGCCGACGGCTACTTGCTGGTGCTGCATGCCGAT
>DATMAW010000217.1:0-16130 GCA_035559715.1 Gemmatimonadales bacterium | reverse complement strand
GAACGGTGCGGCGGCTGACCGGCCTCACTTGGACTCGCGTGCGTGAGGGGGGGACCGCACGAGTCATTGATCGGCTCCGCCGCCGATCCTTGCCGGGCTCCGAGACGTGATTCCGTCGGGGGACCTCAGCCAACCGAGCTTCTGCGCCACGGACCCTGTCGGCGGGAAAACTCTGAGTTCATCTGCCGTGCGGCCCGGGGCCGCGGGAAGCCTCCGAGCACAGCCCCGGCGTGAGGTCGCCCGGGCGCACGTCCCACATCAGAAGCCCGATGTCCGAGGCCCCACCGGCCCCCGAACATCGGGCATCTGAGTTCGCCTATTCCGCTTCGGCCTCCGCGGGCACGGCCGTGGGCAGGAATGGCGTGGGCGCGCCCACCTGCTCCTGCGGCGGCGGCGGTGGCGGCTGGAAGCCCTCGGGCGGCTCGATCTCGATCTCCGAGTACCGATACGTGCCGGTCCCGGCCGGGATCAGGTGCCCGATGATGATGTTCTCCTTAAGGCCCAGGAGATCATCCTTGGCCCCGCGGATCGCCGCATCCGTCAGCACGCGCGTGGTCTCCTGGAACGAAGCCGCCGACACGAACGACTGCGTCGTGAGCGAGGCCTTGGTGATGCCCAGGAGCAACGGCTCCGACGTGGCGGGCTTGCCGCCCTTCTTGATCACGCGCTCGTTGCGCTCGCGGAAAATCAGCTTGTCCACGCTCTCGCCCTCGAGGAAGTCGGTGTCTCCGGGCTCGAGCACGCGAACCTTCTGCAACATCTGGCGCACGATCACGCCGATGTGCTTGTCGTTGATCTTCACGCCCTGGAGGCGGTACACCTCCTGGATCTCGTTCATCAGGTATTCCTGCACGGCGCGCGGCCCGCGGATCCGCAGGATGTCGTGCGGGTTCACCGGACCTTCGGTGAGGCGATCACCGGCCCGCACCTTGTCCCCCTCGTGCACGCGGAGGTGCTTGCCCGCGGGCACCTCGTAGAGCTGCGGCTCCGCGGACCCTTCGGGCTGCACGAAGATCTCGCGCTTGCCGCGCTTGATCTCGCCGAACTTCACGACGCCGTCAATCTCCGAGATCGTGGCCGGATCCTTGGGACGCCGGGCCTCGAACAGCTCGGCCACGCGCGGCAGGCCACCCGTGATGTCTCGGGTCTTGTACGCCTCGCGTGAGATCTTGGCCAGCACCTGTCCCGCGTGCACATCGTCGCCGTCTTCCACGGTGAGCTGCGCGCCCTCGGGAATCACGTAGTCCCGCACCTTCCGCTCGCGATCGCCCTTCTTCTGCACGATCTCGATGTGCGGATGGAGCTTCTTCTCCCGGTCCTCCGTGATCACCCGCTGCCGCAGGCCGGTCAGCTCGTCCAGCTCCTCGCGGACGGTCTCGTCCTCCACGATGTCCACGAAGCGCACCTTGCCCGTCACATCAGAAATGATGGGCGTGGTGTACGGGTCCCAGGTGAACAACAGGTCGTCGCGCTTTACGTGCTGGCCGTCGTTCACCGCCAGCGTGGCGCCCAGGGGTACCTGGAACCGCGAGCGAACCTGCTTGTCGGCGTCTCGCAACACGAGCTCCCCGTCGTACCCGGTCACGACCTTGGCGCCATCCGGCACCGTGACCCAGGCAAGCCGGTCGCCGTAGGCGATCGTGCCCTCAAGCTTCGTTTTGCGGGCCGTCTGCTCGGCAATGCGCGCGGCGGTACCACCGATGTGGAACGTGCGCAGCGTGAGCTGCGTGCCCGGCTCCCCGATGGACTGCGCCGCGAGGATGCCCACCGCCTCGCCAAAGTCCACCATGTCCATCGTCGCCAGGTTGCGGCCGTAGCACATGCGGCAAATCCCGCGACGCGCCTCGCAGGTCAGGACGGAACGAATCCGCACCGTCTCAATGCCCGCATCCTCGATCGCAGCCGCCGCCTCTTCATCGATCAACTGGCCGGCCGCCGCGAGCAGCCGCGGATCCCCGTGCTCGTCCAACTCATGGGGATCGTAAACGTCGTCCGCCGCCACGTTGCCCACGAGACGCTCGCGCAGCGGTTCGATGATGTCCTCACCCTCTTTGAGCGCCGACATCTCGAGGCCCAGGATCGTGCCGCAGTCCTCTTCCGTGATCGTGACGTCCTGCGCCACGTCCACGAGGCGGCGCGTGAGGTAACCCGCATCGGCGGTCTTGAGCGCCGTATCCGCAAGCCCCTTGCGTGCGCCGTGCGTCGAGATGAAGTACTCGAGCACCGTGAGCCCCTCGCGGAAATTCGACTTAATGGGGCTCTCGATCACCTCTCCGATGCCGCCGGTGAGCTTTTTCTGCGGCTTGGCCATGAGGCCGCGCATGCCGGCAAGCTGTCGGATCTGGTCGCGGCTGCCGCGGCTTCCCGAGTCGAACATCATGAACACCGGGTTGAACCCGCCGTGCGAGCGCGCCAGCCCCTTCACCATGGCCTCGGCAATGTCGTTATTCGCGTGCGTCCAGGCGTCAATCACCTTGTTGTACCGCTCGCCAAAGGTGATCTGACCCGTGGCGTACGCGCGCTGGAACCGCTCCACCCGCGCCGTGGCATCCTGGAGGATGTCGGCCTTCTCCGCCGGGATCTCGAGATCCTCGACCCCGATGGACACGCCGCCAACCGTGGCGTATCGGAAGCCGAACTCTTTCAGACGGTCGAGGAACGCGCCCGTTTCGGCGAGCCCCGCCCGCCGATACGACTCGAACACGAGCTCCGACAGGGTCCGTTTCTTCATCACGTCGTTGCGGAAGCCCAACTCGGCCAGCACCACGCGCGGCAGGATGCTGTTGAACAGCACCCGGCCCACGGTGGTCTCGACCCAGCCGGCCTGCTGAAGCCTGGCCTCCGGCGGAGGCTGATACCAGAAGCGCACCGGCGAGTGATAGGTCAGGCAGCCGTTCACCACGGCGATCTCCACCTCTGCCAGCGAGCCCATGAATGGCGCCGTCTTGATGCGCTCGGCGAAGTCAACCGGGGTCTTGGTCAAGAAGTAGGACCCCAGCACCATGTCCTGACTCGGCTCCGCCACCGGCCGCCCGTCGGACGGCTTCAGGATGTTATTGCTCGAGACCATGAGCACGCGGGCCTCGATCTGCGCCTCGAAGGACAGCGGCACATGCACCGCCATCTGGTCGCCGTCGAAGTCCGCATTGAACGCCGCGCACACGAGCGGGTGAATGCGGATCGCCTTACCCTCCACCAACACCGGCTCGAAGGCTTGAATCCCCAGCCGGTGCAGCGTGGGCGCGCGGTTCAAGAGCACGGGATGGTCCTGAATGATCTCTTCCAGGATTTCGTAGACGTCCGGGCTCTCGCGCTCCACGATCTTCTTGGCCCGCTTGACCGTCTCCGCAATGCCTTTCTCCACCAGCTTGTGGATGATGAACGGCTTGAACAGCTCCACCGCCATTGTCTTGGGCAGGCCGCACTGGTGCAGCCGCAACTCCGGACCCACGACGATCACCGAGCGGCCCGAGTAGTCCACGCGCTTGCCCAGCAGGTTCTGGCGGAACCGGCCCTGCTTCCCCTTCAGCATGTCCGACAGCGATTTCAGCGGCCGCTTTCCGCGTCCGCGGATCGCCTTGGAGCGGCGCCCGTTGTCGAACAGCGCGTCCACCGCCTCCTGCAGCATTCGCTTCTCGTTGCGCAGAATGACTTCGGGCGCGCGATGCTGGATCAGCTTCTGCAACCGGTTGTTCCGGTTGATCACGCGCCGGTACAGATCGTTCAGATCGCTGGTGGCGAACCGCCCGCCATCGAGGGGCACCAGCGGCCGGAGGTCCGGCGGAATGACGGGGACCACGTCGAGAATCATCCACGCCGGGTTGTTGCGCACGTCGCCCTGGTCGCCGGAATTCCGGAATGCGTCGATGATCTTGAGCCGCTTGAGCATCTGCTTCTTGCGATGCTGGCTGGTCTCGGTCGCACACGCCTTGCGCAGCTCGTCGGCAAGCTTGTCCACGTCCAGCCGGTTGAGCAGCTCGCGCACGGCCGGCGCCCCGATGTCGGCGCGGAAAGCGGAGTCCCCCTCCTGTTTCGCCTTGGCGCGGAGCTGGAGGTAGCGTTCCTCATCCAGCAGTTCGCGGAACGATACCTCCTGCTTGCCTGGATCGATCACCACGTACGCCGTGTAGTAGATCACCTTCTCCAGGTCCCGCAGCGTCATGTCCAGCAAGTTCCCCATGGGACTGGGGAGCGTCTTGAAGAACCAGATGTGCGCCACCGGGACCGCCAGCTCGATGTGGCCCATCCGCTCGCGGCGCACCTTGGACAGCGTGACCTCGACGCCACAGCGGTCGCACACCACGCCGCGGTAGCGGATGCGCTTGTACTTCCCGCAGTGACACTCCCAATCCTTCACGGGACCGAAAATCCGCTCGCAGAACAGGCCGTCGCGCTCCGGCTTGAATGACCGGTAGTTGATGGTCTCGGGCTTGGTCACCTCGCCCCACGACCACCACGTGCGCTGTCCCTGCAACTCCAGCCGCTCGCGTTCCTTGGAATCCCGGGGTCCCCGGATTTCCTCCGGCGAAGCGATGCGGATCTGGATGTGATCGAATGTCGAGCCCCTCGGCTCGCGCGCGCTGCGGAAGTCAATCATTGCTCGTTACTCCTCGCCCTCGTCGGTCGTGCCCAGCGTGACCTTCAGGCCGAGCGCCTGGAGTTCCTTGACCAACACGTTGAACGACTCGGGGGTGCCCGGTTCGGGCAGGTTTTGTCCCTTCACGATCGCCTCGTACACGCGGCTGCGGCCATTCACGTCGTCGGACTTGACGGTGAGCATCTCCTGCAACACGTGCGCGGCGCCGTAGGCTTCCAGGGCCCAGACTTCCATTTCCCCGAACCGCTGGCCGCCGAACTGCGCCTTCCCGGCGAGCGGCTGCTGCGTGACCAGCGAGTAGGGCCCAATGGACCGCGCGTGGATCTTGTCGTCCACGAGGTGCGACAGCTTCATCATATACAGCGACCCCACCGTCACCTCCGACGCGAACCAATCGCCCGTGCGGCCGTCGCGCAGCCGGCACTTGCCCGTGGGCGTAAAGCCTGCGAGCCGCAACAACTCGGACGCAGCCGCTTCCACGTCGGCCTCGCTCTTGGGTCCCAAGAGTCCGGCCAGCGAGGGGAGCTGGTGTGCTTCCAACAGCTCCGCCGCCGCCAGACCGACCAGTTTCTCGGCGTCCTTGAGGCCGGCTTTCAGCGCCGCCTTCGTGGTCTTGTCCAGGTCCTCGCCGCCCGCTTCGAGCTGCGCCGCGTGGAATTCCCGTTGCAGCTCAGCGTCGGCTTGGTAGCGCGCCGCCAGCTCCTTCGCGGCGTTCTCCAGGTAGTCCCGCAGCGCATGGAACAGGTCGCGCGTGGACTGCGACGTCGCGCGGCTGGCCAGCAGATCGAGTCGCACCGTGCCGATATCCGGGCGGCCGCCGTTCTCCGCCGGCAGCCGCTTCAGGTCCGCCAGCATCTGCCGCAGGTCGTTCACCGCGGGCGCCGGCGGCCTGGCGCGCAGCTCGAGCGCCTGCCCGGCCCAGATGAGACCCGCGATCCGGACCAACAGGCCGATCTCGGCCTCGTCGGCCCCTTGGAACACGGGCGTCTTGGCATTGAATCCGAGAATCCGAGCCGCCCATCCGAGATGCGTCTCCAGAATCTGCCCGACGTTCATCCGGCTCGGCACGCCAAGCGGATTGAGCACAATGTCCACGGGCCTGCCGTCGGGCAGGAACGGCATGTCTTCCTCCGGCACGATGCGCGCGACGATGCCCTTATTCCCGTGCCGTCCCGCCATCTTGTCGCCCACGGAGATCTTGCGTTTCTCCGCGAGATAGACCTTGACCAACTGGATCACGCCGGGCGGCAGCTCGTCAGGTTGGAGGATCTTGTCGATCTGATCTTCCGCCTTCTCCTCGATCCGAGCCCGCTCGCGATTGGCCACCTCGATGGCGGCCCGCAACCGCTCGTTGGCCGCCTTCGACGCAACCCGCAGGGTCTTCAGATCCACCTGCGTCCAATCCACGTCGGCCAGCGCCGTCTTGGTGAGCTTGGTCCCGGCGGGGAGGTACTCCTCCACGGTGCCGGCCCGGAGCATCAACGCCACTTCCTGGCCCTGGAGCAGTTCGCTCACTTCCTCGAACAGCACCGACGTGATGCGCGCCTTCTCTTCACTCTCGAGGCGCCGAACTTCGCCGATCCGCTCGCCGCGGTCCTTCTCCACGACCTGGTCTTCGATCCGCGAGAAGATCTTCACGTCGATCACCACGCCCTGCATACCGGGCGGGACGCGCAGGGACGAGTCTTTCACGTCCTTGGCCTTCTCACCGAAGATCGCCGTGAGCAGTTTTTCCTCCGGCGACAGTTCGGTCTCGCCCTTCGGCGTGATCTTACCGACCAGGATATCGCCGGGGCGCACGTGCGCGCCGATGCGCACGATGCCGCGCTCGTCCAGATCCACCAGCGCCTCTTCCGAGACGTTGGGGATCTCCCGCGTGATCTCCTCCTGGCCTCGCTTGGTATCCCGCACATGCAGCTCGAGTTCCTGGATGTGGATCGAGCTGTACACGTCGTCCTTGACCAGTCGCTCGGAGATGACGATCGCGTCTTCGAAGTTGTGACCGTACCACGGCATGAAGGCCACCAGCACGTTGGCGCCGAGGGCCAGCTCACCCTGGTCCGTGGCGGGCCCGTCGGCGATGACCTGCCCCGCCCTGACCCGATCACCCACCCGCACCAGGGGCCGCTGGTTGATCGCGGTGTCCTGGTTGGTGCGCCAGAACTTCTTCAAGCGATAGCGATCGTGCTGCATCAGCCGCGCGAGCGGCTGATCGTCGCGATCGGCGGCATCGAGCCCGGTGTCCACGATGATTTCGTCGGCCGTCACCTTGCTTACCCGGCCCGCGCGCCGGGCGACAACGACGGAGCCGGAGTCGGCGGCCACCTTGGCCTCGAGCCCGGTGCCGACGGTCGGCGCCTGGGGGAACAGGAGCGGCACCGACTGGCGCTGCATGTTGCTCCCCATGAGGGCGCGATTGGCGTCGTCGTGCTCCAGGAACGGAATCAACGCCGCGGCGATCGACACGAGTTGCTCCGGCGCCACGTCCATGAAGTCGATGCGCGGCGGCGGCAACAGCGGGTAATCGTCACGCTTACGGCACAGCACCAGCTCCGAGGCGAACCGGCCCTGCTCGTCGAGCGGGGCGTTCGCCTGGGCCACGGAGAACTCTTCTTCCTCGGACGCCGAGAGCCAGCGAATCTCGTCCGTCACGCGCCCGTCCCGCACGACGCGGTACGGGGTCTCGATGAACCCCAGATCGTTCACCCGCGCATACGTCGACAGGCTCGTGATGAGTCCGATGTTCGGCCCTTCCGGCGTCTCGATAGGACACATGCGGCCGTACTGCGAGTAGTGCACGTCCCGCACTTCGAACCCCGCGCGCTCCCGGGTCAACCCGCCGGGGCCCAGCGCGGAGAGCCGGCGCTTGTGCGTGAGCTCGGCCAGCGGATTCGTCTGGTCCATGAACTGCGACAATTGGGAGCTGCCGAAGAACGCCTGGATCACGGCGCTCACGGTACGGGCGTTCACCAGATCGTCGAGGGTGATCTTGTCGGGATCGCTGTTGATGCTCATCCGTTCCTTGATGAGCCGCGCCATCCGCGACAGGCCGACCGAGAACTGATTGGCGATGAGTTCGCCAACCGTGCGCACGCGGCGGTTGCCCAGGTGATCGATATCGTCGGTGTATCCGCGTCCCTCGGACAGCTCGATCAGGTAGCGGATGATTGCGACGAAATCCTCCTCGGTCAGAACCGTGTGCGTCAGCGGCACGTTCACCTTGAGCCGCTGGTTGATCTTGTACCGGCCCACACGGCCCAGATCGTAGCGCTTGGGATTGAAGAACAAGCGCTCGAGCGCGGCTCGGGCGGTCTCAAGATTGGGCGCCTCACCCGGCCGCAATAGCGCATAGATCTGTTCCAGGGCCTCCGCCTCCGAGGAGGTGGGGTCCTTCACCAGGGTGTTCTTGATCAGCTGCGACTCGGCGCGCGCGGACGTCACGAGAACGTCAACCTTGGCGGCGCCCGCCTTCAACAGCTTCTTCTTCAACGTCTCGCTGAGTTCCCGGCCCGCCTCCGCGAGAATCTCCCCGGTGTTCGGATCGGGAACGTCGAACGCGAGCACGGGCGTCTCCTCCCGCTCTCGCACCGTCGTGGGCCGGTCTTCTTCGCGCAGGTCAACCGTGGAGTAGCGCGTGAACACGCGAATCGTCTTCACGCCGGCTCGCCGCAGGGCGTTGTACCGCTCCGGCGTGAGCTCGTCGCCCTCGCGCATGAGGGGCTCGCTCTCCGGATGCTCGGGGTTGGGCACGGCTTCCGCGACGAGCGCCCCGATCACCTCGCGACGCAACACGCGCTCCTCGAGCTTCGCGGTGAGGTCGAGCGGCTTGGTGGCGTAGAACAGCCGCAGAATGTCGCTGTTGGTCCCGTAGCCGAACGCCCGAAGCAGCGCGGTGGCGGGGAATTTCTTCTTCTTGTCGATGTGCACGTACACCACATCGTGGATGTCCACCGTGAACTCGACCCACGACCCGCGGAACGGAATGATGCGCGCGCTGAAGAGTCGCTGGCCGTTGGGATGGATCGTTTCCTCGAACACGACGCCCGGCGACCGGTGCAGCTGCGACACGACGACCCGCTCCGCGCCGTTGATCACGAACGTGCCGAGCGGCGTGAGGATCGGAAGCTCGCCGAGATACACTTCCTTCTCGATGATGTTCTTCGGCCGGCGCACGCCGGTTTCCAGCGTCTCGTTGACGATCAGCCGCAGCGTGGCCTTGAGGGGCGCCGAGTAGGTCATGTCCCGCTCGATGCACTCCTCGACCGTGTACTTCGGCTCGCCCAGCGCGAAGCGCACGAACTCCAGGGAGTAGTTTCCGTTCACGTCGGAGATCGGGAACACCTCGCGGAAGACGCGCTCGAGCCCCACATCGCCGCCCTGCGGACCCTCCGAGGGCGCCAGCAACGCGCCGAAGGCGGCGGTCTGGATGTCCAGGAGATGCGGCATGGGCATCACGGACGGCAGCTTGGCAAACGAGATCACTGTGCTCTTGGTCATGCGATGGCCCTCGCGCAAGCCAAAGCAGCCCTGAGGCGGCGGGCACACTCCTGCCCGCGACGCCGCGAGGGCTCGCTCGACTTGTGCCGGTTTGTTTGAACCAGGTTTCGAATCGTCATGCACCGTCTCGCCGAAGAAGACACCGCGGTAACGGGCCGGGCGCTCGCCCGGCCCGTGGCGGGCTACTTCAGCTCGACGGTTGCGCCCTGCTCTTCGAGTTTCTTCTTAATGGCCTCCGCCTCCTGCTTGGAGACCCCTTCCTTCACCACGCCAGGCGCCCCGTCCACGAGGTCCTTGGCCTCCTTGAGACCCAGCGACGTCACCTCGCGTACGGCCTTGATCACCTGGATCTTCTTGGCACCGCCGTCCTTCAGGACCACGGTCCACTCGGTCTTCTCTTCGGCCGCCGCGGCGCCGCCGTCGCCTCCGGCCGCCGCCGGAGCCGCCGCCACGGGTGCCGCGATCGTCACGTTGAAGCGCTGCTTGAACGCTTCAATCAACTCGGCCAACTCGAACACCGACATGTTGCCGATGGCCTGCAGGATCTCGTCCTTGCTCAACGTCGTCGTCGCCATGCTTCTCTCCACCAGGTTAGGCAGCGCCCGCGCGCTGCTCGCGAAGCGCCTCGAGGGCGCCCACCAGTTGATACAGCAATCCATGCAACGCGCCCGCAAAGGCGGCCAGCGGCGCCTGCATCGCACCGGCCATTTGCGCGAGCAACTGCTCGCGCCCCGGCAACATGGCGAGTCGCGCCACGTCCGCCGCCGTGACCGGCCGACCGTCCACCCGCCCCGCCTTCACCTTCGGACGCTGAAACTGCTTCTCGAATTCTGCCAGGATTTTCGCGGCGGCTGCCGGATCGCGCTCGGCGAACACGAACGCCGTCGGCCCGCGGAGCGCCTCCTCAAACCCCGGCACCTGCGCCTCCCGCAAGGCCCGCTGCGCCAGCGTGTTCTTCACCACCACGTACTCGGCGCCGGCCGTGCGGAACCGCCGCCGCAGCTCGGTCATGTTCTTGACCTTGAGTCCGGTGAAGTCCGTCACGTAAATCGTCGGGGCACGCTTCAAGCGCCCCGTCAGCCGTTCGATCGCGCCGCTCTTCTGGGTTCGATTCATCGGTACACCGCCGTATCCACCGGCACGGCCGGCCCCATGGTGCTGGAGACCGTGACCGACTTGATGTAGGTCCCCTTGGCGGCGGGGGGCTTGCCCTTCACCACCGCTTCCATGAACGCCGAGAGGTTCTCCGCCAGCTGGTCCGCCGTGAACGACACCTTGCCGATCGGCGCGTGCAGGTTTCCCGTCTTATCCACGCGAAACTCGATTTTTCCGGCCTTTACGTCGCGCACGGCCTTGGTCACATCCATGGTGACCGTGCCCGACTTGGGGTTGGGCATCAACCCGCGGGGGCCAAGCACGCGCCCCAGAGGGCCGATCTGCCCCATCATGTCCGGTGTGGCGACGATCACGTCGCAGTCCAGCCAGCCGTCCTTGATCTTCTGGATGTACTCCGGTCCCACGAAATCCGCCCCGGCGGCTTCGGCCTCCCGCGCCTTGTCGCCCTGGGCCAGCACCAGCACGCGGACTTTCTTCCCGGTGCCGTGCGGCAGCACCACCGTGCCCCGCACGATCTGATCGGCATGCCGGGGATCCACGCCCAGCCGCACGGCAATGTCCACGGTCTCGTCGAACCTGGCGAATGCCGCCTGCTTGACGAGCGCCACCGCGTCGCGAGGGGAATACGCCCCATCGCGCACCAGCGCCTTCGCCGCCCGGAACTTCTTGCCGACCGCGGGCATCAGTCCACCACCTCGATGCCCATGGACCGCGCCGTGCCCGCGATAATCTGCATGGCTGCGTCAATGTCGTTGGCGTTGATGTCCGGCATCTTGATTTCCGCGATTCGCCGGATCTGGGCCCGCGTGACCTTCCCGACCTTCTGGCGATTGGGCGTGGGCGACCCTTTCTCCACGCCCGCTTCCTTGCGCAACAGCACCGCCGCGGGCGGCGTCTTGGTGACGAAGCTGAAGCTCCGGTCCTGATAGATCGTCACCTCGACCGGGATGATCATCCCCGGCTGGCCCTGGGTCTTCGCGTTGAACTGTTTGCAGAAGTCCATGATGTTGATACCGTGCGGACCGAGCGCGGTACCAACCGGGGGCGCGGGTGTCGCCACGCCCGCCGGAACCTGGAGCTTGACGAACGCCGCGACCTTCTTCTTGGGTGGAGCCATGCAGCAATCTCCTAACGCTCAAAGCCGTTGAGCTCCCACGGTAGCCCCGTGGTCGGGCGATGCGCCGGGGTCAGTGCGCCTTCAACTGCAAGTAATCCAACTCCACGCTCGTCGGCCGGCCGAAAAGGCTCACCGACACGCGCACCTTCCCCTTGTCGGGCAAGACTTCTTCTACGGTCCCGCTGAAGTCCGAAAACGGCCCCTCGGTGATCTCGACCACCTGGCCCACGAGGAACGGAATCTCTTCCCTCGGCTCGGGCTCGGCGGTCGGCTCCTCGATCCCCAGGAGCCGATTCACCTCGTCCTGCCGCAGCGCCTGCGGCGTCCAACCCTGGCCGACGAACTTGATCACGCCCTGGATCCCGTTGATCAGGTGTGCCGTTTCCTGATTCAGCACCATCTCGACCAGCACGTAACCCGGGAAGATCTTGCGCTCGACCGTGACCTTCTTGCCGTTCTTGATCTCGACGACCTGCTGCGTCGGCACGAGGGCCTGACGAATCAAGCGCTCGGCCTCCGGCCGCGGATCGGCCTGGATCCTGCGCTCGATCAGCGACCGCACCTTGTTCTCGTGCCCGGCCGTCGTCTGGATCGCGTACCAGCGGTACTCCATGGCGGTCCCGATCACCCCAACAGCCGCCCGAGCCAGCGCACCAGCACCAGCGAGAACAGCGCATCCATCAAGCCGATCAACAGGCCCATGAGAATCAAGAAGATGATGATGACGCCGGTGGACTTTTTCAGCTCGTCCAACCCCGGCCACGTCACCTTGCGGACCTCGGCCCGCACGTCGGCCACGTACTCGGCCACCCGGCCGGCCGTCCGCGCCATCACCGGCCGCCGCGTCGCTTCTTCCATGTCTACTTCGATTCCTTGTGCGCCGTGTGGCGACCGCACCGAGGGCAGAACTTCTTCCACTCCGCTCGCTCCGGGTGCTTGCGGCGGTTCTTCGTGGTGAAGTAATTCCGCTCTTTGCACTCGGTGCATTCCATGATGATGTTCTCGCGTGGCATCGTAGTCCCCGAAACAGCGCTCAGCCGTCAGATAGCCTTCTGCAAGCTCGCGACCGGGATTGAACCGGTGACCTCGTCCTTACCAAGGACGCGCTCTACCGACTGAGCTACGCGAGCGGCCTTCGCGTGCGGCCGGCCCCGGCCGCCAACCACCGATCCCGAGTCAGAGCGGGCGACGGGGCTCGAACCCGCGACCCTCAGCTTGGAAGGCTGATGCTCTACCAACTGAGCTACGCCCGCGGCCTGCCCATCCCCGCGCGGCGAGCCTCACGGCTCCGGCGCGCCGATCCATGGTGGGGGAAGGATTCGAACCTTCGTAGGCTGACGCCGGCAGATTTACAGTCTGCTCCCTTTGACCGCTCGGGCACCCCACCGTTGCCCATGACCGAAACCTCATACGGAGCGATCCCGCCCCGGGCGGCGGGCCCGCCACCCGCCGCGATCACTGGAGCTGACGAAGGGACTCGAACCCTTAACCTGCTGATTACAAATCAGCTGCTCTGCCAATTGAGCTACGTCAGCCAAAAAGCCCGTTCCTCGCGAGCCTTCTATCGTAACCAGCGCTCACGACTTCGTCAACGACGTGATAGTCCTGAACTTGCGCGCTATGCCCCGGCGGACGTACGAACACGCCAGCGCGTCCCCGCAGGCGTGTCCTCCAATTCGACCCCCCTGGCCGCTACCTCCGCCCGGATTGCGTCAGCCCGGGCAAAGTCCCGTGCCTTGCGTGCTGCCTGCCGATCCGCGATGCGAGCTTCCACCCACACCCGAAGCTCCTGATCCACGTCGCGCGAGGCAGGCATGATGTCCAGGACCGACATCGCGGCATCGAACGCCGCGAGGCCTTCCCGCGCCTGCTCCGGCCCCCAGCCGCCGGCATCCAGCTCCCGGTTGGCTGCCCGCACGAACGTGTCCAGGGCCGCAATCGCCTGGGGCGAGTTGAGGTCATTGTCCAGCGCGGCCCGGAAGGCGGCGAGGAACTCCGTAACCTCCGGTAGCGCGCCTGACCTCACCGGCCCACCGTCGGTCCGCGCACGAGACACCTCTTCGAGGCGCATGCGGAACTCCGCCAGCCGCCGAGTGCCCTCCGTGGCCGCGCCCAGCGCGGCGTCCGAGTAACTCAATTGCTGCCGATAATGCGTGGAGAACACCAACCGCCTGAACGACGCGGGGTCCACTCCCTCCTCGCGCAGATCACGCGCCGTGAGGATGTTCCCGAACCGCTTGGACATCTTCGTGCCTTCCACGGTGAGGAATTCACCGTGCAACCAGCAGCGCGCGAACGGCTGGTCCGTGACGCCCTCCGACTGCGCGATCTCGTTTTCGTGGTGCGGGAAGATGAGATCGACGCCGCCAGCGTGCACGTCGAGCGTGGACACCCCAAAGCGGGCGATCTCGCCAAGCGCCATGGCGGAACACTCCAGATGCCAGCCCGGGCGGCCTCGGCCGAACGGCGCGTCCCAGGCGGCGCCTACCTGCTCGTCAATGGGCGCGGCAAACTTCCAGAGCGCGAAATCCCGAGCGTCTTCCTTGGCGTACTCGTCACTCGCCACGCGGGCGCCGCTCTTCAGTTCGCGCTGCTCCACCCGAGAGAGCCGCCCGTACGCGGGGAACCGCGCGATGGCGAAGTACACCCCATCCTCGCCGCGATACGCCATCCCCCGCTCCAGCAACCGCAACACCAGATCGATCATCGGCTGCACGTACTCGGTTGCCCGCGGGTACACGTGGGCCGGGCGGATCCGCAGAAAGTCCCGATCCTCGAAGAAGGCCTGCACGAACGGCTCGGTGTGCTCGCGCAGCGTCCGACCCGCCTTGGCGGCGGCAGCGATCGTGCGGTCATCCACGTCGGTCAGATTCATGATGTGGAACACGTCGTGACCGGTCCATTCGAGGTGCCGCCGGAGCAGATCCTCGAATAGGAACGTGCGGAAATTCCCGATGTGCGCGTAGTTCCAGACCGTTGGGCCGCACGTGTACATCGTCACGCGCGGGGGAGCGACCGGCGCCAAAGGCTCCTGACGGCGGGTGAGCGTGTTGAAGAGCGAGAGCGTCACGACTCGGCCCCGGTACGCTCCGCGCCGGCCAGCCGACGAAGCAGCACGTCCGCATCTCCGAAATGCAGCGTCCGTTGCGGGAATGGGATCTCGATCCCCTCCTCGTCGAAGCGGTTCTTGATCCGTCGCCGGAGCTCCCGAGAGACGTCGAACTGCCGGCCGGGCTGGGTGGTCGCCACCAATCGGATGTTCACGGCGCTGTCGGCGAGGGCCTCCACGCCCCACACCGCGGGTTCCTCAACGAGAGCCGGACGCCACTCGTCATCCCGCCAGAACGCCTCGGCCACGCTCCGCATCGCTCGGATCACGGCGTCCACGTCCTCTTTGTACGCCACCGAGATGTCGAGGACAGCCCGCGACCAGCCACGCGTCTTGTTCGACACCATTGCGATGCTGCCGTTCGGAATGACGTGCAGCGTGCCTTGAACGTCGCGCAGCATCACCACGCGCAGCGTGAGGCGCTCGACCACGCCCCCGACACCATTGATCTCCACGATATCCCCCACGGCCAGCTGGTTCTCGAGGAGGATGAAGAAGCCGCCGATCACGTCTTTCACCAGACTCTGGGCGCCGAACGAGATCGCCAAGCCGGCAACGCCAACGCCGGCCAGGAGCGGGCCGATGGCGATGAACATGTTGAGGATCGTGAGCCCCGCGGCGATGGCGATGGTAACGGACCCGACGCTGTTCAACAGCTGGGCGAGCGTTCGGCCGCGCTGCTCCCGTTCCGTGAGCGTGTTCGGGTCGCCGTCGTCCACGGCCCGCTCGATCCGGCGCGTGAGCACCCGGAGCAGCCGGAACGCCACGTAGGCCAAAGCCACGATGCCGGCGATCCCGAGCGCGCGTTCGACGATGGTGGCGAGATTGGCTTCCAGCGCAACGCGAATGGTCTGGGCGACGGACCGCTCCTGGGCCAGCAACGAGGGGCTCGCGAGACCTAGCAATGACGCTCCAACCGCTGAATTGACAACATGTTCGGCGTAACCTAGGCAGGGACCCGGAACCGGTCAACCGATCAGGTGGCCGTGGTGCCAACTTGACCCACGACCAGGGAGGACGGCAGATGATGACCGAGCCCGTGACCTCACGGGCTCCCGAGGACCAGCGCCGCCACCACCGGTTTCAGCCAGTAGGTGATGAGCCCGGCCACGAGCAAGCAGCCCACCGGCAAAGCGACGTGCCATTGCCCGGACTCTGCGGCGTCGAGCTTGCGGAGGCCTATCGTCCAGATCACCACGGACCACGCGGCAAACAGGTTCATGCGCGCGTTCACGGACAGGAGCCAGGGAGGCGGCGCGCCGTCGCCCCACCACAAGAGGGCGGGGCCGGTGGCAAACCGTTGCGGCAGGGCGATTGCGTCTCCCAGCCGGAGCGGATCCGGAATCGGGCTCAAGTAGGTCACGGCCACTTCCCCCAGGCGATGCACGACAAGTGGCGCGAGCCCCGTGATCGCCAGCGCCCACACTACGCCTCGCCGTTTTTCTGCCACGGCCAGCACGGGCTCGACGGCGAGGACCAGCAACACCGCCGCGAGGACGAACGTGGGCGGGGGGACGAATCGGTCCACGATGATCACGCGGAGAAGCCCGGCCTGCATCTGGACCAGGTGCATGTCTCGCACAGGATCGCCGGTGGGCGCGAGTGCCTGGCCGAGCAAGGCGAGCTGGCGCGGCAGCGTGGCGGCGCCCAGCGCCGCGATCAACGACGCGAGCACGAAGGCGCTCGCCACGGGC
>DATMAW010000216.1:0-24416 GCA_035559715.1 Gemmatimonadales bacterium | reverse complement strand
AGGCCGGCCTGCAGGTTGCGGGTCCCGCCAAGCCGGTGAAGCGCATACGCGGCCCAGTACATCGCGTCACCCGCGTATGTGGAGCGCGGATACCGACTCCACACCTGCTCAAACTGCGCCGCCGCCCGCTGGTAGTCGCCGGTGTTCAGGGACTGCCGGGCGACGCGATAGATGGAATCGGCCGGGTCCCGCTGCTGCCCGGTGAGCGCCGCGAGGGCTGACAGTTCCCACGCGGCTTGCTCCGCCGTGCCTATCGCCGTGGGCGTCGGTGTTGGATCCCCCGCCGCCTGGCCATCGAGCCGCGCGCCCGCAGCACTCAGCGAGAGCAGCGCGACGAAAGTGAATCGCGACATCACAATTCTCCTCGCGCGGCGGACAGGTCCGTCGGGGCGATCGCCCGCAACCGCAGTAACACGCCGCGCTGTTGAATGCCCTGATCAATGAGATCCAGTTCATCCGACCCATCCGAGCCGGAATACAATGCGATCTGCGCCAGCACTAACTCGATGTCCTCGAGCAGCGTCGCCACTTGCTGGTCCTGCGCCGCCGGAGACGTCATCAGGAGCCGGGTTCCCACGAGCAGCTCCCGCGCGGTACGGGGAGCGGATTCCATGGGACGGGCCGTGGCTTCCGCCCTGAATACCGTAAGGAACGTCTCCACGCGTTGCATGTGCTCGAGCGCCGCGACGCGATACGCGGTGCCCGATTCCGCCTCGGACTCCGCCGCCAGCGACGCCGGCGCCCGGTCCACGACGGTGTATCGGCCGATGGCAATCCCCAGCGCGAGCACCGCTGCGGCCGCAAGACCCCAGCGAAGGAGACCCTGGGGGCGCCGCCGCTCCGATCGAGCCGCGACGATGCGGCCCCACATCTCCTCCCGCGGCGTTTCCGGAGGCCGGTTGTAGCCCCGGGCCGCGTTCCGCAGGAACTCCTCGAACCGTTCTTCGCTCATGATGCCCACTCCGTGGCGAACTCCTGCAGCGCGTCCCGCAACCTCGCCCGGGCCCGGGACAACTGGGCCTTGGACGTCCCGGGCGGCACGCCGAGCGCCTGGCCGATCTCCTCGTGCGTGTAGCCTTCGATATCGTGCATCACCACTACCATCCTGTACTTGGCCGGTAGGTCGTCAATCGCCTGCGCGAGCCGCCGCTTGAGGTCCGGGTCCAGTTCAGACCGGTCGTGGGCGATCCCGTCAGCGGCTTCCAGATCCGCCTCCCGCTCTCTGAATCGCTTCACTTTCCGCAGCCCGTTGAGGATGACCGACGTGGCGATTGCGTGCAACCACGTGCCGAACGCCGCTTCCCCACGGAAATCGTTGATGCGGCGAAAGGCGCGAATGAACGTCTCCTGGGTGAAGTCGCGGGCCAGATCATCGTCTCCAGCCATGCGATAGGCCAGCCGGTAGATCCGGTCCACGTGCGCGTCGTACAGCGCGCGCTCCGCCACGGCATCCCCGACCCGCACCCGCTGGATCAACCCCTGTTCGTCCACTTGGCTCCGTTGCTCCGCGGGCGTCGTTGCCTGCCGTTCGTCAGACACACAATCGTCCCGAACCGTTGCGCGGGGAGGCCACGCTGGCTTCACGCCGCCTTAACGATGGGGAAGGCATCATGCAAGGGATTGCAGCAGTGAGGGAACCATGAAGCGAACCCTGGTGGTGCTCGCCGTAGCAGGCGTGATGTCCATAGGCGCGTTCGCCCCGGCGCAGCAGGGCTCAGAGGGTCAGGAACTGTACGAGAAATACTGCGCGGCGTGTCACGGGCAGAAGGGTGTGCCCACGCGCACGGCCCAGGCCACCTGGCCTAACCTCCGGGCGTTTACCGAACCGGGGTTTCTCGAGACCCGGAGCGACGATTCGATCGTGGCGGTCACGCACAGTGGCATCGGCCGGGACATGCCGGCGCGGAAGGACCGGCTGACGCGTGAGCAGCTGATGGCGATCGCGCGCTACGTGAGGAGCCTCGCGCCGCCTCGGGCTCCGTAACCCACACTCAGGCGGTTTGGCGTCCGCTTGAGAAACGCCTGCTAGAACTCCGCGGCCTCCCTAGGCCAACGCGCGCAACACGCCGCGCACCAGCCGCTCGAGTTGCCCCGCGAGCTGCCGGCCCGCCTGCATCACTTCTTCGTGCGCCAGGGGCGCCGCCGCAAGGCCAGCGGCCCGATTGGTGATGCTGGAGATCCCGAGCACGCGCATGCCGCGAGCCCGCGCGGTGATGGTCTCGGGGACCGTGGACATGCCAACCGCGTCGGCCCCCAGGCGCGCGAGCATGCGGATCTCGGCGGGCGTTTCGTAGCTCGGCCCCAGCAGCCCGGCGTAGACACCCTCCTCCAGCGTGATGCCCTCGCGCAGCGCCACCTCGCGCGCCGCGGCACGGAGTTCGCGATCGTACGGCTGCGACATGTCCGGGAAGCGCTCCTCGCCCTCCACCACGGCGCCGATCAGCGGATTGCGCCACATCAAATTGATGTGGTCGGCGATAAGCATCAGCGTGGGAATGCGAAACGTGGTTCTGAGTCCGCCGGCGGCGTTCGTGAGAATCAGCGTGCCAATCCCCAGCTCGGCAAACACCCGCACGGGCAGCGCCGCCGTTTCGGCCGGGTGGCCCTCGTACAGATGGAATCGCCCGCTCTGCAACAGCACCGGCACGCCTGCGATGCGGCCCGCCACGAGCACGCCGGCATGGCCCGCCACCGAGACACCCGGAAACCCGGGGATCTCTCGATAGGGAATGCGTACGGGTTCGGAGACAGCATCGGCGAGCCCGCCGAGCCCGGAACCCAGCACGATCGCGACGCGGGGCTCAAGGGCGCCCAAGCGTTGGCGGAGGAATTCGGCGGATCGGTGGATCGGCGCATCGTTGATTCGGCGCCCATCGCCGGGCTCACTCGACGTCCGACCACCGGCCCGCCGACCCGCCGATCCCTCGACCCGCCGGTTTCGCCTCCTCACATCAGCATTCCAGCCAGACTCGCGCTCATGAACGCCGCGAGATTCCCGCCGATCATCGCGCGCAACCCCAGGCGGGAGAGATCGCTGCGGCGCTCCGGCGCCAGCCCGCCAATGCCACCGATCTGAATCGCAATCGAAGAGAAGTTCGCGAAGCCGAGCAACGCGTACGTGGCGATCACCGCGCCGCGCGGCGATAGTTCCGCCCCTGAGCCCAGGAGGTCGGCGAGCTGGAGATACGCCACGAACTCGTTGACCACCGTCTTCACGCCGATCAACGACCCCACCGTGTCCGCATCCGCCCACGGCACTCCCATGAGCCAGGCCAGAGGCGCGAGCACCCAGCCGAAGATGACCTGGAGCGACAGGTTCTCCTGCCCGAGTAATCCCCCGACGGCGCCCACACCCGCGTTGAGCAGCGCGATCAGCGCGATGAACGCGAGCAGCATGCCGCCGACCGTGAGCGCGAGTTGCAGCCCCTGGGCCGCCCCGGAGGCCGCCGCGTCAATCACGTTCGCCTCGCGCCGCTCGATCTCGAGCCTGAGCTTGCCGCGCGTCACCGGCTCGCCCGTCTCCGGCACCAGCAACTTGGAGATCACGAGCCCGGCCGGCGCGTTCATCACGCTCGCCGTGAGCAGGTGCCCCGCGATGTCAGGGAAAAACGGCGAGAGCATCCCCACGTATGCCGCCATCACGCCGCCCGCGATGGTGGCGAATCCACCCACCATCACGGTATTCAGTTCGGAGTACGTCATCTGGCCCACGAACGGCTTGATCAGGAGCGGCGCCTCGGTCTGCCCCACGAAAATGTTCCCAGCGGCGGACAACGTCTCGGCGCCGGACGTGCGCAGCGTGCGCTGCATGCCCCAGGCGATGCCGCGCACGATCCACTGCATAATGCCGAGGTAGTACAGCACCGACATGAGCGACGAGAAGAAGATGATCGTGGGGAGCACGCTGAAGGCGAAATACGCCCCCGTGGCGGCCCACATCTGGGGCTCGCCGAGCGGCGCCATATTGTCGGGCGCGCCGGCGGGGGCGCCCACCGGCACGTTGTTCTTCACCAGGTTGCCGAAAATGAACCGCGCCCCCTGCTCCGTGTAGCCGAGCAGCCCCGTGAACACCGTGTTGGCTCCCTGGAACAGCGCCCGCCCCACACCGGTCTTGAGCACGAGGAGACCCACCACTCCCTGAAGCACGACTCCCAGGCCGACCATCCGCCAGTTTACCCGTCGCCGATCCGCCGACAGCAGCCAGGCCACGGCGAGCATGGTCACGACGCCCACGATCCCCATCAGGCGGGCGGCGAGCGGAACATCGAGACCCTCACGCGCCGCGGCCAGCCGTTCCGCGGCAGCCTGCACCAGCCATGCCCCCTCCGTCATGCCACCTCCGAAAGTTCCGCCGTCACGCGCGCCAGCAGAGCCGTTTTCTCCGCCTCGGGCAAGAACGCCGCGCGGAACGCGTTCAGCGCCACGCGCTTCACCTCGTCCACCTCGAGCCCGAGTTTCTGATGCGCCACCCGGTACTCGTCCGTCAGCGTGGTCGCGTCCATCAGGCGGCTGTCCGTGTTCAGCGTGACCTGACAGCCGCGCCGGATGTACTCGGCCGCGGGATGGTTTGCCAGATTGGTCACCGTGTGCGTGTGCAGGTTGGAGGTCAGGCACACCTCAAGCGGGATCCCGTGCTCGCACACGTACTCGGCAAGCGCGGGGTCTTCGTGCAGCCGCGTGCCGTGCCCGATGCGCTGTGCGCCGCAGATCTCCAGGGCCTGACGGATGGATTCCGGCCCGTCGCCTTCGCCCGCATGACAGGTGCATGCGAGCCCATGCCCGCGCGCATGCTCGAACGCCCGGGCGTGATCGCGCGCGGGATGGCCGCGCTCCGAGCCCGCGAGATCGAACGCCACCACGCCGTCGCCCCGATACTCCACGGCGGCCCGCGCGAGGTCGAGCGAGACGGACGGCGGCAGCGTTCGCAGCCCGCAGATAATGAGGCGGGCGATGGTCCCCGTCTCTGCTTCGCCCCGCTTGAGACCGGCGAGCGAGGCCTCGATCGCCCGGGTGTACGTCAGGGCCGGTGAGTGGAGCGCCGGACAGTACCGCACCTCCACGTAGCGGACGTTCTCCGCCGCGGAATCCACCACGAACTCGTACGCGATGCGCTCGAGTGCCGCGGCGGTCTGCATGACCGACAGTGTGACGGTGTACTTGTCCAGGTACTCCTCGAGGCTTTGGGCGTGCCGCACGAACATGGCGCGCGCCAGCGCCTTGGGATCGTCAGCCGGAAGCTTCACGCCTTGCTCGCGGGCCAACTCGATCATGGTAGTGGGACGGATGCACCCATCGAGGTGAACGTGCAGCTCGGCCTTCGGCAGGCGGTGGAGGAAGTCGCGGCTGATCACGCCTCAGCGGCCTTTCGCGCCGAGCGCACCACCCGGATGATGGCGCCCGCCACCACGGGCTCCGTCCCCGCGATCGGACGACCCACGCCGTCCGTCGCGTAGGCGCGACCGTCCGCCAGCGCCGCCGCGAGGGAGGGGTCAAGCGCGGCGACGGCCGCCGTGAGATCGGCCCCCGGTGCCACGTCCACCGGCCGCTCGTTCACGAACACGCGGATCAGCTGCATCATCGCCGGGGCTCGAACGCCCCTCGCGCGCGAGCCGCCGCTTCCGGGGGGATGATTCGCCAGCTGTCCGTGAAGTAGTCCGTCCGTCGCAGCACCTCAGCGCGCCGGATCCAATCCGCGAGCAGGTCTCGAATGCTCACGTCGGAGTCGTACACCACGGGCAGGCCGGCGAGCATGTCGTAGCCCCCGCCCCCGCCCTGCCGGTAGTTGTTCAGCGCGAGCGTGAACGTGTCCGTGGCCTCGACCAGCCTGCCCTGATAGGTGAGCTGCACGATGCGCGATCCCACCGGACGCGTGAGATCAATGGCGTAACTCACGCCGGCCACGATGTCGAAGTTGTATCCGGGGATGGTCTCGTCCACGATGCGGCCGTCACCGGGATACCGGTGATAGTACGCGGCGGTCTTCTCCAGGTATCGCGTGAGCGTGGCGCCGTCGATCCGCACCACCTTGAGCGTGTTCTCGTAGGGGTAGAGCGCCGCCACGTCGCGCAGTCGGATGGCGCCCGGCGCGAAGCCGGCCTGCGTGTTGAACGCCGCCGTCGCCGAGAGCTGCGCCCCGGACACGCGCCGCTGGACCTCGTTGACGAAGTCAATGATGGGCGTGTCTTCCGCCCGGGCGTAGCGCGCGCTCCACTCTTCGTCCACCGTGCCGAGCGCCGCACCGGCCCACACCCGCACGCGCTCGTGCGCCTGATCGAGCCGCCGCACGAGACCGGGATGCGGCGGCACCTGGGCGAGCGGGATCTGCTCGCCGCGAATCCGCGTCACGCGCCACGGGCCGGGCCCCGCGCGCGGCGTGTTTTCCCGCACGAGCGACACGTGCGCCACCGCGAGACTCCTCGCCCACGGCTCCGGCTGAATGAAGTGCACGCCGTTGATCACCGAATCCACCATGCGCCGGTGCGTGTGTCCCACCACCACGAGATGCGGCCGGTCCGGCTCGACCGCCAACCGCCACGCCACGTTCTCTTCTCCCACGCCGGTCGTGTCGTAGGACGAGGGGCCATCCAGCCCGGAGTGAAGCAGGGCGATCTTCAGCTCCGCCCCGCCTTCTGACAGCCGCGCCATGCTCGGCGCCACTTCGGACATGATGGGCCGAACGCGCACGCGGCCCCGGACGTTGGCGCGGTCCCACACCATCACGCCGGGCGTGGTGAACCCCGTCACGCCGACGCGCACGCCATTGCGCTCGAACACCACGGCCCGCTGGTACATCAGCGTGTCGCGCGGCAACCCGAACACGTTGCCCGCAACAACGGTGTACGTGGCGCCCGCCATGGCCCGCGTAAGAACGTCCACGCCGAAGTTGAACTCGTGATTGCCCAGCACCGCGGCGTCATAGCCCAGCCCGTTCAGCGCGTCCACCACGGGGTGCGGGTCCACCGGCTCGACCGTCGCAAAGAACGCGGCAAACGGGTTGCCCTGGATCAGGTCTCCGGCATCGAGCAGCACGACCTGATTGGGATACAGGCGGCGCAGCGAATCGAGCGCGGTGGCCGCGCGGGTGAGCCCCCAGGGCGCTGCGCGATCCGTCTCGTAGTCCCAGTGCATGACGCGGCCGTGGACGTCGGTGGTGGCGACGACGACGATCCGCGCGGAATCCTGCGCCACGAGGCTCGCCGTGGCCACAAGCGGGGCGAGCCCGAGGGCGCGAACCAGTCGGCGAAGTGAATCGGCAAGCGGCGAGCGAGACGGCATGGCGGGGGAATCTTGCCGGGGGTGCGGTGGCGCGCAATCGGCCCGGCTCGACCAAGGCGCTGCACCTCATCGTGCTCCGCTGCAACCCGTGCCGCCGTGCGGCCCTGCTGCAAGCACGACCAGTGGGTGCTGTCGGAGACGGCTCATGACTGGCGCGCCGCCGGGAGCCAGTAGAGCTCGCTGCCGAAGCGTGCAGCATCCGGACACCGCATCCCGAGTCGTGCTCTTCGCGTTACGGAGCAGAATCGCCGCCGTCACGCGCTCGTTACATCCCTGACCGATCCTCGTTCCAAGCGTCCGGGACTTCCGCGCGCTCACATCGCGGCCGGGAGATAGCCGGCCTGGACGAACCTGATCGAGGTGTGTCCCATGCGAAGTCACTTCCTCATTGCAGCACTGGCCGGCATTACGGCCGCGGCGCCGGCCCGCGCGCAGCATGGCGGCCCGGTGGAGGGCGCCAGACTAGCGCTCGCGGCGAGCGGCGAGGTGGGGCGCGTGGTCGGCGTGGTGCGGGACGCCAGCCAGGGCTCCCCAGTCGCAGGCGTTCAGGTCCAGGTGGCCGGCAGCGGGATCGTCGCGACCAGCACGTTGGATGGGCGGTACACGCTCACCGCCGTCCCCTCGGGCACGGTCACCCTGGAGTTCAAGCGCATCGGGTATCAGGCGAAGACCGTACAGGGCGTGACGGTGCCTCCGCGTGGCGTCGTTCAACAGGACGTGGCGCTGCACCCCCAGGTGTTCCAGCTGGAAGAGGTCGTGGTCACCAGCGCGCTCGCCGAGCGCGGCAGCGTGAGCCGCGCAGTGGAAGAGCAACGCATCGCCACCAACATGATCAATACCATCAGCATGGCGCAGATCGAGGCCAGTCCCGACGGCGACGCGGGACAGGCAGTACAGCGCGTGAGCGGGGTAACGGTGCAAGACGGCAAGTACGTGTTCGTGCGCGGGCTGGGCGAGCGCTACACCACCACGTCGCTCAACGGGTCGCGGGTTCCGAGCCCAGAGCCCGAGCGCCGCGTCGTCCCCCTCGACCTGTTCCCGTCCAACCTGCTGGAGGCCGTGACGACGTCCAAGACGTTCACTCCGGATCAGCCGGGCGACTTCAGCGGAGCGCAGGTGGACCTCCGAACGCGGGAGTTCCCGGCGGGCCGGTCGTTTTCGCTTTCGACGTCGGTGGGCCTCAACACGGAAATAACGGGCCGCACCGTGTTGCAGGCGCCCGTGGTCGGTCGGGAATGGCTGGCGTTGGCCGGTGACGCTCGGCAAATGCCGCAGCCGGCGCGTGACGCCGGCACCCTGGCCGGTGCGACCCAAAACGAGATCAACACGATTGTGGCGAGCTTCCGCAATGCGTGGAGCGCCGAACCCCGCAGGGGATCGCCCTCGGGCTCGATGAGTGTGTCGGCCGGCGGCGAGGACCCGATTCTCGGGATCCGGTTGGGCTACGTGGGTTCGCTGACCTACTCCACCGCGCCGGAGATCCGGGTGGGGGAGCGTCGCGCACTTGCCGTGGCCGGCAGCGGCGGGACCCGACCCCAGAACGAGTATACCGGCGGTACGACGCGCACGAGCGTTCTCTGGGGCGGCCTCCTCAACCTGAGCACGCGCATTGGCGGCTGGACCAAGCTCTCGCTCAACAACATGTACGATCGCAGCGGTGAGAACGAGGCGACGCGTCTCACCGGCGACAACGAAGAGTTCGGCACCACGTTCGACCTCACGCGTCTTACGTTCACCGAACGGTCGGTCTGGTCCAGCCAGCTCGCCGCCCAGCACCTGGTGGCCAGCCGGCACCAGCTGGATTGGTCGGCCACGCTGTCCGGCGTGTCGCGCAACGAACCGGACCGCTCCGACGTCGTTTACGTGGCCGCGCGAGACGTGGCGACGGGCCAGGTCACGCCCGAGTACTGGTTCGGCGCCCCGCGGTCCGCCACGCGCACGTTCAGCGCGTTGACGGAGTCGAGCCGCGACCTCCGCGCCAGCACGCGGTTCGCCTTCGGGCCTCCATCACGCGAATTTGGCGTGAAGATCGGCGGCAGCGTCCGCCACACCGAGCGTGACGCCGACAGCCGCGCGTTCGACGTCATCAACTACTCGCTGGACGAGAGCAGCCGGGCAGGGCCACCGGAGAGGATCTTCGATGGCGCCAACGCGGCAGCCGGGCGACTGGGACTCTTCATCAACGCCAACGGCGGCCGATATACGGCGTCCGACGACAACACTGCCGCCTTCGTGCAGCTTGAAGTCCCGCTCAGCGACGCCGTGCGCCTCGTGGGCGGCGCCCGGTTGGAGCGCGCCAGACTCCAGGTCAACAGCCTGTCTCCCCAGGGTATCCCAGCCGAGGCGGCCCTCGATGACACCGATCTGCTGCCCGCGCTCACGGTGAACATTGCCCTGAACGACCGCCACAACCTGCGGCTGTCGGCCTCCCAGACCCTGTCGCGCCCGGAGTACCGGGAGTTGTCACCCGTGAGCCACTTCGACGTGTTGGGTGGGCTGGTCCAGTTCGGCAACCCCGATCTCCGGCGCGCGCGGATCCAGAATGCCGACATCCGCTGGGAGTGGTTCCCCGGCGTGGGCGAGGTCATCTCCCTGGGCGCGTTCGCCAAGCGTTTCCGGGATCCCATCGAGCGCGTGATCGTGGCCACGACAGGCGCTCCGACGCTCGGTTTCGTCAACGCCGAAGCGGCCCACAACTACGGACTCGAAGCTGAGGTGCGCCGCTCCCTGGCGGGCCTGGCGGAAGTCCTGGCCCCGTTCACGCTGTTCGGAAACGCCACACTGATGCGGAGCGACATCCGCCCGGGCAATGCGCACATCTCGGCGCTCACAAGCGCCAGCCGGCCGATGGTGGGTCAAGCCGGCTACGTGGTGAACGCAGGAGTTTCGTACCTGAATCGCGCGGGCGACCTCTCGGCCACGGTGCTGTACAACGTGGTCGGCCGGCGGATCCAGGAGGCCGGGGCCCTTCCGCTGCCGGACTCCTACGAGGAACCGCGCCACATGCTCGACGTGGCGTTCCGGGCGCCACTCTGGAGCACCGTTGCCGCAAAGCTGGACGCCAGGAACCTGCTCGATTCCCCGTTTCAGGTCACGCAGGGCGACGTCATCCGCCACCGCTATCGCACGGGCCGGACATTCTCGGTCGGATTCACCTGGAAACCGCAGCCATAGTCCGGCCGCGATACCGCGTGCGGTGGAAGGGGCGCTGATCGGAGAGGGCGTCTCGTGCGTCTGGGGCGCTGGCAACCATTCCCGCAACTCACCCGCGAGTCGTTGTGGCGGGATTGTGACATAGCGGTCACAAACACGTCATCGTCACCTGTTTGGTTTTCTCCCGCAGTCGTGATCAGCACTCCATCAACGCCATGTCTCAAGGAGACCGCATGACCTTCGTTCGACGCCCGCTGGTAGGGGTCGCGGTGGCGCTGCTTGCCCTCAGCCCCTCCGCCTGCGAGGACACCGCCGCTCCCGTTCCACCCGAACCGCCGGCAAATCTCACCGTGACACAGCTGAGTTTGACCGCCGTTCAGGTCAGCTGGAACGCCGTTTCGGGCGCTGACAGCTATCGCCTCGAGCGGGCAACCGCGGCAAATCCCGGCGTGTTCACGCAAGTGGGTGGCGCGCTGACGCAGCCGACCCACAGCGACACCGGGCTCACGTCAGGCGTGACCTACAGCTACCGCGTTGCCGCAGTGGCCGGCGAGCTGATGAGCGACTTCGCCGGTCCGGTCGCGATCACCACCGGACTCAAGGCCGCAACACTCTCCGGCAACATCACGTCGAGCCGGACGCTCAAGGCGGATACCGTCTATACGCTGAGCGGGTTTGTGAAGGTGACGAACGGCGCCACCCTTACGATCGAGGCCGGGACCAGGATCGTGGGCGACACGGCGGCTCCCGGTAGCTCGCTGTGGATTCTGCGGGGCGCCAAAATCAACGCTCAGGGAACCGCGAGTCAGCCGATCGTCTTCACGTCGGCCCGCGCCGCGGGGAACCGCGCGCCCGGCGACTGGGGCGGCATCGTCATCGTCGGCAACGGCATCATCAACCGCACGGGCACGACGATCTCGACGGAAGGACCGGCGAACGTTTCAGAGAACTACGCCGGCGGCACGAACAACGCCGACAGCAGCGGCGTGCTCAAGTACGTCCGCGTGGAGTTCGCGGGGTTCGACGTGTCCAACGGGGCCGGGCAGGAGTTGAACTCCATCTCGATGTACGCGGTGGGAAGCGGCACCAAGCTGGAGTACGTGCAGAGCATGAGCGGCCTCGACGACTCATTCGAGTTCTGGGGTGGGGCCGTCCAGGCCCGCTACCTCGTCTCGTACGAGTCAGGCGACGACCACTTCGACTGGTCGGAGGGGTTTCAGGGCAAGCTGCAATACCTGATCGCTTTCCAGTCACAACGGCTGGTGCCCCGTCCCGGCACGGGCACGTTCTCGTCCGATCCGCGTGGCATTGAAGCGGACGGTTGCGACCCCGCCGTGAGCGGCTGCTCGGTTACCACAACCGGTGCCAGCGAGCCCTGGTCCAACCCGACGGTCGCCAACTTCACGCTGGTAGGGACGGGCGCGCTCGGCGGCTTCCCCAACGACGGCAACGGGATCGTCTTGCGGCGCGGCACCGGAGGCTGGTTGCAGAACGGCATCGTCGCCCGGTACAAAGGCATCGGCATCAACATCCGCGACGCCTGGACCGACTCGCTCAACACGCGTGACACCCTGGCCATCAAGAACGTGATCCTGGCGGAAAACGGCCAGAACTATGACGCCGTCGGCTCCAACTTCGGGCAGGAAGCCAAGTTCAGCGGCGACGGCCACCGCACGGCCCCGACAGCCGCGGAGTTGTTCACCAGTCTCAATCCGGCATCGCTCGATTTCACCCCTGGTGCCAGCGCGGCCTCGGCATCCGGCGGCGGGAACCTCCCGGCCGGTAGGGCCGGCGGCTTCTTCGGTGGCACCATGGCAAACACCACCTACGTCGGCGCCGCCAATCCGGCCGGCCCCAAGTGGTGGCAGGGATGGACGGTGTACGCTATCAACTGATGAACGATCGGCGAACACTGGCGGCCGCCGCCTTGATCGCGCTTGCCGCCGTGGCGTGCGGTCCCGCCGAGGCAGGCGGACGCCGCTCGCCGTCGGTCCCGGCCGGGGTCGTGGACAGTGCCCTGCCTCCCGACGTCGCACTGCGGCGGTTCCGCGAGGGGCTGCGCGCACCGGACTCGCTCAGGCTGGGGGCTGGCAGCCGTGACGCTCTGATCCAGCGTTTTGTTGACGCTCTCGAGCGCCGCGACACCGCGGCGCTCGCACAACTTCTCCTCGACCGCGGGGAGTTCGCCTATCTCTACTACCCGACGGTGCCGGAGGCCAAACCGCCGTACGATCTCAGCCCGGGGCTGTTGTGGTTCGTGATCCAGCAGCACAGCCGGAAGGGGCTAGAGCGGCTGATCGGGCGCCGCGGCGGGCGGCCGCTCGGATACCTGGGGTATTCGTGCGAGCCGCCGCCCGCCCGTCACGGTGAGAACATCGTCTGGGGCCGGTGCGTGATTCGGCGGGTTCGCGCCCCGGGCGACACCGTAGCCGAGCGCCTCTTTGGACCCGTGCTGGAGCACCGCGGCCGGTTCAAGTTCATTTCGTACAGCAACACGTTGTGATCGCCCGGCGCCGCGAGCGGGCGGTATATTCTCCTCCGATGACGCATCGCGTCCTCGTTGTGGACGACGAGCCCGACATCACGGCACTCGTCGCCTATCACCTCGCTAAGGCCGGCTACCGAGTGTCCACGGCGGCCAACGGGACGGAGGCGCTCCGGACGGCCGCGACTGAACGCCCGGATCTCGTGGTGCTCGATCTCATGCTGCCCGGCGTGTCCGGTCTCAGCGTCCTGGAAGAACTCAGGCGGCGGGAGGAGACCCGCGACATCGGCGTGGTCGTGCTGACCGCAAAGAAGGACGAGGCCGACCGCGTGAAGGGACTCTCGCTGGGCGCCGACGACTACATCGCCAAGCCGTTTTCGCCGGAGGAGCTGGTGCTCCGCGTGGGAGCCGTGCTCCGTCGCCTGGGCAGCCCCGCGGTCGCCTCCGGCTCCGTGATCACGGCGGGCCCGCTTCGCATTGACCGGGCGGCGCACCGCGTGTGGGTGAACGACCACGAGGTCGAACTCACGGCCACGGAGTACAACCTGCTGGTGACGCTGGCGGAGCGCCGCGGCCGCGTGCAGACCCGCGCGAGCCTGCTGGAAACCGTCTGGCACGCGCACCCGGACATCCAGACGCGCACCGTGGACATGCACATGCAGCGCCTGCGCGCCAAACTCGGCGCCGCCGCAGACTTCCTCGAAACGGTGCGTGGCTTCGGCTACCGGTTCCGCGCCGCCGACCGGGCCGCCGGAACGGATCGGTGAGTCTCGGCACCCGGCTGATCCTCGGCGCAACGGCGATCCTCCTGGCCGCAATCGCTGCGTTCTCCGTCCAATCGAGCCGCATTCTGCAAACCAAACTCGAAGCCGCGCTGACCGACGAGTTGGAACGGGACGCGCGCGTGGTGGCGCAGGCCATTCAAGGCCGCTCCGAAGACCTCAACGCCCTGGCGCACCGCCACGGTCAGGCGCTGGATCGCCGCGTCACGCTCATTGCCGCTGACGGCCGCGTCGTGGGGGATTCGGACTTCGATGACGCGGGCCTGTTGCGGTTGGAGAACCACGCGGATCGTCCCGAAGTGATCGCCGCGCAGCAGGGGCGCCGGGGCGTGACCATTCGCCGGAGCGAGAGCACGCACCGACTCGAGCTGAAGGTGGCGATCCGAGCCTGGCCGGGCACCGTCCGCGTGTCCGAAGACCTCGCGGACGTGGACGCGGTGATCGGCGAGGCCCGGCGGGCCATGTGGCTCGTGGGCCTGGGGGTACTCGCGCTGGGCACGCTCGCCGCGGCCCTGGTGGGGCGATCCCTGGGTCGGCCGCTGCGCGAGCTGGCAAACGCCGCCCGCACGCTGCCAGCCTCCAGCGACCTTCCCTATCCAACGTCAGGCGCCCCGGAGATCCGACAGCTGGTGGGCGCGCTCCGAACGATGCAACACGAACTGGCGGACCGCATGGCCCAGCTCCGCCGCGAGCGGGACGAGACCGAGGCGCTCATCGAGTCAATGGTGGAAGGCGTCATCGGGTGCGATGCCAGTGGGGCCATCGTCGCGGCCAACACCGCAACGCGACGCCTGCTGGGGTACCGGCCGGACGAGCCCCTGCCGCCCGTACGCGAGCTGTTCCGCCAACTGGGGGCGCGCGAGACCGTGGAGCACGCGCTCGCCGGAGAGCCGGTCCCCGCACGCGAGGTGGACTTCGATAGCCGGACGATCCTGATGACCGCGCGGCCGCTTCCCAGGGGCGGCGCCGTCATCGTGCTTCACGACGTCACGGATCACCGCCGGCTCGATCTCGTGCGGCGCGACTTCGTGGCCAACGTGTCTCACGAGCTCAAGACGCCGCTGACCAACATCGCGGGCTACGTCGAGACCGTGCTGACGGCGGCGCCCGATGAGTCCGAGCGGCGCCGGTTCCTCGAGGTGGTGCTGGCGAACGCTCGACGCATGCAGCGGCTGGTGGAGGACCTGCTGGATCTCGCGCGCCTGGAGTCCGGCGCCTGGCAGCCGCAGCGCCAGCGCCTCAACGGCGAGGCCGCTGCGCGCGAGGCATGGGCTCCGTTCGCTGAACGGGCCGAAGCCGCCGGTGTCCGGTTTGCGGTGGAAGACGCCGGCGTGGCACTCAGTGCCGATCCCGAAGCATTCCGGGAGATCCTGACCAACTTGTTCGACAACGCCCTGCGCCACACGCCGGCTGGCGGCATGATCGCCGTCCGCGTCACGGCGCGCGGACCGGACTGCGAGGTCACGGTGTCAGACACCGGCGCCGGGATTCCAGCGGAACACCTGCCGCGAATCTTCGAGCGGTTCTACCGCGTGGACCCGGGGCGCTCCCGCACGGAGGGCGGCACGGGGTTGGGCCTGAGCATCGTCAAGCACTTCGTGGAAGCCCACGGCGGCCGGGTGGAAGCCGAAAGCATGCTCGGCCGTGGGACAACCATCCGCCTCCTCTTCCCGTCCTGACCCCCGCTCTTGCGACGTTACCCAATCGTTACACGGTTGTGAGGATTCGGTCACGCAAACCCCGTTGAATGTAACGCCGGCCAATCGGCGGCGATCGAACCCCACGGATTCCATCGGAGCCCACCGTGAGTTTTCGTCGGCTGCGTCTCGCGCCGTTCCCGGCAATTGCCGGCCTGTTGCTTCCCGCGCTCGCGCGGGCGCAGACACCCACCGTCCGCGTCGGCGGGCGAGCCCAGGCGATGTACCGGTTCTCCTGGGGCGACTCGAGCAACCAGTACAACACGACGGCGCTCAACAACGGCTTTGAGATCCGCAGGCTCCGAATCCAGGCCGACGTACGGCTGGCCGACAACGTCCTGCTCGTCATCCAACCAAGCTTCGAAATGGCCGCGCTGCGGATGCGCGACGCGTACGTCCGCCTGGGGCTGTCGCCGCACGTGGGCGTGACGATCGGGCAGGAGAAGTCACCGTTCCAGCGCTACGAGTTCACCAGCTCGAACAACCTGCCGTCCATCGAGCGTGGAGTCCGGATCTACGGGCTCACCGGGAAGGAAGGACTGAACGACATCCTCGTGAACAACGGCTACGCCGCGCAGGACCTTGGCGCCTTCGTGGACGGGGACTTCCTGGACCGCCGCGTGTTCGTCAAGGCCGGCGTCTCCAACGGCTCGCGGGAGAGTTCCCTCGACGTAAACAACGCCAAGAGCTTCTTCGGCCGCGTGGCGCTGACGCCGCTGGTCAATGCGGGCAACCAGCCGGTGCTGCAAATCGGCGCTGCGATTGCCGCACGCGATCGGGCCGTTTGCGCCGTTTGCACAGGAGCCGTCACGTACTTCGCCGACTCGTCCAAGATGACCACCGCCTTCGCGCTGGACGTCGAGGTGGGCGGGTTCCGTCCGGGATTTCACCTGATCGCCGACCTGGCCACCGGGGATAACGTGCCTCTGCCGCTGCGGGTGAACACCGGCCGGTTCAACAACGGGAACCTGCGTAACTCGGCGGACAGCAACGTGGTCACGTTCCGCGGCGCCAGCGTGATCGGCGCCTACCGCGTCGAGACCCGGGGATCGGAGACGCGCCTGGTGCGCGCCGTCGAGCCCGCGCTCCGCGTTGACTACACCGACCCCAACACGAACGTCGCCGGCGACCACGGGATCCTCCTGACCCCGGTGCTGAACCTCTACTTCAGCGCGACCACGCTCATGCGCGCCGGCGTGGACTTCTACAGCTACAAGGACGCGCTCGGCGCCAGTCGCACGGCGCAGGAATTCAAGCTGATGTGGCAGGCGAGCTTCTGATGGCGCGGAGTGGCGTTACGCGTTCGTTGCAGGTCCCTCCGCCGATTGTTACGCGGCCGTTCGAACGTCCGTCGAGCCCTGCAACTCAGCGAACCGGCATGGAAAGGACCAATAGGACCATGACGAAGCACAACGCACATCGCCTCACCGGCGCCGGGGTCGGCGCCGTTCTCGCCATCCTGACCGCATGCGGCCCCCGCCCGTCCGGCACCGTGACCGTGGACGGCTCGAGCACCGTCTACCCGATCACCGAAGCCGTGGCCGAGGAATTCCAGCGGCAGCACGATGTCAACGTCACGGTCGGGATCTCGGGCACCGGCGGCGGCTTCCAGAAGTTCTGTGGCGGCGAGACCGACGTCTCCAACGCGTCGCGCCCCATTCGTTCGAGCGAGGTGGAGCGCTGCGCGCAGAACGGGATCGAGTACGTCGAGCTGCCGGTGGCTTACGACGGATTGGCCATCGTGGTGCACCCCGACAACACGTGGGCGGAGTCCATCACGGTGGACGAGCTGAAGCGCATCTGGGAGCCCGCCGCCCAGGGCCGCATCACTCGCTGGAGTCAGGTACGGAGCGGGTGGCCCGACGAGGAGTTACACCTCTTCGGCGCCGGCGTGGACTCAGGCACGTACGATTACTTCACGGAAGCGATCGTGGGCGAGGAGCACGCGAGCCGCGGCGACTACACGTCCAGCGAAGACGACAACGTCATCGTGCAGGGCGTGGCCACGGACCGGCTGGCGCTGGGGTTCTTCGGATACGCGTACTACGCGGAGAATCGCGACCGGCTGAAGCTTGTGCCGGTGGACGATGGCAAGCCCGACAATGGCGCAGGGCCGATCGCGCCGTCATTGGAGACGGTGAGCAACAACACGTATCAACCGCTGTCCAGGCCCATCTTCATCTACGTCGCCACGCGATCCCTGGACCGTCCGGAGGTGGCGGCATTCGTGAAGTTCTACCTCGAGCACGCGGCCGAGCTGGTGTCCGAGGTGGGCTACATCCCGCTGCCGCCGCGCGCCTATGTGCTGGCGCAGCGTCGCGTGGACACGCGCACCACGGGCTCGATGTTCGGCGGCGCCGGCTCGCGCCCGGGCGTGTCCGTGGAACAATTGCTCGCGGCCGAGGAGGGCGATGCAGCCCGGTAGCTCTCCCGCGACGGCGCTGCCGGGCGGGATGGCGCTGACGGCGCCGCGCGCGGCGACCGAGCGGTTCGTCGCCCGCCTGTTGTTCGCGTGCGGAGCCGTCTCGGTGCTCACCACCGCGGGAATCGTCGCGGTGCTGCTCGGGGAGAGCCTGGCGTTCTTTCGCGAGGTCTCGCCCGGTCGCTTTCTGGCGGACACGCAGTGGACTCCGTTGTTCGCGGACAAGCATTTCGGGATCTGGCCGCTGCTCGCCGGAACCTTCCTGACCACCACCATCGCGATCGCCGTCGCGGTGCCCCTCGGCCTGCTCGCCGCCATTCACCTGGCCGAGTTTTCGCGCCCCCGGGCTCGGAAGCTGCTCAAGCCCGCGCTGGAGGTCCTGGCCGGCGTGCCGACGGTCGTGTACGGCTACTTCGCCCTCACGTTTGTGACGCCGGTGCTGCAGCGATTCATCCCGGGACTTGCGGGATTCAACGCGCTCGGTCCCGGGATCGTGATGGGCATCATGATTGTGCCCATCGTGGCCTCGCTCTCCGACGACGCGATTTCCGCAGTGCCGGCCAGCCTGCGAGAGGGCGCGTACGCACTCGGCGCCGGCAGGCTCCAAACACTCCTCCGCGTGACGTTGCCGACGGCGTTTTCGGGCATCGCCGCGTCGGTCATTCTCGGGCTGTCCCGGGCCATCGGCGAGACGATGATCGTCGCCATCGCCGCGGGTCAGCAGCCGCGCCTCACGCTCGATCCCCGTGTTCCCATCGAAACGATGACGGCGTACATCGTTCAGGTGAGCCTGGGTGATACGCCGACGGGCACGCTGGAGTACCGCACGATCTTCGCCGTGGGGCTTTCTCTGTTTCTCATGACCCTGGTTCTGAACATCACGTCCCACCGGCTGCGGAAACGCATTCTGAAGGGCTCGCTGTGACAGGCACGGCGCAGTCGCTTCCGCCCCCACCCCGAACGGCCGCGACGCTGCCGGGCGCGCTCGCGTCGCCCCGGCACCGGTTCACCGCGGAACACGCGTTCAGGGCGCTGTGTCTCGCGGCGCTCACGCTGCCGCTGCTGTTGCTCGTGGTGCTGTTCGCGGACGCGCTGCGAGACGCGCTCCCACGACTCAACTGGGATTTTCTCACCAGCTATCCGTCACGCCGGGCGGCGGCCGCGGGCGTCCTGCCCGCGCTGGTGGGCACGGCCTACCTGATGGCCCTCACGGCCGTCATCGCAATCCCGATCGGCGTCGGCGCCGCGATCTTTTTGGAGGAGTACGCCCGGCCGGGACGCCTCACGGGGCTCATCGAGATCAACATCAGCAATCTCGCGGGCGTTCCGTCCATCATTTATGGGCTGCTTGGATTGGAGTTGTTCGTTCGAGTCATTGGACTGGGGCGCAGCCTCCTGGCCGGAGCGGCTACCCTGGCCCTGCTGCTCCTGCCCATGGTGATCATGGCGTCGCGCGAAGCGCTCCGCACGGTCCCGCACTCCATGCGAGAGGCGGGGTACGCGCTGGGCGGCGATCGCTGGCGCACGCTCCGGCTCGTCACGCTCCCCATGTGTCTCCCCGGCATTCTCACCGGGATCATCCTCTCGCTCGCGCGGGCGATCGGTGAGACCGCCCCGCTGATCACGATCGGCGCGCTAACCTACGTGGCGTTCGTGCCGGACTCGCTCAAGAGCGCGTTCACCGCGCTCCCCATCCAGATCTTCAATTGGGTCTCCCGCCCGCAGCCGGAGTTCCACGTCAACGCCGCGGCAGGCATCGTGGTGCTGCTCGCCTTGATGGTGGCGCTCAACGCCACGGCGATCTGGTTGCGCATGCGGCTCCAGCGGCGGAGGTACTGGTGAGCATTCTGCTCCCCCGCGGATTGGGCGGACGGCAGCCCAGCTTGGCACCGGCCGCGAAATCGGACGCGGCAGTCCCGGGCGATCCGCCTGCGCCGGGCGGTGGGCGCGAGAAAATGCGCACCGAGAATCTGAGGGCCTGGTTCGATACATCCCCGGCATTGAAAGGAATTACGCTGCCGGTCAGCGAACACCGCATCACGGCCATCATTGGCCCGTCCGGCTGCGGCAAGTCCACGTTCGTGCGTTGCCTGAACCGCATGCACGAGGTCGTGCCGGGCGCGCGCGTGGAGGGGACGGTGCTGCTGGACGGCATAGACATCTACGCCCCAACGGTGAATCCCGTCCTGTTGCGCCGCCACGTGGGGATGGTGTTCCAGAAACCCAACCCATTCCCCACGATGTCCATCCGGGACAACGTCCTGGCCGGCCTGCGGCTGAGCCGCGAGCCCACGGCCGGGGCCGATGACATCGTGGAGCGCGCCCTGCGGCAAGCCGCGTTGTGGGACGAGGTGAAGGACGTGCTGCATCGTTCCGGGGTCAGTCTGTCCGGCGGGCAGCAGCAGCGCTTGTGCATTGCCCGCGCTCTCGCGCTCGAACCGCAGGTGTTGCTGCTCGACGAGCCCGCGAGCGCGCTCGATCCCATCGCCACCCAGAAAGTCGAGGAACTGCTGGTGGAGCTGAAACAGCGCTACACTATCCTCATCGTGACGCACAACCTCCAGCAGGCCGCCCGCATTGCGGATTTGACGGCGTTCTTCTACATGGGCGAGCTGATCGAGTTCGGGCCGTCCGATGAGTTATTCACGCGCCCGCGAGATCCGCGGACGGAGGCCTACGTGACGGGGCGGTTCGGATGAGCCCGGAACCCAAGCGGCACTTCCACGACGAGCTGGCGCGCCTCAAGCAACGGCTGCTGGACATGTCCAGCCTGGCCGAGGACGGCCTCGCGCGGGCGGTACGAGCGCTGCTGGATCGCGACGAAAACGCGGCCGAGCAGGTCATCCGGGGGGATCACGCGATTGACGCGCTGGAGATCGAGATCGAGGACACGGTCACCCACCTCCTGGCGCTGCAGCAGCCCATGGCCGGGGATCTGCGGCTGCTGCTCACGGCGTTGAAGAGTGCCGACGATCTGGAGCGCGTGGGCGACCACGCGGTCAACATCGCGCAGGCGGCCAAGCGGCTGCTCGCCTACCGCGTCATTGCACCGGAACCTGAGCTGCTGGAGATGGCGCGGATCGCCCGCGAGATGCTGGCCGGGTCACTCGAGGCGTTCGTGCGGGGCGACAGCAAGGCCGGCCGCGCAATCTGCGCGCGGGATGACGAAGTGGATCGGCTGAATCAGTCGTTATTCCGCATTCTGCTCACGCACATGGCCGAAGATCCACATGTGATCGGCGCGGCCATGCAGCTGTTCCTCGTGGGCCGGAACCTGGAGCGGGTGGCCGATCTCGCCACGAACATCGCCGAGAACGTGGTGTTCCTGGTGGAGGGGAAGCAGATCAAGCACCACCTGGAGGACCATCAGGAGGCGGCAACGCCGTAGTCTCGCCTGCCCGCGCGCGGGGAGCCTCGTCCCTGTGACCAGCGCACCGTAGCGCCATCCCGCCCGCCGCACCCGCGCCGCCTCGCCGCGGCGGGTGCGAAACGTAGGTCTCGCCCTCGGTTTGACTGGATCTCTCAACGCGTCTCGATGTGGCCGAGAGAGAGCGTGCGCGGGATCCGTGGCACCCGCAGCGGGTGTTCTGGGGCGAGGGAAGCGCCGAGCGCCGCAAGTTCTTGATAGTCAGGGTGTTGGCTAGCTGAAGGAAGCTTCACGCCGGCTTCCGGCGTGCTTGGTCAGCCGTATTGCAATATGTCGGTGCAACAATACGGCGGAGGAGCTTCGTGACCACACCGGCGGCGCGAATCGACCCGGCCACGCTGGAGAAGGCGGCGGCCGTCATCAAGTGCCTGGGGCATCCGCTGCGCCTCATGCTGCTCGAGGCCATGGAGGGCGGCGGCCGGACGGTGACCGAGCTGCAGACGTACACCGGCGCCACCCAGGCGATGGTGTCACAGCAGCTCGCCACGCTGCGAGGCCACGGCGTCGTGACCGCGCACCGCGAGGCGCAGTTCATCCGCTATTCCATTTCCGAACCCAAGGTGCATCACATCCTGGCGTGCATCCGCGGCTGCGGCGCGTAAGCGGGAGACCTCGATGAAACGGATCGTAATTCTGGGCGGCGGTACCGGTGGTACCATGATGGCCAACCGGCTCGCCCGCATCTACCGGCGCGAGTTGCGCGACGGATCCGTGGGCATCACCGTCGTGGACCAGAACAACCATCACGTGTACCAGCCCGCCCTGTTGTTCCTTCCCTTCGCCGATTACCGGCCGGAGCAGATCGTGCGGCCGCGGCGCCCCCAGCTCGCCAAGGGCGTATGCTTTCTGCAGGGTGACATCGACCGCGTCGAGCCGGACGCGGACGTCGTGTTCCTCAAGAGCGGGGCTGCCGTTCCGTATGATGTGCTCGTGATCGCGAGCGGCACCCGGCTGGCGCCCGAGGAAACCGAAGGCATGTTGGGCGACGGCTGGCGCACCAGGGTCTTCGACTTCTACACGCTGCCCGGCGCGCAGGCCCTGCGTGAGGCGCTCGCGAAGTTCGCGGGCGGGCGCCTCGTTATCAACATCACCGAGATGCCGATCAAGTGCCCGGTGGCGCCGCTCGAATTCGCGTTCCTCGCGGACGCCTATTTCACCCGCCGCGGCATCCGGGATCGCGTGGAGATCACCTTCGTGACACCGCTCGACAAGGCGTTCACCAAGGAAACCTGCGCCGCCAAGCTGGGCCACCTGCTCGGGGACAAGAACATCCGGCTCGTGACCGAGTTTGCGACCGGCCAGGTGGACGGCGCCGCGGGCCGCCTGGTCTCGTGGGATGATCGTACCGTGGACTTCGATCTCCTGGTTACGATCCCGCTGCACCTGGGCCAGGATTTCATCGGCCGCTCCGACGGTCTCGGAGACAGTCTCAACTTCGTCCCCACCGATCCCCACACGCTCCAGGCAAAGCGCAAGGCGAACATCTTCGCGCTGGGCGACGCCACGGACCTGCCTTCGTCCAAGGCCGGCTCGGTGGCACACTTCCAGGCCGAGGTCCTGGCGCCCAACGTGCGGCGCTTCCTCGCAGGCCAGCCGCTGGACCCCGGCTTCGACGGCCACGCGAATTGCTTCATCGAAACCGGATTCGGCAAGGCGTTGCTGATTGACTTCAACTACGAAGTCGAGCCGCTGCCCGGCCGGTTCCCGACCCCGCTCGGCCCGCTTCCGCTGTTGCGCGAATCGCGCGTCAATCATCTCGCCAAGCTGGCGTTCCAGTGGGTGTACTGGAACCTGCTGCTGCCGGGTCACGACATCCCCGGCATCGCGCCACAGATGACGATGACGGGCAAGGAGCCGCTGCCGCTCCTGGCGGAGATCCCACCACGCGCCGGTGCTGCAGCGCCGACCCACGTGTAGCCAGGAGATTGCATCATGCCAACGATGACGATGCTCGACATGCCGATCGAGGTGGACGCCGAAGGGTTCCTCAAGGACCCGGCGCAATGGAGCGAGAGCCTGGGAGAGGAGATCGCACGGCAGACCGGGATCGCCCCGCTCACGGATCGCCATTGGCTGGTGATCCGCTTCATGCGTGAGACGTACCTTGCCAAAGGCTCCGCGCCCAGTATCCGCACGCTGGGCAAGGAGTCCGGCGTCCCCGTCAAGGAGCTGTACCAATTGTTCCCGAAGGGACCCGCCAAGCTCGCGGCGAAGATCGGCGGGATACCGAAGCCCAAGGGTTGCATCTAAGGGAGGACACCATGACGGCGACGGCCCCGGAAGCGGTGGGGCAGCAGCAGACGGCGACCGAGCGCGAGGCGATTCGGAAGGTTTCCATCATCGTCTCGCACGGCTCTCTCGAAGGCGTCTACCCCGGGCTCATCATGGCCAACGGCGCCCGCATGGAGGGCATCGAGGCGAACCTGTTTTTCACGTTCTTCGGGCTCGACGCCATCACCAAGAAGAAGCAAAACAGGCTCCGCGTGGCGGCGGTCGGCAATCCCGCCCTGGGGATACCAACGCTGCTCGGCGCGTTGCCCGGCATGAGCGCGCTCGCCACGTACATGATGAACAAGAGGATGGCGGCACTCGACATCCCGCCGGTCGGCGAGTTCATCCAGCTGTGCGCCGATTCCGGCGTGCGGCTGTTCGCGTGCAAGGCGTCGGTGGAGATGTTCGGCCTGGCGAAGTCCGACTTCGTGGACACCGTCGAGGACATCATCACGGTGGGCGACTTCTACGGGCTCGCGGCGGGCGGCGAGATCATCTTCACCTGAGCCTGGCCGCGGTTGCATAGCCGGCTCACCACCCAGTGCCACGTCTTGTTGGCCAGAAACTGGGCGTGGGCTTGCTCGTCAGGTACCTCCGCCAGGAGGAACTGGGGATAGCTGCGGCCGATACGGGTCCGTCACCTTGGCCGCGTATGTGAGGTACTGTAGGATGGCGCCGAACTCACCGGCGAGGTCTTCATTCAACTGATAAGCTGTGTCTTGTTCATCGAGAATTCCCCCGTCGCTCGCGTGCCGGAGGGTCGTAGCTGCAGAACGGGTCCGAGCCGAGCATGTCCCCAGTCATCGCGAAGGCGCGAGCCCGCGAGCCGCCGCACGCCCAGCGGAACTCACAGTCCCCACATTTCCCCGTGAAACCGTCCGGGTTCCTGAGCGCGCCCAGCGCC
>DATMAW010000215.1:0-57790 GCA_035559715.1 Gemmatimonadales bacterium | reverse complement strand
GCGGCGTCCCGCCGGGACCGCGACGAGTTCGAGCGGCGCTTCGCTGAGCGGTCCAGGGATCCGCGGATCATCGCGGCTCGCGAAGCGCTGCGGTCTTCCGACTTGCGCGAACGGGATCCTGAGGCGTATCGGCGCAAGCTGTTCGAGCTATCGGTGGCGGGGTACTTCCGCGATCCCGCGGCGGCTCGCCAACTGACGGAATTCCGCGTCACCGGCCGCACGCAAAGCGCCGTGTGGCAGAGCCTGGGCGATTACGACATCACCCCACGACTGGAAGTCGTTACCGCCCCCGCCCTCGTCGTGATCGGCCGGCACGATCCGATTCCCCTCGCATCGGCCGAGCGCGTGGCGCGTGCGTTGTCGGCGCCACTGATAATCCTGGAGCGGTCAGGACATGCTCCGCACGTGGAGGAGACGGACCGCTTCGTTGCCGTGCTCGATACGTTCCTTCCTGCCGCGCCGTGAGCCGTCTCCATCCGTTCGACCTCGTGCTTGGCGAGATCGCCCCCGAGCGATTCGGCGAGATCCGCCGCGCGACGACGGGGGACCGCCGCAGCCGTCTGGAGTTTGAGCAGCTTGACGCGGTGCAGCGCCTGCTGGCCGATCTCGCCCCCCCCAAAGACGAGCCGAATCGTGCGGCCATGATGGAAGAACTCGGCGTGCTGCTCTTCGCGGCGTACTACTACTGGGATGGGGGCCAGCGTACTTGCGCCGTCTCGCTGGAACAGCTGGACGCGGCGGCCCGTTCCGTGCCGGATCGGCCACCACACGTACCCGGCGGCGCCTGCTACGTGGCCCTGCCCGAGCGCCGGTTTTGGTCCCAGGTGTCACCCGACGCGCCCCACGAGCCAATCGACGGCCTGTTCATCGTGGCAAGTGAGCAAGGAAGCGAGCTGACCGTCGTGGCCGTGCTCGGGCTCAGACCCGAACGTGCCGGGTTCAGTCAGATCACGATCACGGCACCGCTCGACGACGTCCTCCGTGCGGCGCGTATTCAACGCCGGCCACCTTTTGCACCGGTTATGGCCGGCGGAGACCGCGCCGGCTTTCGCTCCGTCGTGACAGAGGCCGAGCTCCTGCACGTCGCTCATCTCGCCCTGGTCGCCGCCGCGGGCTAGGTTCCCTTCCATGGCCAAGACGACGCGCCGTGCGTCTGCCGCACGGGCCGGGCGCTCCGCTCCAGCGGCGCAGCGGATCAAGCCGATCATCACCCGTCTGAAGCGGCGTTACCCGGACGCGAGGACGGCGCTGCATCACGAAAACCCGCTCCAGCTCCTGGTCGCCACGATCTTGAGCGCTCAATGCACCGACGCCCGGGTCAACGACGTGACGCGCGATCTGTTTGCGAAGTATCACACGGCGGCGGACTACGCGAACGCGGACCCGGCCGTGTTCGAACAGGAGATCCGGTCCACCGGTTTCTATCGCAACAAGACGAAGGCAATCCTGGCCATGGCGGCGGCGCTGGTGACGCGTCACGGCGGCGAGGTGCCGCGCACGATGCGAGAACTGACGGCCCTGCCCGGCGTTGGCCGCAAGACCGCGAACGTCGTGCTGGGCAGCGCGTTCGGGATCAATGAGGGAGTCGTCGTGGACACGCACGTGCACCGCCTGGCGCGGCGCCTGAAGCTCACCACGAATGACGACCCCGTGAAGATCGAGCAGGACTTGATGGCGCTCCTGCCCCGACGCGAGTGGACCTTGTTCTCCCATCTCCTGATCCAGCACGGCCGGCAGATCTGCCAGGCGCGCAAGCCGAAGTGCGAGATCTGTCCCATCAACAGCCTGTGCCCGTCAGCCAGCCCGTGACCGCCTCTCGGCTCGCCGCGGCGCAATCCCCTTACCTGCGGTCGGCCGCGCATCAGCCGATCGAGTGGTTTCCGTGGGGACCGGAGCCGTTCGAGCGGGCGCGGGCGGAAGGGAAGCCGGTCCTCCTGGACATTGGTGCCGCCTGGTGCCACTGGTGTCACGTGATGGACGCCGAATCCTACGAGAATCCCCGCGTGGCCGAGGTGCTCAATCGCGACTGGATCTGCATCAAGGTGGATCGAGACGAGCGACCGGACGTGGACGCCAGGTATCAACGGGCGGTTCAAACCCTGACCGGGCAAGGCGGGTGGCCCCTGACGGCGTTTCTCACGCCGGACGGCGACGTGTTTTACGGCGGCACGTACTTCCCGCCCGAAGACGCGCACGGCCGGCCGGGGTTCCTCTCGGTCCTGACTGAGCTGCGTCGCTTCTTCAGCAACCAGCCCGTCGACGTGGCGCGGCAATCCGCCGAGATCAAGAAGCACATGAGCGCCGCCGCGCTTGACGAAGGGCGCAGGGGGCGCGTTACGCCGCGACTTCTCGCCGACGCCGCAGATCGCATGGCCCGCGTGTTCGATGTCCGTTACGGCGGATTCGGCACGCAGCCGAAGTTCCCGCACCCGGGCGCGTGCGAGTTCTTGCTCGCCCGCTGGTACGACACGGGCGAACGCTGGCCGGCGGAGATCGCCCACCGGACGTTGTGCGCCATGGCGACCGGGGGGATCCACGATCAGGTGGGCGGCGGATTTCATCGCTATTCCGTGGACGCGCGCTGGATTGTGCCGCACTTCGAGAAGATGACGTGTGACAACGCGGAGTTGCTGCGTGCCTACACTCACGGCGCTCTCACGCTCTCCGTGGCGGGAGCGCGCGCCGGCACGGCGGCTGCGCCGCCACGGGCGGCCGAGTTGTACGGGCTGGCGGCCGGCGGCATAGCCGACTGGGTCATGGAAGCCCTGGCGCACCCCGAGGGCGGCTACGGCGCGTCACAGGACGCCGACGTCGGTCCGGGGGACGATGGAGACTACTTCACCTGGACCACAGAGGAGGTCCGCGCCGTCACGACGGACGACGAGTTCGCCGTCCTCTCGCGCCACTACGACATTGACGAGTTCGGCGAGATGCCCCACAACCGTCGCAGGAACGTGTTGTGGGTACGTCGCCCAGTGGCCGAGATCGCGGCGGCCACGGGCAAGAGCGAGGCGGAAGTCGATCAACTGCTTCGGTCCGGGCGTGCGAGGCTGAAAGCTGCGCGTGATCGCCGCCCGGCGCCCGCGATCGACCCCACCCTGTACGTCGGCTGGAACGCCATGATGGCCTCCGCCTTACTGGGGGCCGCAGCCCTGCTTCAACGGCCGCCGCTCGAACGCCACGCGCTGAAGACGCTGGAGCGATTGTTCGTAGCGGCGGCCGGCGGGGATGGCGCGCGCGGCGTTGGGCATGCCGTGGGTGGCTCGGAGATCAGACTTCTGGAGGACCAGGTGCAGCTCGCCGCCGCGGCCATTGACGCGTTCGAAGTCACCGGGGACCGCCGGTGGCTGGAGCGAGCGCGCGCGATTGCCGAGTTCACGTGGTCCGAGTTCCGCGCACCGGAGGGCGGGTTGTACGACACCCCGGCGGGCGAGGCGCGAGGCGCAAGCGAGGGCTTCCTCAAGGAGCGATTGCGGCCGATTCATGACGCACCCTCCCCGTCCGGGAACGGCGTGGCGGCCATCGTGTTCGCTCGATTGGCCGAGCATGTCGGTGAATCGCCGTGGCGCGAGCGCCTCGTGGACCTGCTCGAGTCCTTCGCTGGCAGCCTCGAGCAAGCTTCACTCCACGCCGCCACGGCGCTGCGAGCGGCAGACTGGTCGCTTCAACCCGCGGCCCACCTCGTGATCGTGGGAACTCCCGACGACGCCGGCGCCCAACGACTGCTACTCGCGGCGCGAATCGCCTATCACCCGCGCAAGGTCATCACGCGGCTGGTTCCCGGGGCCGTGGATCTCGCTCCACCCGCGTTGCGGGCCATGCTGGACGGGCGCGCCCCGCGCGCGTACGTCTGCGTCGGCACACGGTGCGGTCCGCCAGTCGATCACGCGGAAGACGTGGCGGCAGCCCTCACCGAACTGGCGGCGACATGAGGCTCGACTTCGCAGTGATTTGTGACTACGCCCTTGTGGATCAGTACGGGAAGCTTTCGGTGCTGGGAATTTTCCAGCACATCTGGGTGGCCCAGTTCCCGGCCTTGCATCCCCGGCTCCACCTGGTGCTGCGGCTGAAGGGGAAACGGACTGAAGTCGGTGAGCACCCCGTTCGGATTCGTCTCCGCGATGAGGCCGGCGCCGAAATCCTGGCCGGCAACGGCACGGTGGTGTTCGCCGAGCCCGCGGCGGGTGTCACCGAAGTCGAAGCGGGCGCCGTGCTCGTGTTCGACGTGCCGTTTCCCCACGCCGGCCGATACGTGTTCGAGATCACGGTTGATCAGGACGTGCAGGCAACGGTGCCCCTCACGGTCGCACCCTCGCCGGCCGTGGGAGAGGGTCGCCTCCAGCACTGAGTCCCGGCGCGTCCCCGGATGACATCAACCGCATTGGCCCGCTGGGCCGCGATCGCGCTCGTCCTGGCCGGCCTGACGGCGAATCTGGGATCGTATCCGCTGCTCGACCCCGACGAAGGCCGGAACGCCGAGATCGCCCGGGAAATGTCGGAACGCGGCGACCTCGTTCGTCCCCGACTCAACGGGCTGCCCTACGTGGACAAGCCATTCCTCCACTTCGCAACCATCGCCGTCGCGTTGCGCGTTTTCGGCGTGACCGAGTTTGCCGCCCGGCTGCCGTCGCTGCTGTTCACCCTTGGCACGCTGATGGTTGTGTATTGGTTCGCGAGGCGGCTGTTTGGGAACGCGGGCGCATGGACCGCCGTCGTGGCGACGGGCGCAGCACCGCTCACCCTCGGGTTCGCGCGCACGGTCATCTTCGATGCCACACTCACATTGTTCGTCACGGTCGCGCTGGTGGCGTTCTACGAGGCGGTGGAGCGGCGAGTCGCCGGACTCGACGCATGGGTGTGGACCGTCCTTGCATGGTTCGGCATGGGCGCCGCCATCCTCACGAAGGGACCGATCGGTCTCGCCCTGCCACTCATGGTTGCGGCCCCGTACGCCTGGTGGCGCCGCGCGAACGTCGCCGTCTGGACCCCAGCGGGACCGTTGGCCTGCGCCGCGCTCGTACTCCCATGGGTGGTCCTCGCATCTCGGGACGTGCCGGACCTGGTCGAGTACGCCCTTGTGACCGAGACGGCGCACCGGCTCACAAGCGGCCTGGGACGCACGGGACCATGGTGGTACTTCATCCCCATCCTGCTCGCGGGCACGCTCCCGTGGTCGGCAGCACTCGTGGCGGGCTGGCGCTCCAGCCGGCTGACCAGCCGCGACGGTGCCGGGCGGGACCATCGCACGGTCTTTCTGTTGCTCTGGGTACTCGTGCCGCTCGTCTTCTTCACGCTCGCGCAATCGAAGCGGCCGCAATACGTGGTGCCGCTGGTGCCCGCGATGGCGCTTCTTACCGCTCGCGCATGGGTCGGGGAGCGGGTCCCCGGTGCCGCCGGGACGAGTGTCACAATCATCGCCGTCGGCGCGATCCTCACCGCCGCGCCGGCGATCGTGCCGCGCCTGCTCGACGTCTCTCCGGCGATCGCGTCGGCAATCCCGAGCGCCGCGCTCCTGCTCGGTGGCTGCACGATTGCTTCCGGCGTGTTGTTCTGGCTCGTGCGGTCACGCGCTGCGGCCGCGCTCGCCGTTCTCGCCCTGCCCGCCGCCGCCATTCCCATTGCCAGCGGACGGCTGATGCGTGAGATCGGTCGCGAGCGATCCGCGGCGGTTATGGCGAAGGCCATCCTCCCGCTGCTCGAACCCGGATCCACGGTGGTCGCGATCGAGACGTACCCGCTGTCGCTACCGTTCTACCTTCGGCGAACCATATTCGTCGCCACCGATTCGGGTCGCGAGCTGACGAGCAATTATCTCGCACTGCGCGTTCACCGCTGGCGAGATGCCCCCGGCACCACCCTCCGTCCCAGAGACTGGTGGCGCGACGCACTCGAGGACTGCCGCGTGCGCGTCTTCGTGACGCGCGCGGACGACCGTGACGCGCGGGCGGTGCTTGAGGGCCGTGTGCCGCTCTTGATCGAGACACGGAAGCACGCCGCCTACGGCCCGTGCGGCCGAACGCTGCTCGCCGGGGAAGGCTGAATCGTCGTGTGTGGTATCTACGGAATGGCGGCGCTCGACGGGTCCCCCCTGCGGTACCGCGATCGGAGCGCGCGACTCGCCGCTCGCCTGCGCCACCGGGGCCCGGATGGTCACGGCGAGCGTGCGCTTGCACACGTGCTTCTCGGGGCCACGCGACTTCGCATTCAAGACCTTTCGCCCCGCGCCGATCAACCGCTCTTTGATGCCGAGCGCCGCATCTGGCTGGCGTGTAACGGGGAGGTGTATAACGCGGCCGAGCTGCGTCGCCGGTTCGCAAACTACCCGTTCGTATCGGCGTCGGACGTCGAAGTCGTGATCCCGCTCTACCTCGAGGGTGGGCCCGAGGCGCTGGCCGACCTCGTGGGCATGTTTGCGATTGCTCTCTGGGATGAGTCAGCCCGCGCACTGGTGCTGGCCCGGGACCGCGCCGGAGAGAAACCGTTGTTCCGCACCACGCAGGGGGGCGAGACCTGGTTCGCCTCCGAGATCGCTCCGCTGCTCGAACACCCCGGCCTCTCCAGGCAACTCGATGCAGCGGCGTTGCTTGACTATCTGACGCTTGGCTTCAGTCAGCCACCACGAACGCTGGTTGCCGGGATCGAGAGCGTGGAGCCAGGAAGCATCGAGGTCCACCGCAGCTCGACCGTGCGCCGCATCCGCTATTGGAACCCGACCACGGTGACGGAGACGCCGTGCTCCGTCGGCAGGGCGATTTCCCGAGGACGATCGCTCATTGATCAAGCCGTGGCGCGACAGCTGCAGGCCGACGTTCCCGTGGGCGTGTTCGCAAGTGGGGGCGTGGATTCCTCGCTTATCGCAGCGGTTGCGGCCCGCCAGGGCGTGAAGCCGCTCCGGTTGTTCACGGCGGGGTTCGCGGCGCGTACGTACGACGAGAGCGGGCACGCTGCGGCGGTCGCCGCTTCCCTCGGCGCGCGGCACACCACGGTGCTGATTGACGAACCGGCCCTGCACGACGCGTTCGACGCCTTGACCGATCACGTCGCCGAGCCGATCGCCGATCCCGCAATCCTGCCGACGTTCCTCCTTGCCCGCAGGGCGAAGGAAGAGGTCGGGGTGGTACTGAGCGGGGAGGGCGCCGACGAGCTGTTCGGCGGCTATCCCACGTATGTGGGTCACGTGCTGACGCCATGGCTGGTCAGGCTTCCGCGCTGGATCCGCGAGGCGCTCCGTCACGTGAGCACCGTGCTCCCGGCCTCGCACGACAAGGTGCCGATCCGTTGGCTGCTGCGCGCCTTCGCCAAGTCCGCGGAGCTGCCGTGGCGGGAGCGGCACGTGGCCTGGACGGGCACTGACCTCTCCGGGGGCGTCCTGGCCAGGCCATGTGATCGCCGGTGTCGCGCTGAGGAGCCTGTCGGCGGCTCCTCGCCGCTCCGGAGCGCCATGCTGCTCGATTACTCCGGCTATCTCGCCTGCCGCCTGCTTCCAAAGCTCGACCGCGCGACGATGCGCGTGGCACTCGAAGGCCGCGCCCCATATCTGGATCGGGACGTGACGGCCTTCGCGCTGAGCTTGCCGACGGACCTGAAGGTGCGGGGACTCACCACCAAATGGCTGCTCAAGCGCATCGCCGAGCAACTGCTGCCGCCGAGCGTGGTGTATCGGCGCAAGCGCGGCCTCAGCGTGCCAGTCGCCGCCTGGCTTAACCGGGGACTGCGAGACGAAACGGACCGGCTGCTCGCTCCTGATCGGTTGAGGCAGCAGGGGCTCCTCAGCGATGTTTACGTCGCCCGTCTGGTGCGAGAGCATCGGACCGGGCGCGCCAATCATGCCCGCGCATTGTGGGCCCTGCTCGTACTTCAACGATGGCTGGAACGGTGGCTACCGGAGGCGGCATGACGATCACACGGGATGAAGCGCTCGCCTTGATGCACGAGTACACGCAGTCCGACGCACTGCGCAAGCACATGTACGCCGTGGAGGCGGCCATGCGAGCCTACGCTCGGAGGCACGGCGAGGACGAGGAGACCTACGGTATTGTCGGGCTGCTACACGACTTCGATTACGAGCGCTACCCGAACGAGGCTCACTCGGCAACGGAGCAGCACCCCTCGTTCGGCGTGAATCTGTTGCGCCAGCGCGGCCTGCCGGAGCCCATGTGCCGGGCGATCCTTGGCCATGCATCGTACACCGGCGTGCCGCGGGACACGCTCCTGGCCAAGACGTTGTTCGCCGTTGACGAGCTGTGCGGGTTCCTCGTGGCCTGTGCACTCGTGCGGCCGTCGCGCAGCCTCAGCGATCTCGAGGTTTCCAGCGTGAAAAAGAAGCTGAAAGACAAGGCCTTCGCGCGCGGCGTCAATCGCGACGAAGTGCATCAGGGCGCCGCGGAACTCGGCGTACCGTTGGACGACCACATCAGGTTCGTGATCGAAGCGCTCCAGCCGGTGGAGCGGACGCTCGGGCTCGGCGTCACGACATGACCGCAGCGTCGCCGCTCGCATCGCCGGGCGCCCCCCGTGACGGGCCGCTGGAGCGCGCGCTGGATCGAGCGTGTGACGCCCGGCCCATTTCCGGCAATCGAGTGCGCCATCTTACCGACGCCGAGGCGCTCGACGCCATTAAGGATGTGATCAGCGAAGCCTCCAGAGTGGTGCACTTCGAGAACTACATCATCCGAAACGACCGAACCGGCCAAGCCTTTGCGTCCCTGCTGGCGGAGGCCGCCCGACGAGGCGTGACGGTTCGCGTCCTGTACGACGCATTCGGTTGTCGCTGGACGCCCGGCGCATTCTGGGAGCGACTGCGGCGCGCGGGTGCCGAGGTGCGGTGCCTGCCCGTGCGCCTCCTGCATCCCATGCGCTCGTTGCGACGCGATCACCGGAAGTACGTCGGCGTGGACGGCCAGCGAGCGCTCGTTGGGGGGCTGTGCATCGGTGACGAGTGGGCGGGGGACCCCGAACGCCGACGACTGCCGTGGCGAGACACGGCCATCGAGATCTGCGGCCCGGCCGCCGCCGCCCTGGACCTCACGTTCCAGCGTCTGTGGGCACGGTTGGGTTCCCCGGTGCCCCTGAGCGATCGAGCGTCTCGCACGGACCCTTGTGGCTCAGCCGTCGTGCGAGTCGTGGAAGGCGTACCCGAGCGGATGCGTATCTACCGTGCCGTTGAGCTGCTCGCGGCCAGCGTGGCCAATCGCCTGTGGATCACCGACGCCTATCTCGTGGCCCCGGCACCGCTGTTCGCGGCTCTGGTAGGCGCGGCCCGGGACGGCGTGGACGTGCGCGTGCTCGTACCGGGTCGCAGCGACGTTCCCGCCGTGCGCGCGTTCACCCGGGTTGGATATCGCGAGCTGCTCACCGCCGGAGTGCGGATCTGGGAGTGGCGCGGGCCCATGCTGCACGCCAAGACTGTCATCGCCGACGATCGCTGGGTGAAGGTGGGCTCGAGCAACTTGAATGTCCCGAGCCTCCTGGCCAATTACGAGCTGGACGTTCTGCTCGACGACGAAGCACTGACGGCGGAGGTCGCCGCCCAGTTTCGTCGCGATCTTGCACGAGCCGTCGAGATCGCGTTGCGGCCACGCCGCATCCCCAGTCGGCTGGCGCGCCGGCTCCCGCCGGCAGTGGCACCCAGCAGACCGATCACCCGCGAACGAGCCCACGCCCCGTCCCCGACCGAGGTCTCACAACGCGCCGTCGTCACGCTACGTCACGTGGCCGAAGGCGCGCGCCGCTCGATCGCAGGCGCGGCGCTCTTCACGTCGCTCGGACTCGGCGCACTCTTCGTGCTGGCCCCGCGCGTGATGGGGTACCTCGTGGCGCTGGCGAGCTTCTGGGTGGCCGTGCACGCCGCCGGACAGTTCTTTGTTCGACGGCGCTATGGCGACGAGCCTCGTTCAACGCCCCCGGCGGGCGGCGCGTAAGTCCGTATGAAGGATGCCGAGCTCGCCGTGCTGGCCCAGGCCGGTAACCGCGAGGCATTTGGCGAGCTGGTACGGCGTTATGCCGGCCAGGCGCGGCGGGTGGCCCGAGCAGTGCTGCGGGACCCTCAGGACGCGGACGATGCCGTGCAGGACGCGTTCCTGTCGGCGCTTCGCAATCTGGGTCGATACGACGCCACGCGGCCGTTTGGACCCTGGTTGCTCCGCATCGTGTCGAACGCGGCGCTGGATCGGCTGCGGCGCGAGCGAGTCCGGACCACCGAGGCGATCGCGCCGGAGGTCGCGGCACGCGACGCCGCCCCGGATCGCCTCGCGGACCGGGCAGCCTTGTTCGACGCATTGCGGGCCGCGCTGGCTACATTGCCGGAGCGGCAACGGGTGGCTGTGGTGTTGTTCGACGTGGAAGGCTACTCTCACGGCGAGATCGCTGAAATCCTCGGCATCCCTGAAGGCACCGTGAGATCGCATGTGTTCCACGCCCGGCGCACGCTGCGGGCGGCGCTGGCGGCATGGAAAACCTGAGTGGGAGAGACTCGATGACATCCCCGTTCGATCACCGGAAGGACCCGGAGATCGGCGAAGCGTTGCGGGAGCTGTTGTCCTCTGCCGACGACCTGGCGTTCGCCAGGCGAGTCGAGGCAGCGGCCGCCGCCGTCTACGGACAGATCTCGCCGTCGGGATGGTGGGACGTGCTGGGCACGTGGGCCAGGCCCGGTGTGGCTGCGGCGCTGGCACTCGTGGCGGGTGCGACCCTCTGGCTGGCTCTCGCATCTCTTCGTCCGGATCGCGACGTCACGATCGAAGACGCGTTGCGCCGGGCGGGCGAGGATCTCGCTCCCGCCGTCGTGGTGGCCGGAGCGACGGAAGTCGAGCTGGATCGTGTGATGTGGGAAGTCCCGGACCCGGAGTGACTCTCGTGCTGAACCGGTCGAAGGTGCGGGCTGCGGGCTTGCTGGCCGCGGCGTTCGCGGCGGGGGTGGCGGTTGGCGGAGCGACCCAGGCAGCGCTGGCCGATCGCGATGACGGACGCGACCGCGATCGCGGGCGACGAATCAGCTATGCCGAGCGCCTGGAGCGGGATCTGCAGCTCACGCCGGAGCAACGCGCCAGCGTCGAGGACATCATGGCCCGAAATCAGCAGGCGATCCGCGAGATCTGGCGCCAGGCTGACCGACAGGTGGATACGCTGAGGCTGAGGATTCGGAGCGAGATCATGCCGCTGCTGGACGATCGGCAGCGGGAGTTGTTCCAGCGTATCAATGCGCGACACGACTCGTTGCACGCGGCGCGCGAGCGCGAGCGTGCGCCGCGCTGACCCCGAGCCGCTCTCGCAACGACCTAACGCCGTCGATCTGCGGCCGTCCAAGTGGAGAGAGGGTCGCCGGACAACCGAGTAGATCATGGAGCGCAGCGTGCAGTCAGATGTGAAGTGCTTGAGGCATAGACCCCGGACGGCGCGTGCCCTCGCTGGTGCGATGGTGCTGGCACAGTTGAACGTGGGCGCGGCGCGGGCGCAGAACCGTGCCGTGACGCTGGAGGAAGCCATTGCGCTCGCCCTCCGGGTCCAGCCGGCCATTGTACAAGCGCAGGGTGATTTGGATCTGGCCTACGCGGGCAAGCGCCAGGCGATCGGAAGCTACCTGCCGACCCTCAATTTCTCGTCGGGCATCAGCCAGAACTCGCCGGACCGGTGGAACCCGCAGACGCAGCAATACATCACGGGAAATCGGTCCGTGTCCTATTCAACCGGGCTGGATGCCTCGCTGTTGCTGTTCGACGGCCTCAGCCGCTTGGCGGAGACAAAGGCGGCCAATGCCACCGTGTCCAGCGCCGACGCGTCGCTCACCAACCAGCGGTTCCAGGTCATTCTCCAGACGAAGCAGGCGTTTTTCGGAGCGCTGGCGGCGGCCGAGCTGGTGAGAGTCACGGCGACCCAGGTGTCCCGCGCCGAGCAGCAACTCAAGATCTCCAAGGACAAGCTGGCCGCGGGGAGCGCCATCCGGTCCGATACGCTGCGCTCCACCGTGGAACTGGGGAACGCGCGTCTGCAGCTGCTCAATGCGCAGGCACAGTTGGCCACGGCCGAGGCCAATCTGGCGCGGCTCATCGGAGCGGATGGCGCCGTGCGGGCGAGCGGCACGCCAGCGCTACCCAACCTCTCGGCCCTGGACACGGCCGCCCTCCGGCTGGAGGTGGTGAGCCGATCTCCGTCCGTGCAGGCGGCCGAAGCGCAGGCCCGCGCCGCCGACGCGCAGGTCGGAGTCGCTCGGGCGCAGTACATGCCGACGCTTCGGGCCAGCTTCTCGCAGAACTGGGCGGGCGCTCAAAACGACGTGTGGCTGTCGCCGGGCTCCGTCACCGACTGGCCTCGTCTCGGAAACAGCTGGTCCCTCAGGTTCAACCTCTCGTGGCCGCTGTTCAACGGGTTCAGTCGGGAAACCGCGATGTCCCGCTCCCTGGTCGCCCGCAGGGCTGCAGAGGCACGGGCGGCCGACGCGCGGCGCCAGGCGAATGCGAACTTCACGCAGCAACTCGCCGCGCTCGAGACGGCCGCCCAGCAGCTGGCGATCGCCGAAGCGAGCCGCGCGGCGGCGGAAGAGGATCTCCGCGTGCAGCAGGAGCGGTATCGCCTGGGAGCCGCCACCATCGTGGACGTACTGACCTCGCAGGTAAGCCTGGGGCAGGCCGAGGTGAACCTGGTGCAGGCCCGCCTCGATTTATTGCTCGCCAAGGCGCAGATCGAGGCGCTGGCCGGGAGGGAATTGTGACCCAGCCCATGGATTTCCGCACCGGGGACACGCCGCTCCCGGACATCATCATCCTCACGCACAAGCTCACGCGAGACTACGAGCTGGGCGCCGAGGTGGTTCATGCGCTTCGCGGCGTGGACCTCCAGATCCGCCGGAACGAATTCACGGCAATCATGGGTCCGTCGGGCTCCGGCAAGTCCACGTTGATGAACCTGCTGGGCTGCCTGGATACGCCCACGTCGGGGGAGTATTGGCTCAATCATCAGAAGGTGAGCGAGTTGAACGACGACGAGCTGGCGCGAATTCGCAACAAGGAGATCGGGTTCGTGTTCCAGACCTTCAACCTGTTGCCGCGCGCCACGGCGCTTCACAACGTCGAGTTGCCTCTGATCTACGCCGGCGTCGCCGCCAAAGAACGGCGCGAACGGGCGGCGCAGGCGCTCGAGCGCGTGGGTCTCGCCGACCGGATGGGGCACCGGCCCAACGAGCTGTCGGGCGGGCAGCGGCAACGCGTCGCCATCGCGCGGGCGCTGGTCAACGACCCCAGCATCCTTCTGGCCGACGAGCCCACGGGCAACCTGGATAGTCAGACCAGCGCCGAGATCATGAGCGTGTTCGAAACGCTGCACGCAGCAGGGCAGACCATCATTCTGATCACTCACGAACGCGACATCGCCGCGCACGCGCACCGACGGATTCACCTGCTGGACGGAAAGATCGAGCGCGACGAGATCACGGAGCGGGCAGCATGAGGACGCGCAGTCGATCGTTGGTCACCGCGGTGCTCTTGCTCGCCGCTTGCGGCGAGGCGCCGCCGCCCCCGGTGTATCAGCCCGTGGCGGTGGCGCGCCGGGACATCATCGTGTCGGCGAGCGCCGCGGGTTCCGTCGAGCCGGTGACGACGGTGGAAGTGAAGTCCAAGGCCTCCGGCGAGATCCTCGAAGTGCGGGCGGAGACCGGTGACCTGGTCCGGGCGGGACAGTTGCTGGTGAAGGTGGATCCGCGGGCGCCGCGCAATGCCCTCACGCAAGCCGAGGCGGACCTGGAGGTGGCGCGGGCGCAGCTCGACAACGCGCGCTCGCAGCTGCGGCGGGCCGAGGAACTGTTCAAGTCGCAGTCCATCACAGAACAGGAATTCGAGACTGCCCGGCTCCAGGCGGCTAATGCCAACGCGCAGCTCGTGCGCGCGCAACGAAACCTGGAAGACGCCAAGATCGCGTTCGAGGATACCGAGGTGAAGGCGCCCATCACCGGCGTCATCATCCAGCGCAGCGTGGAGCCCGGCACCGTGATCTCGTCGGCCATCTCGCAGGTGAGCGGAGGCACGGTGCTCCTCCGCATGGCGAATCTCGACACCGTTCAGGTCCGGACGCTGGTGGACGAGACCGACATCGGGAAGATCCGGCCCGGCATGGACGTGACCATCACGGTGGACGCGTTCCCCAATCGGCCGTTCCGTGGCAACGTGCTCAAGATCGAGCCGCAGGCTTCGGTGCAGCAGAACGTTACGATGTTTCCGGTCCTGATCCGCATTGCGAACGAGAACACGCTGCTCAAGCCCGGAATGAACGCGGAGGTGGAAATCCACGTCGGGGCGCGGCAGCAGGTGTTGGCGATTCCCAACGCGGCGCTCCGAACGCAGCGCGACGTTGCGTCGGCGGCGGCAGTCCTCGGGCTCGACCCGGAGAAGGTCAGGCAGCAGGTGGCCGAGGCGCGGCAGCGAGACAACCGGCCGGACTCCGCGGCGAGTGGGGCGCGTGGGGCGCGCGCCGCGGACAACGGAGCACAGAAGGCCGCCGCGAATGGCGGCGCCGGGGGCGAGAAGATCACCACGCCAGACGGCCGAGAGATCACGCTTCCACCAGGGCTCAAGGCGGAGCGCGTTCGCGCGGTGTTCTCGAAGATGCAGAGCGGCGGATTCCAGTCGCTCACCGCAGAGGATCGCGCCGTCATGCAACAGCTGCGCGCCGCCGGCGGCACCGGAAGTCGAGGTGGGTCGGGAGCGGGTCCACGGATGGTCGTCATGGGCGGCACCGGTGGCGAAGGCGACCCGATGATGTTCCAGCGACCCGGCAGCTCCGGTGGATCCGACTATCTCTTCGGCGGGGACTACATCGTGTTCGCCCTGCGGGGCGGCACCCCGGTGCCGGTGCCGGTGCGCACCGGGCTCACAGATCTTGACTACTCAGAAGTGATCAGCGGACTCACCGAGCAGGACACCGTCCTCATTCTGCCAAGCGCCAGCCTGATTCGAGCGCAGCAGCAGGAACAGGAACGGCAGCAGTTCATGCGCAACAACGCACTGCCCGGCGTGCAGCGGCAGACCACCACCGGGCCCGCGCCGCCGCCCGGCGCAGTCATCATCCGCCCGTAGATGCTCTTCGGCGAGATCATCGCGGTCGCGCTGGGCGCGATTCGAGCCAACAAGCTTCGCTCAGTCCTCACCGCCCTGGGCATCGTGATCGGCGTCGCGGCCGTGATCACCATGGTGGCACTGGGCAGCGGGGCCCGGAAATCCGTGCAGGACCGGATTCAGGCCCTCGGCACCAACCTGCTCCAGGTGTATTCCGGCGGCCAGTTCCAGCGTGGCGTTGCCGTGAGCTTCGAGATGCGCCAGTCCCTGACCGTGGACGACGCGGTGGCGCTGGCGCGGGACGCCCGAGCGCTCAAGGCCGTGGTTCCGGAAATCTCCGGCAACTTTCAGGTCAAGTACCTCAACCAGAACAACAACTTCAGCGTGGTTGGTACGGTTCCGGAATACGCGCCGGTCAACAACTACACCGTCGTGGCGGGTCGCATGTTCACCGCCGGGGACAACGAGGGGCGACGCCGTGTCGCCGTGCTGGGATCGGCCATCCCCACGGCGTTCAACGCCAACGGCGCGGCGATGATCGGCCAGCAGATTCAGATTCGCGGCATTCCGTTCGAGGTCATCGGCGTGCTGTCCACCAAGGGCGGCCAGGGGTTCATGAACCCGGACGAGCAAATCCTCATTCCGCTCAACACGGCTCGCTATCGCGTAGCCGGCCGGGATCGCTTGCGGAACATCACGGTTCAAGTGTCCCATCCCGACTCCGTTCCGCTGGCGATGTTGGAGATCGAACGAGTGCTGCGCCGGGAACATCAGATTCCCCCGGGCGGTGACAACGACTTCCAAATCCGAAACCGGGCGGAGTTCCTCGCCACATTCGAGGAGACCACCCGGACGTTTACGTTCCTCCTCGCCGGCATCGCTGCCGTGAGCTTGCTCGTAGGCGGCATCGGGATCATGAACATCATGTTGGTGTCCGTCACCGAGCGCACGCGGGAGATCGGCATTCGGAAGGCGCTCGGGGCCACGCGCAGCAACATCATGTTGCAGTTCCTGGTCGAGGCCATGGTTCTTTGCCTGCTGGGCGGCGGCATCGGCATCCTGCTCGGCTCCGGGCTCGCCATTGGGCTGTCCAAGCTCGCCAACTGGAACACGCTGATCTCGCCGCTGGCGGTCGGCGTGGCGTTCGCGTTCAGCGCCGGGGTGGGCGTCTTTTTTGGGCTGTGGCCCGCGCGGCGTGCGGCGTTGTTGGATCCCATCGTGGCATTGAGGTACGAGTAGGGTATCGGCCAGCGGGCCGATCTCGACGCGCTCTTTCGCAACCATTCCCCCGGGGCCACCGGATTCACCAGCGCGGACGGTACGGTCACGTTATCCTACCGTACCTGGATTCCTAACCGGTGACCGCCGCCCGGCGCATGCCCTACACCGTTCGCGTCCCCGCCTCAACCTCCAACCTCGGCGCCGGGTTCGATTGCCTCGGACTCGCCCTTGACCTGTGGCTCGAAGCTCGGCTGGTGGAGGGGAGTGGTCCCGCTCGGCTCCAGGGCACGCTGGAAGGCCTCGACGAGTCAGCCGACATCATGAGTGCCATCCTCCGGCAGTGTGGGGTGTCCGGGGGCTGGCACATCGAAGCGCGTTCCGCGATTCCCGTGGGCAAGGGATTGGGTTCTTCCGCGGCGGCGAGGGTGGCGGGCGTCGCGCTCGCCCAGCTCGCACGGGGCGACATGCTCGATCGCGACGCCGTGTTCCGGCACGCGGCAGCCGCCGAGGGACACCCGGACAACGCTGGGCCCGCGGTATACGGGGGCCTGTTTCTCGCATCGTCACCGCCGGCCCGGCTCACGCCGCACGCCTCACTCGGTATCGCCCTCGCCGTGCCGGACGCGGCGGTGAGCACGAACCTGGCGCGCGCGCGGTTGCCGGCGGACGTCCCGCGAGACACGGCGGTTGGTCAGTCGGCGCGGGCCGCCGCGCTCATTCTGGGGCTGACGCAGGGCGATGGCGATCTCATTCGGTTCGGCATGGAAGATCTGATCGCGGTGCCGAGGCGGCAGGGATTGATTCCCGGGTTCGATGCGGCAGTGAGCGCCGGCAACGCGGCGGGGGCCTACGGCGTCACGATCTCCGGCGCGGGCTCGGCGTTGCTCGCCCTCGCGCCCCGGGAGCGCGCCGCGGCGGCGGCGGCCGCAATGGCCCACGCATTGACCACGGCCGGAAACACGGCAATCGGTATCACGCCGGCGGTCGCCCCAACGGGGCTGGAGGTCGTCAACGGCTAGACCGGCGTTGTCGTCTTCTTCTCTGCCGGCTTGAGCTGCTGCGCCTGGCGCTCCCGCGCCAGAACACGCTCCAGGAAATCCATGCGCTCCGCCAGCTCCATCATCTGATTGGTACTCTCCGCAGAGATGCGGGAGTGCCACTCCCGCATCTCGGCGAACCGAGTCTCGATCAGCTCCTCCGTGCCGGCGAGACGTGAGAGCGCGGCTTCGAGTCGGGCAAGCTCCTCGGGACGCACGCGCGCCGTCCCGGAGCGAAGCACGCCGATGGCGACTAGGGCCCGCCGCGGCAGGCCACCCACGAACCCCAGCACGGCCAAGACGTAGTGGAACGGATTGACCGTCCGCAACAGCGCGGCGTACAGGTTTGCGTCGTACGCGCCGACCGCCATGTCAATCACGTCCAGGATCTCCTGATACGAATCCGGACCGTACCGCGGGCTGAAGATATTGTGGAGGATCTCGACGGCACGGGTGGCAGGGCTGCGGGCAGCCGCCCCCGCTGACCCGCCAAGGTCGGCGGCCTCCACGATCTGCGTGATTCGGGGAAGCATGCGGTTGATCTCCGCACGGGCGGTCTGTAAGGCATCGCGATCCACCGGTTGGCTCTCGGTCTCGTATTCGAGCTGTTCGAAGTAGCGCCGGACTCGATCCCGGAAGACCCGCAGGTCGCGAGCTCGGAAGCGGTTCCGGAGAATCGTGATGCGGTCGTTCGGTTGCATGGGGCCTGGTTAGCGTACCTCGGGCGTGGTTGCCCGCTGCGCGCGCAGCCACCGCAGCCGCGCTTGAATCTGACGGCTGTGATGACGGCAATGCACGTAGTGAAAGCGGATCCACTCGGGGAGGTTGAGGTCGCCCAGCACGGGATGCTTGACGAAAATGCGGGTCCAGCGTTCCTGCGGCCACGTCTCCACCAGCGCCTCGAACCGCGCGATACCCATGCGGACCTGAGCCACCGCGGCCTCGGCATCCGGCCGATCTTCGGGGACGCTGCCGGCAGGCGCCTCCCTGCCCTTTGGGAACTTCCCCAATCCGAGAATGAGGTGACGCATGATGGCCTGGCCAGGCGTTGAGCGCCGGCGCATGTCGGTCCTCGCCGCGCGCCCCTCGAACGTGGTTGCGGAATAATCCACGCCGATCGCAACGTGGCGAATGATCTGCGCCAGGCTCCACTTCCCGGGAACGCGGCGATGCCAGTCTTCCCCGTTCACGCCGCGAACCGGGCCGAGGATCAACGGCTCGAGGGCCGCGAGCTGGCGCTGGACTTTCATCGGCCGGCGAGCGCCAAGCACTCAATCTCCACGCGCGCGCCGAGGGCGAGACCGCTCCCAGCGACGGTGGAGCGTGCGGGCGGGTCTTTGGGGAAGAACGAAGCGTACACCTGGTTCATGGCCGCGTAGTCGTTGATGTCAAGCAGAAACACCGTGCACTTGAAGACCTGATTGAGCGAACTGCCGGCGTGCTCAAGCACGGCCCTGATGTTCTCGAGTGTCTGGCGTGTCTCCGCGGCTATGCCGCCGGGTACCACGGTGCGCGTTCCCGGCACGTTGCCGATCTGCCCGGAAAGATACAGCACGTTGCCCACGCGCACGGCCGGGGAGAACGGCAGTCCCTCCACCGCACCGGGGCCGGTGATGACCTGCTTGTCCTGAGCGAAAGCCGGCACCGCGATGCCGAGCACCAGCGAAGCGATCCAGAGTTTCCGTGTCACGGCGAGCCTCTCTCGGCAGAATTGTCCGTTGTCTGTGCTTCGTTGTCCGAACCCGACTGTCATCCGATCATTCGCACCGGCACCGATCGATCCGGCTTGTCACGGCCACCTTCCACGCCTCGCCCGTTCTGAGCAAGACACGTTCCGACCAGCCAGATGCCGTGTCCCCGCGCTGGCTACCTACTCGGTCCGTCCCACGGCGGCTTCGTGCTCCATCCATCCAACACCTCGATCTGCGCGACGCTCGGCCCACGGGTTCGCTGCAGGCGTGCCGCCACCGCCTCATTCGCGCGCATCACGCGCAACACGTTGAGCCCGATCGCCTTTTTCGCGTCCTCCGCGCTCCAACCGCGCCGCAGCAACTCGGCGATCAGCGCCGGGAACGTGGAGACGTCTTCCAAACCGATGGGCGTGGTATCGATACCATCGAGGTCCGAGCCAATACCCACGTGGTCCGCCCCAGCCACCGCGCGAATGTGATCCATGTGATCGGCGACCACGGACAGCGAGGGCCGGGGCTCGGGGTTGGCTCGATTCCATGCTTCCATGGAATCGCGAAGGGCGTTGCCGTCCAGGCCGCGCTGCCGGAGACCGCGCTCGTACGCCTGGCCGCGCTGGCCATGCTCGTAGGCCGGCAAATGAATGAACGACGACACGTAGTTGACCATTACGACGCCCCCGTTCCGCGCCACCGCGCGGAGCACGTCGTCGGGCACGTTGCGCCGATGGGGCGTGAAGCGCCGGGATGACGAGTGCGAAAAGATCACGGGCGCCTCGGTCACTCGCAGCACATCCCACATGGTGGAGTCCGACACGTGTGACAGGTCCACCAGCATGCCGAGCCGGTTCATTTCGCGGATGACTTCCTCGCCGAACCGCGTGAGTCCGCCATGCCTGAGCGAGTCCGTGGAGGCATCGGCCCAATCCACGTTGCGAGAGTGGGTCAGTGTCAAGTATCGCACACCGCGCGCGTAAAACTCCCGCAGCACGCCGAGGGAGTTCTCGATCATATGCCCGCCCTCGAGGCCGATCAGCGAAGCGATCTTGCCGGCGCGATGAATGCGAACCACGTCATCCGCCGTCCCCGCCATCGCGAAGGTCTCGGGATACCGGGCGACGAGACGGTGCACGAAATCCACCTGCTCCCACCCCACCCGCGCCGCGCCGCGGCCCTCGAACGAGCTCGGCGAATAGGCCGACCAGAACTGCCCGCCCACGAGCCCTTGTTTGAGCCGCGGGATGTCGGTCATGAGACGCGGTTGAGGCCGGGCAATGTCCGCCGAGTCGAGGCTCAACGCGAAACCCGTGCGCACCGCCCAGGGGAGATCGTTGTGCCCGTCAATCAGCGGCACTTCGCGCATGAGCTGACGGGCCTGCTCCAGGTAGCGGTCCTGGGCAAGCAATGGGGCGGGCGGGCCGAACGAACAGAGCAGAAACGACGTGACGGTCAGGGCCAACAGGCAAGACGTGCTTCGCCACCCGGTGCCGGTCACTCCTGCCCCGTCTGCGGCCGGCGATACCGACAGCGAACGACCGTGACCGAACGATGCCCACCAGCGTCCCGATTCAGATCCAGCGTTCATCGCGACTCCTGTTCAAGGGGTGAAACCGGCTCATATCCGGCACAGCGCAGCACCGGCAGCACGGGGTATTTGGGGAACGCAGAATCGAATTCGGAGCGGCCACAGCGCCAGAATACCGACCCCCGCCGCGCCGAAATCTGGCGACTGTGCAGGCAATCCGCACACAGGCCGACGCGCGGGTCAGGGGCACGGCTTGGACTGCCGGGTTCCAGAGTTAAATTCCTCCCAGATGATCGGCGGGCCGAAGGCCTCGGGAGTCGGCGGTCGGACCTGCGGCGGATCAGCAATTAGCACTCGGTTGCAGCCGTTGGCAATCTCACCACGTCCGGCGCCTCTGGCCGACGGTTTACTGCGCCGTAGCGCACGCTAACGAGGCGACCTCACCGGAGGACGATGCCCACCATCACCTGTGCCCGATGCGGCCAGACCCGTGAGCCGCTCGCCCGCCCGCCGCTGCCCGGCGAGCTCGGCATGCGAATTCACGCGTCCATTTGCCAGGTCTGCTGGAAGGAATGGCTCCGGCAGCAAACGGCCGTGATCAATCACTACGGGCTCAATCTGCTCGATCCCAAGGCCAAGCAATTCCTCACGAAACAGACGGAGGCGTTTCTCTTTGGCGCGTCGACGGTCTGACGCGGCGGGGAAGGTGCGCGTCGGCTTCGAGGTGAACGGCGAAGCAGTAGAGGTCGTTGTCCCCCCTCAGAAGACGCTCCTCGAGATCCTTCGCGAAGACCTCGGCCTTACCGGCACGAAACACGGATGCGAGCTGGGGGAGTGCGGCGCCTGCACCGTACGGATGGACGGCACGCCCGTGCTGTCCTGTCTCGTACTCGGCCCGACCTGCGAGGGCAGGTCCATCCGCACCGTCGAGGGCATGGCCCATGGGGCGCAACTGCATCCCCTCCAGCGAGCGTTCGCGGATCTCGGCGCAGCCCAGTGCGGGTACTGTACGCCGGGGATCCTGCTGGCGGCGGAGGCGCTGATCGAGGCCAACCCCACACCGACGCGGAACCAAATCAAGGAAGCGCTCGCCGGCAACCTCTGCCGCTGCACCGGCTACATCAAGATCTACGAGGCGGTCGAGCTTGCCGCCGCATGGATGCGTGGTGAGGACGCACGCCCGCGTGAAGAATCCGTCTATGGCGAACGCTGAAGGCGGCCACGCGGACCGACGGGCCTCGAATCGCGAGGCCTTCGCCCGCCGCGTCGTGGGCCGGGCGCATCGCAGGGTGGACGCCGCGGCGAAGGTCACTGGCGCCACGAGGTTCGCCGACGATCTCGTCCTGCCGCGCATGCTGTACGCCAGGCTGCTGCGCTCGCCCCATCCTCATGCGCGCATCGTCAGGGTCGACACGTCACGCGCCGCGGCACTCCGCGGCGTGAAGGCCGTGCTCACGGGCAGAGACCTCCCTACGCCGTTCGGCATCCTGCCCGTAAGTCAGGATGAACACGCGCTCGCGGTAGATAAGGTCCGCTACGTAGGCGATCCCGTGGCGGCGGTCGCGGCCACGAGCGAGGACATCGCGACGGCGGCGCTCGACCTGATCGAGGTCGAGTACGACGTGCTCCCGGCGATCACGTCGCCCGAAGAGGCAATCGAAAAGGCCGAGCCCAAGATCCACGACTACGCGAAACACAACAACCTGCAGAAGCTCACGAATCTCGAGTTCGGCGACGTGGAAGCCGGGTTCGCGGAGGCGGACCACATCCGCGAAGATCTGTTCTTCTATGAGGGAAGCACGCACCTCGCCCTGGAGCAGCACGCCGCACTGGCCGAATGGTCCCCGGATGGGAAACTCACCGTCTGGGCCTCGACACAGACGCCCCACTACCTCCATGCCCGGGCGCTGGCCAGGGTGCTGGACGTTCCCGCCTCGCGCATTCGGGTCATTGCCTGCCCCAACGGCGGCGGGTTCGGCGGCAAGAGCGATCCGATGAATCACGAGGTCGTGGTCGCCAAGCTGGCCATGATGACGGGGCGACCCGTGAAGATCACTCTCACGCGGGAGGAAGTGTTCTATTGCCACCGGGGCCGCCATCCCGTTCTCATGTGGGTAAGAACCGGGGTCAAGCGGGACGGCGCCATCACGGCGATGCATTTCCGGTCGCTGCTCGACGGCGGCGGCTACGGCTCCTACGGCGTGGCGAGCATGTACTACACCGGGGCGCTGCAAACCGTCACGTACCAGGTGCCGCGATACAAGTTCCAGGGCGCACGCGCGTTCACGAACAAGCCTCCCTGCGGACCCAAGCGCGGGCACGGCACGCCCCAGCCGCGCTTCGCGCTCGAGGTGCACCTGGACAAGATCGCCGAAGACCTGAAGCTCGACCCCGCCGAGATGCGGCTGCGGCACCTCGTGCCGCCGGGGACGTTGACCGCGAATTACCTGCGCGTGGGCTCCATCGGGCTGGGCGCCTGCATCCGCAAGGTCGTGGAAGGTTCCGGCTGGGAGCGGAAGTTCCGTCAGCTGCCCTACGGGCGCGGCGTCGGGCTCGCCTGTTCATCCTACCTCTGCGGAGCAGGCCTTCCGATCTACTGGAACGACATGCCGCAGTCGGCGGTCCAGCTCAAGCTCGACCGGGGCGGCGGCGTGACGGTGTTTTGCGGCTCCACCGACATCGGTCAAGGCTCCGACGACGTGCTGGCCACGATCGCCGCGGAAATGCTGGGCGTGGACCTGGAAGACGTGCACGTGGTGACGGCCGACACAAGCCTCACGCCCGTGGACCTCGGCTCCTACTCGAGTCGTGTGACGCTGATGACGGGCAACGCGCTGATCCAGGCAGCAGAGCGAGCGCGCGAAATCCTTGCGACGCACGTGGCGGCGAAGCTCGACGTGCCACCGCACCGGCTGGTTTTCGCCGGCCGGCGCGTGTTCGACGGCACCAACCCCGAGCGCGGCATGGCGTTCGTGGAGGCGGTGCAGCTCGCCGAAGCGGCCCATGGCACCATCGGAACCGTGGGGAGCTACAAGACCCCCACGGCCGCCGGGCGGTACCGCGGTGCCGGCGTAGGACCGTCGCCAGCGTACTCCTACAGCGCGGCCGTTGCCGAGGTGGAGGTGGACCCCGAGACCGGCATCGTCCGCGTCGAGCGGATCTGGATCGCGCACGACGTAGGGCAATGCATCAATCCCGTGAGCGTGATGGGACAGGTGGAGGGGAGCATCTACATGGGGCTGGGCGAAGCGCTGATGGAGGAGATGGCGTATCGAGATAGCCGCAACGTGATGCACAAGATCCCGAGCATGCTGGAGTACAAGAGCCCCACGACGATCGAGATGTGCGACGTGGTGACGTACCTGGTGGAAGATCCCGATCCCAACGGGCCATTCGGCGCCAAGGAAGTCGGCCAGGGGCCGCTGCTCCCCGTGCCGCCCGCCGTGGCGAATGCGGTGTACGACGCCGTGGGCGTTCGAATTGACGAGGTGCCGATCACGCCGGAGAAAGTGCTCCGTGCGCTCAAGGACAAGGCAAAGGGCGGTGCGGCACGCTGTGGCCCCTCGCGGTTCCCCGAGATTCCCTGGCCGGAGGCGACGCGCGTGCCCCCACCATGGGAAGGTGGCGATGGTAGCGCGCTCGGCGACGCGCGCAGGTCCGGCGGCAGCGGTGCGCCCCGAACGCGCCGCAGCGACGCCGTGCCGGTGCCCGAGCCTGACGGGCCCAGGGCCGTGAAGCGCGCTCGCTAATGCTCCGACTGCCGTCGTTCACGTATCTCGAGCCAAAGACGCTGAAACAGGCGCTCGAGATGAAGGCGGATGCCGGGCCCGCGGGCATGTACGTGGCGGGCGGCACCGACCTGTACCCCAATATGAAGCGGCGGCACCAGGAGCCGACGGTGGTCGTGGCGCTCGCCGGGGTGAAAGAACTGCGAGCCGGTGGTCAAGGGCGGAGCCGGAAGGGCAAAGCGACACCTGGGCGCGGGGTAATCCTCGGACCGATGGTGACGCTCGCCGAGCTGACGAACAACGCCGAGGTTCGATCGCACTACCCCGCCGTGGCGCGCGCGGCCGAGTTGATCAGCACTCCCCTGCTGCGCAACATGGGCACGCTCGGCGGCAATCTGTGTCTCGACACGCGGTGCAACTATTACAACCAGTCATACGAGTGGCGGAAGGCGATTCACTTCTGCATGAAGAAGGACGGCGACATCTGCTGGGTGGCGCCGAGCAGCCCGCGGTGCTGGGCGGTGAACTCGTCCGACCTGGCGCCCGTGATGGTGGCGCTCGACGCACAGTTCCTGCTCGTGGGACCGGGGGGCGAGCGCGTGCTGCCGGCGGGGCGGTTCTACCACAACGACGGCATCAACTATCTCACCAAGCAGCCGGACGAGATCCTCGCCGAGGTACGGCTTCCGGCACCGGACGGCTGGGACGCGACCTACCACAAGTTGCGGCGTCGTGGATCGTTTGATTTCCCCGTGCTCGGCGTCGCGGTGTGGGTTCGGTGGGACGGCGCCCGCGTGGCGGATGCGCGGATCGTCCTCGGCGCCGTGGCCAGCGTGCCGCAGGAGGTGCGGGAGGCTGCAACGGTGATCGTCGGGACCGATCTCTCGGATGAGGCGATCGCGGCCGCCGCGCTCGCGGCGTTCAAGCCCGCCAAGCCGATGGACAACACGGATTTCGGGTTGTCGTGGCGCAAGGAGATGACGCGCGTGTTTGTGACGCGGGCCCTACGCGAGCTGCGCGACCGACACCACGCGTAGGGTCCCTGGCCCACGCACGCCCGAACGCCGCGGTAGCGGAAGTCCCGCCCCCGAGAGCATTTTTTGGCCGACCCTCTCCCCGCCCTCGAGGTCATCATGCTCGCTTTCAGGGTTCAGCCATCCATGCTGGCGGTCGCCGGTCTTGCGGGGCTCTTCCAGGCGCTGCCGGCGGTCGCACAAGATCAAGACGCCAAGCCGGCCCCTCCCCGCGCCGAAGGTGAAGGGCCGTTCGATCGCCTGATCATTCGCGGCGCCACCCTGATTGACGGCACGGGCGCCCCGCCCCGCGGCCCGGTGGACATCGTGGTCGAGCGGAACCGCATCACCAGCATCGTGGACGTGGGCGTGCCCGGCGTGCCGATCAATCCCGAGCGCCGCCCTAAGGACGCCACGAGAGAACTCGACGCCGCAGGCATGTACGTCCTGCCGGGCTTCGTGGACCTCCACGTGCACACCGGCGGCACGCCCAAGGCGCCCGAGGCCGAGTACGTGTACAAACTCTGGATGGGACACGGCGTCACGACCGTCCGTGGCGTGCCGTTCGGCGGGTTCGATTGGTCGCTGAGTGAAAAAGGACGAAGCGCGCGGAACGAGATCACGGCTCCTCGCATGTTCTCGTATCATCGCCCGGGCACGGGATGGAACCGAGGATCGATTGACACGCCGGAAGCCGCCCGCGAGTGGGTGCGCTGGGCGGCCGGCAAAGGCATTGACGGCCTGAAGCTCGGCGCCCACCGCCCGGAGATCATGGCGGCATTGATTGACGAGGCCAAGAAGCATGGCCTGGGCACCACGGCGCATCTCGCCCAGACCGGTGTGGCGCAGATGAACGCGCTCGACGCGGTCCGCCTGGGCCTGGGTACCGTAACGCACTTCTACGGCATCTTCGAGTCCATGTACGAAGGCCACGACATCCAGCCGTGGCCCGTGGACTACAACTACAATGACGAGCAATGGCGTTTCGGGCAGGTGGCGCGGCAGTGGAGCCTCGTGAAGCCCGGCGGCGAGAAGTGGAATGCGTTCCTCAAGGAGTTGCTGGAGCGCAAGGCGGTCCTCGACCCGACCATGACGACCTACCTCACCGGCCGTGACGTGATGCGCCGGCGCCAGGCCGAATGGCACGACAAGTACACGCTGCCCTCGCTCTGGGACTTCTACACGCCCAATCGCGAGAACCACGGCGCGTACTTCTACGACTGGACCACGTGGGACGAGGTGGCCTGGAAGAACTTCTACCGAGTGTGGATGCAGTTCATCAACGAGTACAAGAACATGGGCGGCCGCGTCACCCCCAGCACGGACGCCGGGTTCATCTACAACACGTACGGGTTCTCCTACATCGAGGAACTGGAGTTGTTTCAGGAAGCCGGCTTCCATCCGCTCGAGGTGATCCGCGGCGCCACGCTTCACGCGGCGCAGGCATTGTTCGAACCCAAAGGCCGCGACATCGAGTTTGGGGTCGTCCGGCCGGGGTTACTCGCGGACCTCGTGGTCGTACCAGAGAATCCGATCGCGAATTTCAAAGTGCTGTATGGCACGGGCACGGTTCGGCTGAACAATCAAACGGGCAAGCCGGAGCGCGTTGGCGGCGTGCGGTACACGGTTAAAGACGGGATTCTGTACGACGCCCGTCAGCTCCTCGCCGACGTCGCCGCCATGGTGGAGCGGCAGAAGCGGGAGCGCGGCGTGGCGAGTTCCGACGGGCGGACCCTGTAAGCCCGCATGATTCGTCGTCTCGTTTGGCTCCTTGCAGGTGCGGTCGTCACCACCGATGCCGCCGCACAAACGGTGGCGCTGGTGGGCGGGACGGTCATTGACGGTACCGGCGGACCGGCCATCCGCGATGCCGTCGTCGTCGCCACCGCCGGGCGGCTCACGTGCGTCGGCCCAGCGGCGCGCTGTCCCGTTCCCACGGACGCCCGGCGAGTGGACGTGAGGGGACGTTTTGTCACACCCGGACTGGTGGACGCCCACGTGCACTTCAGTCAGACAGGCTGGGTGGATGGTCGGCCGGACGGACTTCCTGCGCCCGAGATCTACCCCTACGCCGAGACCGCCCGTCGCCTGCGAGCCAACCCTTCACGGTGGTATCGCTCGTATCTGTGCAGCGGCGTCACGGCGGTCTTCGATGTGGGCGGCCATCCCTGGACCACCGCGCTTCCCGCGACGGCCGAGGCCGATCCGCTGGCGCCGCACGTCCGCGCAGCCGGTCCACTGATCACACACGCGCCGCGCTCCGAGCTGAACCTGGACGACGAGGTCTACACCTTCCTCCCCATGAACACCTCAGCCGATGTCGAGCGGAGCGTAGCGCGGCTCAAGGCCATGGGGGCTCAGGCGGTGAAGGTGTGGTTCCTCGCGCCGCCCGCCGCGCGCCGCGACGAGCTCGACGCCAGAATGATGGACGTGGGCAAGGCCGCCGTCGCCGCCGGCCTGGACCTCATCGTGCACGCCACGGGATTGCGCGAGGCGAAGGTCGCCCTTCGAGCAGGGGCGGTCCTCCTCGTCCACAGCGTGGAAGATCAACCGGTGGATCAGGAGTTCCTCGACTTGCTGGCGCGTAATCGGGCCGTGTACGCACCCACGCTCGTCGTTGGCCGGAACGCCACGCGAGCACGTGCGTCAATCGCCCTCGGCGCTCCGTTCCCGATCAACGATCCCAGCGGCTGCGTGGACCCGGACACGCGGGCCAAGGTGGCAAACGTCGCGCCGCTGCGCGCTCTGCTGCCGGTGGAGCGGCGCGCGGTGGATGCCGTGTTCCGGCAAGTGGAGAACGCCGGCGCCCGCGGCGTCGTGATGGCCGAGAACCTCCGCCGCGTACACGCGGCTGGCGGGATGATCGCGACAGCCACGGACGCGGGCAATCCGCTCACGTTGCACGGCCCATCCATCTACGACGAGATGGAGGCCATGCAGGCCGCGGGACTGCCCGCGTCCGACGTCATCGTGATGTCAACGCGCAACGGCGCATTGGCCATGAAGCGACTGGCCGATTTCGGCACGCTCGAGGCGGGCAAGGTAGCGGACCTGCTGCTTCTCGCCGAAGATCCCCAGGCCGATGTACGGGCGTTCCGCTCGCTGACGCACGTCATGCGCGCGGGCCAGCTGCGCGAGCGACATGAGCTGGCGCATCGCTAGTCGGCCACTGGAGCGGTTCCTCCTCCTTGCCGCGCTCGCGGCGGGATGTGCGTCGCGCGGCGAGGTTCCCGCCGCGGCCTCGCCGGCGGTCGCCACCGCCCCGGCTTACCCGGGCGTCGAGTGGGAACGCGTCCCCTCGCCGGAGTCCGCCGGCTGGCCCCGCGCCGCACTCGACAGCGTGCGCGCACGCCTGTCGCTCCTCCCCACCACCGGGTTCATGGCGATCGTGGGCGGCCGCGTGCTGATGGAGTATGGCGACGTGACCGCCGTCAGTTACCTCGCGTCGGTGCGGAAGAGCGTGCTCTCGATGCTGTTCGGCATCTATGTCGCCAACGGCGCCCTGCGGCTCGACAAGACGCTGGCCGAGATCGGCATTGACGACATCGGCGGCCTCACGGCGGAGGAGAAGCAGGCAACGGTCCGTGACCTGCTCATGGCGCGCTCGGGCATCTACCACACAGCGTCGAACGCGGGAGACGATCTTGCCAGTGCCCCGCCCCGCGGCTCGCAACCACACGGAACGTACTTCCTGTACAGCAACTGGGACTTCAATGCCCTTGGCACGATCTTCGAGAAGGAAACGGGGCGAGACATTTACGACGCGCTCGAGAGCGACCTTGCGCGCCCCATCGGCATGCAGGATTTCGACCGCTCGATTCACCGCCGCACGGGTGACTCAACCGCTTCGATCCACCTCGCGTACCACATGCACTTCTCCACGCGCGACATGGCGCGGATCGGTTACCTCATGCTCCGGGAGGGACATTGGGCCGGTCGCCAGCTCGTGCCCCGCGACTGGGTGCGCGAGAGCACGCGGGCGCACACGCCCGTAAACCAGATGAACCCGCCCCGGCGTCGGTCCGGCCCGTTCGGGTACGGCTATCTCTGGTGGGTGTGGGATGGGCCGCACGCCACTGGGCCGTATGCGGGTGCGTATACGGGACTCGGCGCGGTGGGGCAGCACATCTCCGTCCTGCCCGCGCTCGACATGGTCGTGGTGCACAAGACTCGGCCTGGGGAAGGCCGGTCGGTTTCCCACACGCAGTACCTCGAGGTCCTGGATGTGCTGGTTCGAGCGCGGTGCCGCGACTCGAAGTGTTGAGCGACGGGGTCGGTACCACCAACGCTGATCCCTTCAGGCTCATTGACGCGCTGGAGGGGAGGTCTCGCGTTACGCTCCCTCACGCAAGACTCGACGAGCTCGGCCCCTCCCCGGGGGAGCAGCATGCGAGGGTGCTCCCCGGGTAAGAGCGCGGGATGAGGGGCCGCATCCTGATACATGACGTCCAGTTCGCGCCCACAGCACAGGACTCGCTTCACGAGGAGGCCAGGCAATGAAGCTCCCGCTGAGTTCGGCTTCTTTGGCTCTCACCGTCGGTCTCGCAGGGGTTCGGCTCGCACAGGCCCAATCGCTCTCGGACGACCCCCGTGTGGCCCAGGCGCTGGAACTGGCCCGCACGTGGCTCGAGGCGCAGAGCGCGTACGATCAAATCCCCGGCGTCTCGGCGGCCATCGTGCACGACCAGCAGATCCTCTGGGCCGGCGCCTACGGTGTCGCCGATCTCGCCTCGCGCCGCCCGGCGACGTCCACCACCATCTACAGCATCTGCTCGATCTCCAAGCTGTTCACCAGCGTGGCGGTCATGTTGCAGCGCGATGCGGGCCGCCTCGAGCTGGATGACCCCGTCAGCAAGCACCTGCCCTGGTTCACAATCGGTCCGGCGGAAGGTGAGTCGGGACCGGTGACGGTGGAGGGCCTGCTCACGCACGCCGCCGGCCTTCCCAGGGAGTCGGACCACGCGTACTGGACCGGGCCGGGCTTTGCATTCCCTACGCGGCAGGACATCATCGAGCGCCTCTCGAACCAGCAGATGCTCTACCCGGCTGAAACGATCTGGCAGTATTCGAACCTCGGTCTCACGCTGGCCGGGGAAGTGGCGGCCGCCGCCGCGGGCAAACCATACGATGTTCTCGTCCGCACGAGCATTCTCGAGCCGCTCGGCCTCACCAGCACAACGCCCGACATGCCCGCCGATCAACAGGGCCGACGGCTAGCGACCGGCTACAGCGGCCTGGGACGCGAAGGCCGCCGGCAGCCGGTTCCGTTCTTCAGCGCGAACGGCATTGCGCCCGCGGCCGGTTATGCCTCGACCGTGGAGGATTTGGCTCGCTTCGCGTCGTGGCAGTTCCGCCTGCTCGCCAAGGGTGGCACGGAGATCCTCAAGGCCACGACGCTGCGCGACATGCATCGCGTGCACTGGATTGATCCCGACTTCACCAACTCGTACGGGCTGGGCTTCGCAGTGTGGCGCAGCGGGGACAAGACGTTCGTCGGCCACGGCGGCTCTTGCCCGGGGTTCCGCTCGCAGTTGCTGATCAAGCCGGATGAGCGCGTCGCCACGGTGTTCATGGCGAACGCACAGGGGATTGACGCTCGAAACTACACGCAGCGACTGTACGACATCGTGGGTCCGGTGGTGCGGGCGGCGAAGGAGAGGGCTCTCACGACCCCGGTCGCCGATGGATCGCTGGACCGCTACGTGGGATCGTACGCCAGCACGTTCAGCGCCACGGAAACGGCCGTTGTGAAGTGGGAGGACGGCCTCGCGATGCTCCCGCTGCCCACAACCGACCCGATGAACGCGCTTGCCAAGCTCCGGAAGACCGGCGAGCACACGTTCCGCCGCGTCCGAAGAGACGGCATGCTGGCCGAGCCGGTCGTGTTCGAGATGGGCCCCGACGGCCGCGCGCGGCGGTACGTGCAACACAACAACCCATACGACCGCCGACCGGTGGTGCGCTAGCGCGGCGCCGCGTCGAGCGCAGCCTGCACCGCGGCGCCGGGCCGTGAAGCTCCCTTCACGAAACGGTTCGCCCGCGTGACCCGTAAGGCAACCCAGACATGACTGCCCCGATTCGCCCGGAGTACCTGGCCCTCCAAGAGGTCCTGGCCGGTCGTTATTCGATCGAGCGCGAACTCGGCCGCGGGGGCATGGGCATCGTGCTGCTGGCCCGCGACGTGGCGCTCGACCGGCCCGTGGCCATCAAGTTGCTGCCGCCGCACCTGGCCGCGGCCGGCGACGCGCGGGATCGATTCCTGCGAGAGGCGCGCACCGCAGCCGGCCTGTCACATCCCAACATCGTGCCGATTCACCTGGTCGAAGCGCACGGTGAACTGGTGTACTTCGTCATGGGATACGTGGACGGGGAGACGCTGCGCGAACGGGTGGAGCGCTCGGGTCCGCTTCCGCCGCGGCTCGCCATGAAGCTGTTGCAGGAAGTGGCGTGGGCGCTCGGCTACGCGCACCAGCGTGGCGTGATTCACCGCGACGTCAAGCCGGACAACATCATGATCGAGCGCGCCACCGACCGCGCGCTGGTCACGGACTTCGGCATCGCGCTGGGCCGCGCGGATCGGACAAGCCGGGACGACGGCATCATCGGGACCGCTCGATACATGAGCCCCGAACAGGCATGCGGTGAGCCGGTGGACGCGCGCAGCGACCTGTACTCGCTCGGCGCGACATTCTTTTACGCCATCACCGGGCGTGCCCCGTTCGAAGGCTCGAACCTCCCCGCCATCATGGCCAAGCACGTGGCCGAACCCGCGCCGCTCCTTCAGCAGATCCGGCCGGAGATACCCGCGAAGCTTGCGGACGTGATCAATCGCTGCCTGCAAAAGGCCCCGGAGAAACGGTTTCAACTGGGCGAGGACGTGGCACGCGTGGTGGGTGAGGCACGGGGCCGGGAGTTCCGGGCCCCGCCGCTCGTACGCGCGTTCATTCGGAATGCACAGGTCTCCACCATGGTCCTCCTGGCTTCCGGACTGTCCGGGCAGGTGGTGACCAGCTCCGAAGGCACCACGGTGGCGTTCGGGGGCGCCGGCATCATTGGCACGATCCTCATCTTCCAGCTCGTGGTCGTGGCCCGCCGCCTGCTGAAGGATGGCTACGGCTTCGCGGACATCCGGGCGGCCTTGCTCGCCGAAGCGCAGGTACAAGCGGAAGAGGCCGAGGTCATCCGGCAGCGGCGCTGGATCCGCCGACTCGACACGCTGTGGTATCGGCTGTGGGCGGGGCGAATGGGACGCTGGTTCTTCCGTATCGCCGGAGCGGGCCTCACGCCACCGGCACGCGCCAAGATCGCGGCGGTCGAGCCCACCGAATCACTGCTCGGTCGCTCGGCCCTCTCGGCTTACCACGCGCTCCCCGACGTTACGAGGCGCCAGGTTCCCGAGGTCCCACAGGTGCTCGAGCGACTGGAAGCAGAGGCTGAGGCGCTGCGGGCGGGGGGCGACACGGGGGAGCGCCTGACGGCCAGAGTGGCGGCACTCGAGCATCTGCGACTCGCTCTGTTCCGACTTCAGGCAGGCGTGGGATCGGTCTCCGACCTCAGCGCCGCGCTTGAGCGAGCGCGAGACATTGGTGAGCGAATCGATCGTCACATGGACGCGCAGCGTGAAGTGGAACGAGCCCTCGAATCGTGATCAGCGGAGGCACATGATGTTCTCGGCGACTCTGATGGTATTGGTTCGCACCCTCGCGGCCCCTTCCGAGTCCCTCGAAGTCCGCCTTGCGCCGACGCGATACGAGTTGACCGTGCGGATCGACTACGACCGGGAACGTCTCGAAGGCACTGCACGCCTCACGCTGCGAAATGCATCCGACGATCCGGTGACGGAGATTCCACTCCTGTTGTATCGCCTCATGGAGATCACCGCGGCGGCCGTGAACGGATCCCCTGCCCGATGGACCCAATCCGTCGTGCGGTTCGCCGATTTCCCCAAGCTCCAGGTGCTGCACGCGCGGGTATCGCTTGCTGCGCCCGTAGCGCCTGGCGCCACGGTCGACCTGGACGTCGGCTTCGGTGGCCATCTCCTGGGCTACGCCGAGACCGGCATGGCGTACGTGAAGGACCGGTTGAGCCCGGCCTTCACGATCCTGCGTGACGACGCGTTTGCCTTTCCGCTCGTCGGCGTTCCGTTGTTCGCGGCGATGCGAGCCAGGCCGTTCCCCAGCTACGACTATCTGGCGCGCATCACGGTGCCGGACTCCCTCGTGGTGGTCAACGCCGGCCGGCTTGTCGATCGCACGGCTGCGAACGGCGCGGCCACGTTCGTATTTCACAGCGTCAAGCCGTCGTGGCGCATGGACTTCGCGATCGGTGACTACGCCGTGATTCAGCAGGGGCCGCTGCGAGTCGCCTATCTGCGGCGCGATTCCGTGGGCGCCGCGAGAGTGGCCCGGGCAGCCAGGCAATCCCTCGACCTGTTGACGACCTGGTTCGGTCCGCTGGTGGGAGAGCCGAGTCTCACAATTCTGGAACTCGAAGATGGCCACGGTTCGCAGACCGACGTGGCCGCCATTCTCCAGACCGCGGCCGCCTTCCGCGATTCGACGCGCGACCACGAGCTGTACCACGAGGTGGCGCACCTGTGGAACGCGCCGGCCACTGACCTTCCTTCACCCCGCTGGAACGAGGGACTGTCAACGTTTCTGGAGTACCTGGTGGTTGAGGAGTTCTCGGGCCGCCCGGTCGTTCGCGCCCGTGCCGACCAGCTGCTCGACTGGCTCCGCGGCATGGCCGCGCGCCGGCCACAGCTCGGCAGCGTGCCACTGGTGAATTACGGCAAGGAACAGATGACTGACTTCTCGTACAGCGTGGGCGCCGTGTTCTTCCACCTGCTGTACGACCTGGCCGGCCCCGACCGATTCCGCACCATCGTCGGGGATTTCTACCGGCAGTTCGGCAGTACGGGCGGATCCACGAGTGACTTTGTGGCGCTCGCAACGCGAGCCGCAGGGACGGACGTGTGCAAATTGTTCGATGAGTGGTTCTACAGCACGAGCTGGTTGGACACCATCCGAACCGGTGTCACGTATGCACAGCTTGTGGACCGTTACCGGTCGAGATAGCGCTTCAGAGTGAGTCGCTCTTCGCCGCGCCGGGACGAATCTCGTATCTTGTCCATTCGCTTCTGCCGCGCAGACGTCATCGGGGAGTTGGTCATGGGCCTTCGATTCAGTGTGTTGCCGTCGCCTGCCCTGTCGTGGATCGCAGCGTTTCTGGTTGCGTTGCCTCTTCCCGCGCAAACACTTCAGTCCCCCGCCCAGGTCTTCGGCCACGAGATCGGGGCCGACCGCAAGCTCGTGGACTGGGACGGCATCGTGCGCTACATGCAGATGGCCGACCAGGCCTCCGACCGCGTCAACCTGCGGGAGGTCGGGAAGTCGAGCCACGGCCGGCCGTTCTTGCTGCTCGAGATCTCGAGTCCGCAGACGATCGCCAACCTGGACCGCTACAAGTCGCTCCAGCGCCGGCTCTACTTCCAGGACCACCTGCCGGGCCAGGATCCGGATGCCGTGCATACCCCGGCGCAGCGTGAGGAACTGTTCACCCAGCATAAGGCCGTCGTGTTGATCACGTGCACGATCCACGCAACGGAAGTGGGCGCGGCACAAATGACCCTGGAGCTGGTCTATAACTTGGCCACCGCCAACGACGAGCGCACGCGGAAGATCCTGGACAACGTGATCTTCCTGCTCGTGCCCAGTCTCAATCCCGACGGGCAGGACATGGTGGTGGAGTGGTACAACCGCTACGCGGGCACGGAGTTCGAAGCCGGCAACATCCCCTGGCTGTACCACCCGTACGTGGGCCACGACAACAACCGCGACCTGTACATGTTGACCCAGGTCGAGTCGCGGAACATCTCGCACATCCTGTACAAGGATTGGTTTCCTTCCATCTGGTTGGACGAGCATCAGATGGGCGCCACGGGCCCGCGCATTTTCACGATGCCCGCCACGGATCCCATCAACCTCAACGTCCACCCGCTGATCTATCGGCTGAACGGGATTTACGGCCAGGCGCAGGCCGCTGCCCTCGAGGCGGCGGGGAAGGTCGGCATCATCTACGACTACACCTACACCAACTTCTGGCCCGGCGCGATGGCGTGGACCGGATGGTGGCACAACCAGGTTGGGATGCTGACCGAAGTGGCGAGTGTGCGGATCGCGACGCCGACGTATCAGCGCATGGCGCGTCTGGGAGAAACGCCTGCGGGCAGCGGCGGCGGCTTTGGCGGGTTCGACACCGGTCGAGCGACCGACACGTTGCCACCGCCGCGCGACACGCAGCCACGCACCAACTATCCCAGGCCGTGGCTCGGAGGCGAGTGGCGGTTGCGGGACATCGTGGAGTACGAACTCATCGCGACGATGGCGTTGCTCGAAAGTGCCGCCGACACGCGACGCACGCTGCTGGAACAGCTGTATGACGTGAATCGGACGATGATCCGGGCATTCGCGGGTGGGGCAAGCAGGACAGCGGCGGACGATCACGGCGGCAACGGAGGCGATCGGCAGGCGCCGGCGATCGCGGCCACGGGACGCGTGATGAACCTGTCAGGGCCCGCGAATGGGACGCCCTACGCCGTGATCGTGGATCCCGACCAGAAGAACCCCATTGACGCGGCCAAAATGCTCCAGCTGCTCGAGGCAAACGGCGTGATCGTCGAACGCGCCACGCAGCCGTTCGAGGCTGCGGGCAAGCGGCACAACCCGGGAACGTGGGTCATTCGTCTGGGGCAGGTGTTTGGCGCCTACGCCAAGGAGATGCTCGAGACGCAGGTCTACCCCGAGGTGCGCCCGTCACCCGAGTCCCCGCCGCGGCCCCCGTACGACGTCACGGCATGGACCCTGGGCATGCTCATGGACGTGGAGACGCGGTTCGTGGAGGCCCCGTTCACCGCCTCGCTCGAGGTGGTGCGCGGCGTGTCGCTGCCGCGCGGCCGGATCATGGGCTCGGGTGGAACGTTCTTGATTGACGCGTCCCGCAACGACGGCTTCACCGCTGCCAACCGGCTGTGGAAGTCTGGCGCGCGAATTCGCCGGTCAACAGCCGCGTTCTCCGCCGCGAATACTCGCTTCGGTCCGGGCACCTGGATCATTGAAGGCGTGTCCGCACAGCGCGTCCGAGAGATCGCCGAACCATTGGGCCTGACCGTCTTCGCCGCAGGCAGCGCGCCCGCTGGCACTCCGGCCACCTCCACCGCCCCGCGCGTGGGCCTGTATCAACCGTGGGGATCGAACATGGATGAAGGCTGGACGCGCTGGGTGTTGGGACACTTCGATTTCGAATACACCACGCTCCATCCTCAGGACCTGCGCGCGGCCGCGCCCAACGCGTCAGGGGACTTCGAGATCCCGGCCGACGAACGGGCGCAGTGGCCCGGCCACGTGAGGGACCGCACTCCACCGCGGGTGGTGCGGCAGCCACTTGTCGGGCGGTTCGACGTGATCGTGTTCACGGACCAAAACGCTCAGAATATCCTGCGGGGCAGCAGCTCGCCCTCCACGCCGCCACTGTATCGCGGCGGGATCGGCGAAGAGGGAATCGCCGCACTCCAGGCCTTCGTGCAGGGGGGCGGGACGATCGTGGCACTCGGCGCCGCCGGTGACTTGTTCATCGAGCGGTGGCCCATCCCCGTGAAGAACGTGGCACGCACGCTGGATGACTCCGAACTGCTGATTCCGGGCTCGATCGCGCGGCTCGAAGCCGACCCGCATCACCCGCTCACCTGGGGCATGCCGGAGCGCACGTACGGGTTCTTCATCCGCAGCCCGTTCTATTCACTCACCGAGCCACTGCCCAGTCAGCGCGCCAGCGTGCCGCTGCGCTATCCCAACGCCAACGTTCGCGCGTCGGGATGGATTCGCGGCGAAGCGCACCTCGAGGGGCGTGCGGCCGCCGTGCAGGTGGACTTCGAAGACGCCGGGCGGATCGTGCTGATCGGCGTCCGGCCGCAGCACCGCGCGCAGACGCACGCCACCTTCAAGGTACTGTTCAACGCGCTGGTGAACGCGGGAGGGCGTGCCGGGAGCTAGGCTACGCCGGCCACGGCCCGTGCCGCGGCCTCCGCCACAGCCTCCACTTCGAGGGTAAACTTGACTTCTTCGCCCACCACCAGACTGCCGGTCTCGAGCAGCTGGCTCCAGGTGAGGCCCCACTCCTTGCGGTTCAACTTGCCGGAGGCCCTACCGGCGATCCGCCTGTTTCCCCACGGGTCCGTGACCACCTGATCCACCTCCGCAGTAAAAGTCACGGGCCGCGTGACACCGCGCATGGTCAACTCGCCGTCAATCCGGTATTGCCCGCCGCCCATGGGCGAAACCGACGTGCTGCGGTAGGAGATCTCGGGATACCGCTCCACGTCAAGGAAGTCTCCCGACCGGAGGTGCGCGTCCCGATCCGCCACGTTGGTGTCAATGCTGGCCGCGTCAATCGAGACTTCCAGGGACCGCGGTGCGCCCGCGGCATCCGTTTCGACCGCGCCCTTGAACGTCCGGAACCGTCCTTTGACGGTGGCGATTCCCAGATGCTTCACGCCGAACTCCACCACGCTGTGGGTCGGGTCAATGTTCCATCGCATGGCCAAATCACTCCTTCCGTGCGTGTTGTGATGTACTCAACGGCTGAACGGCAGTATGGTACCAATAGTACTATATTATGTCAAGTGCTTGACGTATGCTAGTACTTTCAATAACATAGGGTATCATGAAGAAACGACCGACGGCCCCATCGTCTCCCGCCGAGGAGACCTTTTGTCCAGTGACGGCGTCCATGGAGATCCTCCAGGAGAAATGGACGCTGCACATCATCCGGCGTCTGTTGGAGGATGGCGAGCAGGGGTTCAACGAGCTGCAGCGCCGCGTCCGGGCGAACCCTGCCACCCTGGCCGAGCGGCTGGAGCATCTCGAGAAGCTGGGGGTCGTCCGCCGCACCGTGCACTCCGTGATGCCCCCGAGGACGAGCTACGCGCTCACGCCGGCCGGCGTGGCGCTTCACAAGGTCGTGGATGCCATCTCGGATTGGGGACGGACGTACCTGGATAACGCCAAGGGTCGGAAAGGCACGGTCGCGGTTCGACGGGCGAGCTAGGGCCGATCGTGTCCGCCGTTCTCGCGGCCATTCGCCATTTGCTCCACGAGCACGGGGTCGCCTTCCGCGAAGTCCATCACCCACCCACACGCACGTCTGAGGAGTCTGCGCGTGCGAGGGGCGAGCCCCTCGAAGTCGGCGGCAAGGCCATCGTCTTGAAGGTCGGCGACACGTTCCGACTGTTCGTCCTTTCGGCCGCTCGAAGCCTGGACTCGGCCGCCATCAAGCGGCACTTCGCCGTGAAGAAGACACGCTTCGCCACGGGGGAGGAGCTGGAGTCGCTCACGGGACTCGCGCCGGGCGCCGTGCCACCATTCGGCCGACCGATTCTCGATCTCGATCTGTGGGTAGATCGCTCCATCGTGAACAACGAGCGGATTGCATTCAACGCGGGCTCGCTTACCGACTCCATCATCATGAGCGTGCGGGACTATCTGACAATCGCGCGGCCGGAGGTGCTGGATTTCTCGCGGGATCGGGTGGAGACGGACGGCGGCACGTAGCCGACTCCCCGCGGGCACGGACCCGGCAGGAGCAAGACGCTGACTCGTCAACGCATTCTTCTCACCGGCGCGGCAGGGTTCGTCGGCAGCCACCTGGTGGAACGCCTCCTCGTGCGCGGTGACGTCGTCACCGGGGTGGACAACTTCGATCCTTCCTACGGGGAGCACGAAAAGCGAGACAACCTGCGCGCCGCGCTGGCGCACCCGAACTTCCGCCTGGTGGAAGCGGACTGCACCGACATGGATGCGCTGAGCCACGCCCTCGCAACGGAGCGATACGACGTGTGCGTACATTTCGCCGCGAAGGCCGGCGTGCGCGCGTCCCTCGCCGACCCCGTTGGCTTTGCACGAGTGAACGTCCTGGGTACGCAGGTCATGCTCGAGGTTTCACGGCAGATCGGCGCCAGGCGCTTCGTGCTCGCGTCGTCCTCCTCGGTGTACGGCAATGCTGGCCGCGTGCCGTTCCGCGAGGACGATCCCGCCGTGGACCCTCTGTCTCCGTATGCCGCCACCAAGCGCGCGGCCGAACTGCTGTGCCGCGCGCATCACGAGATTCACGGTGGCGCCATGACGCTGTTGCGCTTTTTCACCGTGTACGGACCGCGCCAGCGCCCTGACATGGCAATCCGCCGCTTCGCGACGTTGATGCTGGCGGGCATGCCCGTCCCGATGTTCGGTGACGGAAGCACCGAACGCGACTACACCTGGATCGGCGACATCCTCGCGGGGACGCTCGCGGCAATTGACCGCACGGCCCGCCAGCCCGGCGAGTTCGCGACGATTAATCTCGGTGGCAATCGCACCACCTCGCTCGCCCGCCTGATCGATCTCCTGGCCCGGGAACTCGGCGTCGAGCCCACCATAAACCGTCTCCCGGCGCAGCCCGGCGACGTCGTTCGCACGTGGGCGGATGTCACCCGGGCCGAGGCGCTGCTGGGCTACCGACCCGCCACCCCTCTGTCGGAAGGCGTCCGGCGGTTCGTCCGTTGGCTGCGTGCCTCCGCGGACCGCTCGCGCGAACTCCTCGCCGTCTCACGTTGACGGCGCCGGCGCGGCGTGCCTTATTTGGGACCGCTCGATTCGACCCGAACGTCCCCATGACCACGCCTACTGACCCCCTCGATCGGCGAGCTTTTCTCAAAACTGCCGCCGCTGCGGCAAGCGCGCTGGCGCGAGGGCGGCCCGCGGCAGGAGTCGCCGGCCCACCCACGCCGATCACCAGGTCTCCGGAGGTCGTCGTGATCGGCGCGGGCGCATTCGGCGGCTGGACCGCGTTCCACCTCCGCAGGATGGGCGCCTCGGTCACGCTGGTAGACGCGTACGGCCCCGGGAACTCGCGTGCCACCTCAGGCGACGAGTCGCGCGGCATTCGCAGCTCATACGGGGAGCGTGAGACGTGGGTCCGGCTGGCAAACGAGGCCATTGGCAAATGGAAGGAATGGGATGCGGAATGGACCAGGCCGTTCCGCATGCAGCTGTTCTTTCACACCGGGGACCTCATCCTGCGGGCCGAGCCCGCGGACCGCTTCATCGTGAACAACCGCGCGTCCTGGGACAAGCTGCACATCCCGTACGAGGTGCTCACGATTGACGAGGTGCGGCGCCGCTGGCCGCAGATCAACTGCGACGGGATGGGTGCCGCACTGCTCGAGATCAACGCGGGCGTGGTACGAGCGCGTCGCTCCTGCGAGGTGGTGGCCGAGGCATTTCGGCAGAAGGGCGGCAAGATCGTTCTCGCGCAAGCCACCATCGGCCCCGGCGCGGCCGGACGGCTTCCGCACGTGACGCTCGATACCGGCGAGACCCTTGGCGGCGATCAGTTCGTGTTCGCCTGCGGCCCGTGGCTACCCAAAGTACTGCCCGATGTGATGGCCGATCGCCTGCGCACGCCACTCGGTCGCGTGATCTACTTCGGCACGCCCCCGGGCGATCAGCGGTTCCTCTTCCCCAATCTGCCATCGTTCAACTTCCCGGGCGTAACGGGCTGGCCGGGCTTGGGACCCGACAATCGCGGCTTCCGAGTGAGAGGCGGGAGCGGTGGCCAGGGAGGACGGAGTCCGCTGGCAACTCCCACCGACAGCGTTCCACCGGCCCGGCGCGCACCGGTGGATCCCGCGCAGCTCGATCCAGATTTATCTACTCGGTGGGTGCCCCCCGAAGCGCACGAAGGGCCCCGGCGGTTTCTTGCCGAGCGGTTCCCCGATCTCCGGGACGCGCCGATCCTCGCCACGCACGCCTGTCACTACGAGAGCAGTGTGGATCGGAACCCGATCGTGGATCGTCATCCCGGGCTCGACAATGTGTGGATCGCGGGGGGTGGCTCCGCCGAAGGCTTCAAGCTAGGGCCTGTGATCGGTGAGTACATCGCGCGGCGCGTGCTCAACAAGCCGACCGACGCAGAGCTAGATGCCTTGTTCCGGCTGAAAGAGGAGAAGTTCGAGCCACTCGCGGCGCCCCCGGGCGATTGGGACGGGGAGGGCTAACGTAGAGACGCTGTGAAATCACCGGGGGAGCGACCCACCGGGTGCTCCCCCGTTACGGTGCTGTCGTCGCGGTCTCAGATCTTCAGCGTCAGTCCAGCCATGACCGGCACAACGATGGCCTTGTCGAACGGCCGGAGCTGACTGGGAAAGACATTGGCCAGGTCCTGCGTATCGGCGGTCTTGGCAAACGCCACCCGCGCGCCGGCGCCCACGAACGCCAAGATGCGATCGTCGTCGCTGGGCCGGAAGCGCAGCTTGAGCCCTGCCGCGGCCGCCGGATAGGTCTTCTCGAACCGGCGGTTGGGCGTCGTTTCACCGAGCCAGCGATACTGCTCGGTCTCCATCCGAGCCGCCCCAACGCCAAAATCGAACGCCAGCGAGACCGGCTCCACGCTTGGCACGTTCACGTTGGCCTCGACGCCCGCCGTGTAGTGCCACAACTGGAACCGCGGGGCCGTGGACATGGCCCAGAGCCGATCGCCGTCAACGAAGTCGAAATCGCCATCGGCTCGCAGAACCAACCGATCGTTCAACCGATAGCCGAACCGCAACCCCACCGTGGGACCTGGCACGGTGTACTTACCGAACGTCCCCGTGGGCACGGCGACGCCCGCCTGACCCTCGACGAGAAGCTTCTCCTGCGCGATGGCAGACGAGGGTATCGCGAGGGCCACAAGGGCGGCGAGGGCAGCCAACAGCAGTTTGTAGCGAGGCAGCATACGTGTCACACCTCCGCTTGTGACCTAGGGCGCCGAGCGCCGGTGCCGGCACCCCGACTTCTCCGGTGACAAACGAGATGTATGCGGCGGGGTCGCGTCGCGCGATCCGAGGATTCGATATGACGTGACCCCCGGCGCCACGCCGCTGTCAACGCGCACAGCGGCGCTGCGAGCAAACCGCGGGCCCGAAGATTCTGCCATCCTGACAATCCTCTAGCTCCGGCGGGCCACCCGATGCGGCAGGTGCCCGACATTTTGACAAACGGATATAACCGGGCAGGCTTCCGTCGAGTCGGGATCGAGCGCAGCTTTGGGCGCTCCCCTTCGCCAAGGACGCTCCGTGAATCAGCCCGCTGCACCACCCGGCCCCCAACCCAGCGCTTCGGTATGGGAAGATTTCGTGGACATCCTGTACACGCCGGCGGTCGTCTTCGCGCGCCGTGAAAGCGGCAAGGCGTGGATCCCGCTCCTGGTCGTGACGCTGGCGCTGGGCAGTCTGTTCCTGGTGAACAGCCGCCTCCTCGAGCCGATGTTCGACGCCGAGTTCGACCGGAGCATGGCCGCCGCCGTACGCGACAACCCGCAGATGACTCCCGAAGTGATGGCGCAGGCGCGGCGCATGGGTCGCGTCTTCGCCACCGTGGGCGCGTTCGTGTTCGTGCCGATCATCGTGTGCCTGATTGGATTCGCGCTCTGGTTATTCGGGAAGGTTGCCGAGGCCAGAATCACCTTCGGGACCGCGGTGCTGGTCGCGGCATACGCCTACGTACCGCGGGTCATCGAGGCACTGTTGTCCGGCGTGCAGGGGCTGATTCTCGATCCCGCCACGCTTGACGGTCGCTACCGGCTCACACTCGGCCTCGGCCGCTTTCTTGATCCCGACACCACGGCGCCCATGCTCCTTGCCATCGCGGGTCGCGTGGATGTGTTCACGATCTGGGTGACCGTGCTACTCGCGGTGGGGTTGTCTGTGACGGGGAAGGTGAGCCGGCAGAGCGCCGCGGTCGTGGCGACGTTCGTGTGGGTGGCGGGGGCGCTGCCGGCGTTGTTTCAGGCGATGCGGAGCTAGGAGCGGGCGGCAGGGAGCGAGGGGCGGGGAGACCGCCACACCCCTCGCGCGGAGCGCGTGGCCATGAACTTGAGCGCGCCGCCCGTCAGGTCCGTGGCAGTGCGCGTGGCCGCTGGCGCGACAACACTCGCCCGGGCTTCGCCGCCGTGGCCTTCCCGCCGTCCACCACGAACGTGCCATTCACCAGCACGTAGCTGATCCCCTCGCTGTACTGGAACGGCTCGAAGTACGTCCCCTTGTCACGAATCGTCTCGGGATCGAACACGACGAGATCGGCCCGCATTCCCTCGGCAATCCGCCCCCGATCCGTGAAACCGAGAATCTGCGCCGGCAGACCGGTGAGCGATCGCACCGCATGCGGTAACGTGATCACCCGGCGATCGAGCGCGAACGTGCGAATCAGCCGCGTGGACGTGCCGAACGTGCCCGGATGTACGAAGCGCTCTTCGCGGAGCGACGGGGAATCGCCGCCACGATCGGTACACACGCCCGTGTAGTCCTGCCGCATGAACTCCTCGAGATCGAGCAGCGAGACGGCGAACGCCCGCCACTGCACGCCGCCGGGCCGATCGAACCCGTTCATCTGCATCCAGATGGCAGTGTCCACGGGATCCTCGTTCCGCAGCTTCGCCACCTGGCCGAGCGTCTTCCCCACGAGCGACTTGTCGGGATAGTCCATGATCAAGAGCCCGTCGGGCCCGCCGCCGCGGTCGATCTCATAGGCGATGTCCGTGCGGATGATCCGCCCCGTGTCGGGATGGGCGAGGCGCCGTTGAAGGGTCGCGCGCATGTTGGTGTAGTCGGCGCCGGGCACGTTGGAATCGAACTGTCCCAGGTTCTTCACGGGCTTCGCGATCAACGCCCAGCGCGGCACGAGCACGATGTTTTCGTCGTATGCCTCGTACGAGTGCATGTTGATGTACACCTGGTGGCCGTCGCGCCACGCTCGATCCACGAGCTGCGTGATGATCTTCCCCGATCCCCACTCGCGCGGGCCCTTGGGGTGCAGATGGTCCATCATGGCCGGGATGCCCGCGAGCCGGGCGACGTTGATCGTCTCCATCACCGCGTCAATGTTGGTGACGGGCTTGGAGTCGTAGCTCGGCAACTGCCACTTGGGATGCTGCCCCTGGCTCCGCAGGTGCGCCTGATAGTGCCCGCCATACGGCGCCACCGCCTTCGCCAGCTCGAGCACCTCTTCCTCCGTGCTGTACCGCATGGGCACGTACTCGAGCCCGGTGCTGAGCCCGAACGCGCCGTCCTCCATCCCCTGCCGCACCAGGTCCTTCATGCGAGCGATCTCCGCGGCCGTGGCCGGACGCTCGACGTCGTTTCCCATGGCCATGGCGCGTACGGTGCCGTGCCCGACCATGGGGACCAGGTTGAGCGCGGTACCCGCGCGTTCGAGGTCCTGCCGCTGCTGCGCGATGGGCCAGACGCCGGTGCGCCCGTCGGCGTTGATCACGGCGGTCGTGAACCCTTGCGTGGTGAAGTTGGGTAGCGTGCCGAAGCCGCGGAGAATGGCCGGTTCGATGTGCTCGTGCAGGGCGACGAAGCCCGGCGTAACGTACTTCCCGCGCGCGTCGATCACCCGGGCGGCCATCGCATCACGCAGGTCTCCCACGGCTGCGATGCCGTCCCCGCGAATCCCCACGTCCGCGTAGAAGAACGGGTTGCCGCTGCCGTCCAGCACGCGTCCGCCACGGATGATGACGTCGTAACGCTCCTGAGCCGCAACGGCTCGCGGTACGACCGCCGCGGAAGCGACCATGCACAGGGCAAGCGGGGTGATCGCGCGGACTACCGGCATCAAGGCCTCTGGGGAGGGACGGGAGAACGATGCGCCCGATCGCGCGTCACCGCCAGGTTTGCCTGAGCCCGCTTCACTTGTACCGCCGCCACGCGATGGCCAAACCCACGAAATAGAAGAACGGCAAATAGACCCACACGTGCCGATAACTCCAGTCCTCCGTGGGCAGATCGATCGCGAGCTCGAGCAGCCCCAGCGTCATGAGCAGCAGAATCGCGAGCGGAAAGGCCACGACCAGGGCTTCGAGATGCACCCGCCGGTGCAACTCGTCCAGGCGACGAACACCGTTGATCATCTTCCACAGCATCAGCCCAGCCGGCGCCACGGGCAGCAGCGCTGCGACCAGGCGCGGCCACGCGGGATCAAGCGGCAGCTTGTCGAGCGCCACCCGCCCCACGACGTACGACAGCGCGAACAGCGCGGGGAATACGGACTCGGCCCATCGCGCACGGCGCGGGGCATTAGGGATCGCCGTCATTGTTCACCTCGCTCTAAAGACTCCTGGTTGGGGCTCAATCCTGCATCGTGATCCGGCTGAAACACTTCTTCGATCGTTCTGCCGAACACCCCGGCGAGTTTGAACGCCAGCGGGAGACTTGGGTCGTACTTCCCCGTCTCCACGGCATTGATCGCCTGCCGCGAGACCCCCACCCGCTCGGCAAGCTCTGCCTGGGACCATTGGCGCTCGGCACGCAGCACCCGCAATCGGTTCTTCATCCGTACCGCCTTGGTATACGTTCTTTGCTCTCAGCACTCGACCGACTCAGCACCAGCTCTTGCAGTAGAGTAATGTGAACATTGCGTTTTGTCAAGTATCCATGTCTTATTGTCACTCTTTAGCGACTGACATGGCAGGCATAAGTGCGCTTGACATGCAGGTTTGCGGTTTGGGCGGGCGGTGGCCTCCCCAGGCGTGGGGGGCCTGGTTCTGGTGCCCTGTGGTGGAAGGGTCGGTGCCGCGCCTGTGCCTTTTCGCAGACTCTGCTACTCTTCTGTCCGCTCGAATCCACGAACCCAACGATGCCCGGCCCCCAGTACATCTTCACCATGTACGACCTGCGAAAGGTCGTCCCACCAAGCCGTGAGATCCTCAAGGGCATCAACCTCGCGTTCTTCCCGGGTGCCAAGATCGGCGTGATCGGCGCCAACGGTTCCGGAAAGAGTTCGCTCCTCAAGATCATGGCGGGCGTGGATCACGACTTTCAGGGCGAGGCGCGGCCGGCGGACGGGATCACGATCGGCTACTTGCCGCAAGAGCCCGTGCTCGACCCCACCAAGGACGTACGTGGCAACGTGGAAGAGGCCGTGGCACATGTACGCGCCCTGGTGCACGAGTTCGAGGCCCTGTCGGCGAAATTCGCCGAGCCCATGAGCGACGACGAGATGAACGCGCTGCTGGAGAAGCAGGGCAACCTCCAGAACACGATCGAGGCACTGGGCGCCTGGGAGCTGGATCGAAAGCTGGACATCGCCATGGACGCGTTGCGGCTGCCGCCCGGCGACGCCGACGTCACCACGCTCTCCGGGGGCGAGAAGCGGCGCGTAGCGCTCTGCCGGGTGCTGCTCCAGCAGCCCGATCTTCTACTGCTCGACGAGCCGACGAACCACCTGGACGCCGAGTCCGTGGCCTGGCTCGAGCGCCACCTCGCCGAGTTCCCGGGCACCGTGGTGGCCGTGACGCACGACCGGTACTTCCTGGACAACGTGGCGCAGTGGATCCTCGAGCTGGATCGGGGCGAAGGCATCCCGTGGAAGGGGAACTACTCCTCCTGGCTCGAGCAGAAACAGCAGCGTCTGGCCAACGAGGAGAAAGCGGCCTCGGCCAAGCGCCGCACGTTGGAGCGCGAGCTGGAATGGATCCGGATGGCGCCGCGTGCGCGGCAGGCCAAGCAGAAGGCGCGCATCAGCCGTTACGAGGAGATGCTCGCGGAGAAAGGGACCGAGCGGGACGCCGGCACCGAGATCTTGATCCCCCGCCCTCCCCGGCTGGGCGACGACGTCGTGATCGCCGAGGACGTCTCCAAGGCGTACGGTGACCGCCTGCTGTTCGAGCACTTGAGCTTCCAGCTTCCGCGCGGCGGCATCGTGGGTGTGATCGGCCCCAATGGCGCCGGCAAGACCACGTTGTTCCGCATGATCGTGGGCCAGGAGCAGCCCACGGCCGGGAAGCTCATCGTGGGGAAGACCGTGCAGGCGCGCTACGTAGATCAGACCCGAGAGGCGCTTGATCCCGCCAAGACGGTGTTTCAGGAAATCACCGGTGGTAAGGAGCAGCTCGACTTCGGCGGCCGGGAGGTCAACGGCCGCGCGTACTGTGCGAGCTTTGGGTTCCGCGGCGCGGATCAACAGAAGAAGGTGGGGACACTCTCGGGCGGCGAGCGCAATCGGCTGCACCTCGCCAAGCTGCTCCGCGGCGGCGGAAACCTTCTCCTGCTCGACGAGCCGAGCAACGACCTGGACGTGGATACGCTGCGCGCGCTCGAAGACGCGTTGGTGTCATTCCCGGGGTGCGCCGTGGTGGTGAGCCACGATCGCTGGTTCCTGGACCGGATCGCAACGCACATCCTGGCGTTCGAGGGCGAGAGTCAGGTGTTCTGGTTCGAGGGGAACTACCAGGACTACGCGGCGGACTTCAAGCGGCGGAAGGGTGTAGACGCGGAACGGCCGCACCGCATCAAGTACAAGAAGCTGGTGCGCTGAAGAGGGCGGAGAAAGTCGTGTACGTACGCGTCTGCGAGCCCCTCACCCGGCACGAGCGAGAGATCGGCGCGTGTACGGTGACGCCGTGACGGGGCTCAAGCGGTCCCTCACGCTCGTCGAGTACTTCACGTTCGGCTTTGGCACCATGATTGGCGTGGGCTGGCTGGTGCTGATGCCGGACTGGTTGGGTCGCGGCGGGCCGGGCGGCGCCATGCTGGCGTTCGCGCTGGGCGGCGTGTTGTTGTTGCCGATCGCCCTCACGTACGGGCGGCTGGTGCGTGAGATCCCCGACGCGGGCGCCGAGATCGCCTACGCCGAGCGCGTGTTTCCGCGATTCGTTGCATTCGCCGCTGGCTGGATCATGGTGCTGGCGTACGCGATCGTCTGTCCGTGGGAAGCGGTGGTGATCGGCAACCTCCTTGCCCGCGTGATCCCCGCGATGGATACGATGCCGCTGTACGAAGTCGCGGGACGCACCATCTACGCGCCGCGGCTCGCGGCCGGTCTCATCCTCTCGGCGATCATCACGGCGGTCAACTACCGGGGCATCCGGCAGAGCGGCCTGTTCCAGGACGTCACGACGTTCGGCCTGCTCGCAGCCTTCGCGGTCTTTGCCATGCTGGGCCTCGTCCGCGGCGATCCGTCCCGAATGGAACCACTGTTCGCCCGGCCCGGCGCCATGGGCGCCCTCGTCTCCACGGTGCTCGTCATGCAAATCGTCCCGTACTTCATGACCGGGTTCGAGTCGGTGGCGAAGGGCTCCGAAGAGGCTAGACCGGGATTCGAGCCTGGGCACTTCGCCCGGGCGATCAACCTGTCGGTGGCGTCCGGCGCGCTGTTCTACGTTCTGGTCGTCGCGGCCGTCGCGTTCGTGTATCCCTGGCGGGAGATCGTGGACGGCAACATCGGAACCGAGGCGGCGTTCCAGCGGGCGTTCGGATCGCGCACCCTCACGAACGTCATCCTGATCGGCGCCTTCCTCTCGTTGTTCAAGGTGCTCAACGGCAACTTCGTGGCCGCCAGCCGCCTGGTGTTCTCGATCGGGCGGCGCGGGCTGGTGCACGCGTCGCTGGGCCGGATCCACCCGACGTATGGGACGCCGGCCGTGGCCGTGCTGCTCATGGGCGTCCTGACCGTGGCGGGGTCGCTGCTCGGAGATGCGCTGCTCATTCCGGTGGCGGAGGTGGGCTCGCTCGCCTCGGGAGTGGGTTGGCTTTCAGCGTGCGTGGCGTACCTCATGCTTGAGAGGCCCCGTGGATCACGCACCGGCACCGTTATCGCGGGGGTCGGCGCGATGGCGGCGCTCGGGATCATCGTGATGAAGGTGGTGCCCGGCGTGCCGGGGAGCTTTCGAGCGCCGGAGTGGATGGCGCTCGGGGCATGGTGCGCGCTGGGCCTGGCCTTCTGGCTCGCGAGGCCCCGCGTGATACGTTGACGCCAGCGACCCGCACCCGGGGGCCGAGGAGAAGGAGAAGGATTACCGCGTCGCGCCCCAGCCAATGACCACGGGCAACTACTTCGCGCCGAAGCCCCCGGGGCCGTTGCCCCGGGGCGATCGAGCGGCTTCCGCGGGCGTCGGGGCCCGCTAGAAGTTGTATTCCAGCCCGAGTGTCCACGCGACACCGGGCCGAAGTCCGCCGCGGTTCAGCGGCCAGAGGGAGTTCGTAACGATGGTGAGCCCCGGACTCGTCACGAACTTGAATCCCACCGACCCGTTCACGATGTCGTCGCGTTTCTCCGGAATGTCGGTGGGCCGGATCGTGCGGCGAAACGGCACCTGGATCTCGACGTCGCCCGGAATCACCAACGCGCTCTCTCCCGTTTCAAGTTCCGAGATCAGGTCCACGGCGAGGGTGGCCCACTCGGCCAACGCATGGTCGAAGCCGGCCGTGGCGAGAACCGCGTCGCTCAGCTCACTGCCGCTGCGATACAGATAGCCCACGTTCGCGTGCGGCGAAAACGCGCCGAACCGCGCCGATATCAGGCCGAGGCCCCGCACCGCGGTGTGCCCGGAACCGAGCAGATTGTCGGCATCGCCCGTCGCGAAGCGCGCGTCCGCCAGAATCCCGAACGCCGCGCGCTCGGACTGAGACAGTCGAGCCTTGACCCGCGCCGCCACGTCTCCCACTCCGGTGGCCGATCCTTCCACGAACCGACTGGCCGAAAGCTCGGGACTCGTGGGCGTGCCGGCGAAAAAGTGCGTCGCGCTGGTACCACCGAACGGCACCACTTGCGCGGTGCTCGTCCCGCGCAGCGAGGTCGAGACCACGGGAACCGCCGCGCCCACATCCAGCCAGTCGGCCAAACCGTAACTCAATACGAACACCGTGGCCGTGACATCGAGCTTGAGCGACAAACGGAGCGCGATGAAGTCGTTCTCCAGCGTCGGCCGGCCCATCACGGCGCAGTCCCCGCCGAACAGCGTATCACAGCCGGGGAAATTCGAGTTCGCGTGCGTGAAGTTGAGACCGATGTTGTCGAGGTCCACGCCGCGCACCGACTGGAACTTGAGCCGATTCACCGTAATGCCGGCGAGCACGCGGCCACGGCCAAGCGTCTGCGCCCGTTCCGCGAAGATGGGGCCCGCCGACGTGGACGTGGCCACGGGCACACCGCCCTCGAAGCTGAACGTCTGCCCGCTGCTCGTGGCGCTGATGGGAAGATTGGCGACCGAACTCCCAATGGCGCTGGTCAGGAACCCGATCAGCGTGGCGTTGCCCTCCACGGCCGCGGGCACGAAGTGACTCCCGTGCGCCTGAATGGACGCCGGATTGCTCGCGCCGGCGGTGCCGGCGAGAAACAGAGGCTGGTCACCCGAGCCAAAGATGAACAGCTCAGAGATGAGGTTCCTCAGGCCCTGCGCCTGGGCCGGCGACGCGAGCGAGACGCTCGCGAGCAACGCCAACGCGAAACGCGTCATGTCTCCTCCATCACTGCACGCTCACGATCTGCCACCCGACGGACGTCCGGCGCAGCCGCAGGGTGAGGGTGGTGTTCTGGGTCTGGCGCCGATCCGAGCGGAACTCGTACACCGCAGCGACGGACACGCGCGCGGAATCTCGCTCGGCTTCCATTGCCGTGATGTCGAGCCGCGCCGACAGCTCGCTCACGTTGCCGAAGAAAATGCGCCAAGCCTGTTCCTGCTGCGCGGTCATGGCCGGATACAAACCGCGCATACGCGTCAGGTCCTCGGCCTCGATCGCCTGGCCGTACTGCTCGATCACTTGACGGATCTCGGGACGCGGATCGGCCGGCGCCGCAGGCTCGACCGGGCGCGCCGGCGTCGTTTCGGCCGGAGCCACCGCCGGTGACACCGGGCGCTCAGGCATCGCGACGGGCGCCGGCGCGGGTCTGATCACGACGGTCGCAACCGCCGATCTGCCGTCACTGGAACCGGTGATCGCAACGGTCCCGGGGGCGATCGCCGTGACAACGCCGTCCCCAGTCACGGCGGCCAGCCGCGGGTCGGACGACGCCCACGTGACGCGGCGCTGGGGCAGCGAGGAACCGTCGGCCGCCTGCGGCGTCGCGGCGAGTCTCGCCGTTTCTCCCACGGTGAGCGTGAGGGTGGTGGGCCACAGCGAGACGGAGGCGACCACGAGTGGCGGGGATCCGGCTCGTGGCGGGGAGGCGGGTGCCGGTGCGGCGGCCACGGTGACCACGACGGCCGCAGAACTGCCGCCGCTTCGCGCCACAACGCGCGCTTGTCCCGGGCGGATGCCCCGCACCGTACCCTGCTCCGACACGGTTGCAATCGCCGGGTCGAGCGCCGCCCAGGTCACGGCGTCGGGCGTGGGGGCGCCGCCTGAATCCCGCGGCACCGCTGAAAGTGGCGCCTCTTCGCCCACGCGCAGCGCGAGCGCGACCGGCGTCACGTCGAGCCGCGCCACCGCGGCTTGCACCGCCGGCGCCGCGCTCATGGGTGATGGCGCCGGCGCCGCACGCTCACGGCTCAACGCGAAGACCACGATCGCGCCGGCCACCACGACCGGCGCCGCCCACGCGACCCAGCGACGAGGGGGAGCGGTAGCTCCAAGAACGCTCACATATGGCGTCGGCGTGGAGGGTGTCACGGCCGGCTGTGAGGCTACCTGGCCGGCCGGAACGGGGGCCGGGCCGGGCGTCTTCGACCGGGGCGCAGGACTCGCGGGCGTCCGGAACTTGTCCAGCAACTCCGCAGTCCGTGGGGACTTGATGAGCGTGAGCATCCGCGTGCGCACCGCATCCTGCGTCTCGGGCGCCACCCCCACGGCCGCCACGGCCTCCTCGATGGTCGCGAACCGATCCCCCGGATCTTTGGCCATCATGCGCATCACGGCCGCTGCGAGATCGGACGGACAATCCGCGCGCAGCTCCTGGATTGGCGGCGGTGGCGTGTGACAATGATCGTAAATCACGTTGACCATGGTGGCGCTGGCGAACGGCGGGCGGCCGGTGAGCATCTCGAACGCCACGACGCCGAGTGAGTACTGATCCGCCGCACCGGTGATTTCTCCGCCCTGGCATTGCTCCGGGCTCATGTAGGCCGGTGTGCCGACCATGCCCCCGGTCATCGTCAGCGCCTCGGCCTGCGCCACCTTCGCGATCCCGAAGTCCGTCATCACGAGCCAGCCGTCCTGGTCCAACATGATGTTGCCCGGCTTTACGTCGCGATGGACAACGCCGTGTCGGTGCGCATGACCCAGGGCCGCCCCCGCCTGATTCAGGATGGTCTGGATCACCGGAACGGGCAGCGGCCCGACTTCCTTGATCACGGACTCGAGCGAGCGGCCCTCGACGTACTTCATTACGAAGTACACGAGGTCACGCGATTCCTTGACGGCGTAGACCGGGATGATGTGCGGGTGGCTGAGGCTCGCCGCCGTCCGCGCCTCGCGCTTGAATCGCTCCTGGATTCCCTTGTCCATCAGCATGAGCGCGGGCGCCATGCATTTGATGGCCACGCGCCGGTTGAGCGCGATGTCGTGCGCGAGGAATACGACGGCCATACCACCGCGGCCGATCTCGCTCAGCACTTCGTATTCGCCCAGCGTGGCGTCACGAAGCGTCTTCAGCAACCGCTGCTCGCCACTGGCGATGGACTCGGCGCTCGGACGGCGGCTCTCGCGCGTCTCGGGAACGCCCGCCGCCTCGCCCCCCGCGCCCGTGCGGCTGCCGCAGCGCGGACAGAACAGAGCGTCCCCGGCGAGCGTGGCGCCGCACTGGGTGCAATGACTGGCCACGGCTAGTACCGTCCCTGCATGAACGCGATCCCTGGCGCAATGGCGACACGCCACGCGTCCGCCACGTGCGGGGTGAACGCCACATCATGCTCCGCCACGGTCTGCACCAACGCGTCCACGAACCGTGGGTAGAGATCGGGCCGAATGCCGAGGTCACGCCGGCTGTGACGGTCGGCCACGCGCATGAGCAGCACGGGCCCGTCGTCCGGCCGGGTGGGAAACGCGAGCAGCAAGCCAAGCGCGTGCTTCAGCAACTGATGCTGGCGCCGGAAGTCCGTTTGTGCGAACCGTGGCTCGACCTCGGGGGCGGCGCGGAAGAAGTTACGGTAGAAGCACGCGTAGAAATCGGGCACGGCCGAGCAACGTTCGTAGCTCGCGCGGGCCAATTCGAGCGTGGCGGTGGGAACGGCTGGTGGGGAGGGGGCCACCATGATGTCCCTAGATAACACCTACCCCGCGACTGGGCAAACGGAGGTAGCAATGCTGCAGTTACGCACTGGCGGCCCGCGTGCCGAGGCGAGAAGTTGTTCAAGGTCAGCCTCGCGTGAGTGCCGCCATGGCACAGCTCGCTCGAATCCCGGTAGATGTCAGTCGCACGGCCCTCCAGTTCGTCGAGCTCCACCCGGCAATCGCCCACCGGTTGAGGACCATTCGAGCGGCGCTGGCCCACCGGATCCCCGAGCGGCGGCGATTGCTCGAGTGGGCGCTTCTCATGATCGTGGTGGCCGCAGCACTGGCGTGGGTGTGGGTGCTCTGGACACAACCCATGAACCGCCGGTGAGACTCAAGGCGCTGAAGGGACGGCCGATCGCCGGGGATGCTGCTCTTCTGATGTCGCATCGGGCCACGCCTCCAGCCCTCAACCTATGGCTCTCCCTGCTCGCGCTGATTCCCGCGAGCGCATTCGCACAGGCACCGGTCACCGGTATCGTGTTCGCCGACAGAAACGGAAACAGCCAACGGGAACCGGATGAGCCCGGCGTGGAGCACGTCGCGGTGTCGAACCAGGTTGACGTATCCGTGTCCGATGGGACCGGAACCTTCACTCTCCCCGGCCCCGGCCTCGGCATTGTGTTCGTGAGTGTACCGGACGGCTACCAGACCGTGGGACCATTCTGGCGGGCGTTGGGCGCCGGCGCGCTCGATGCGCCGGTCTCGTTCCCGTTGCAGCCGCTTGCGGCCGGACGAGAGTTCACGTTCCTCCACGCCTCGGACACACACATTCAACCCGCCGCCATCCCGCGCTTCGACCGGCTGCGCGCCATCGTGGATTCGGTGAAGCCGGCGTTCGTGCTGATCACGGGCGATCTGGTGCGAGACGCGCTGCGGGTGGGTGAGACGGAGGCGCGTGGCTATTACGAACTGTTCGTGCGAGAGCGCGCACGAGTGTCCGCGCCCGTGTGGAACGTGCCCGGCAACCACGAGATCTTCGGTATCGAGCGCCACCTGTCACTTGTGCCCGCAACGCACCCGTTGTACGGGCGCAAGATGTACCGGAGCTACCTCGGCCCCGACTACTACAGTTTCACCTACGGCGGCGTGCATTTCGTCGGCCTCAACACGGTGGACGTCGCGGACCTGTACTACCACGGCCACGTGGACAGCACCCAGCTCCGCTGGCTCGAGCAAGACCTCACCTACGTGCCGCCCACGATGCCGATCGTCACGTTCAACCACATCCCGTTCTTCAGCTCGGCGGAGGGACTCGGTGGGTACACGGAAAGCCCGCCCGCGCCCACCTTGATTCGGGTCAACGGGCGCGATCAGTTCCGCCACATCGTCTCGAACGCGAACGACGTACTGGCCGTGCTTCGAGATCGGCCATACCCCCTGGCGCTCGCGGGCCACATTCACATGCGCGAGCGGATCGAATACGCTACCGCTCAGGGCAAGCGCACCAGGTTCGAGCAGGCCGCAGCCGTGGTGGGACCCGGTGGGCCGACGTGGATGCCGATGTCGTCAGGCGTGACCGTGTATCGCGTGCGAAACGGCACGGTCGGGGAGGGAACGTTCGTGCCGCTGGATCCGCCAGTTGGTGCAAGGTAAGACCCATGCTGATGAGCGACACGCTGCGAGGGATCATCAACACGACCGTTGGAACAGTTGTCTGGGCCTGGCAGAAGCGGCGCCCGGAGAGGGAAGTGAGCCGGCCCGGTTGCCTCAGGGTGCTGCGCGGCACGTTTCACCTCTTGAGTTCTTGTTTCGCCGCGGGCGCCGGCCTGGCGGCGCAGGCATCGCCACCGCCCACTCCCATCGCGATCACTCACGTCACCGTAGTGGACGGCACGTCGCCATCCCCGCGGCTTGATCAGACGGTCATCGTTCAGGGCAACCGCATCGCGGCCGTCGGGCCCGCGGCGACCGCGCCCGCACCGCCGGGAGCGCTACTCCTGGACGGACGCGGCCGGTTCCTTGTACCCGGCCTGTGGGACATGCACGTTCACACGGCCATCCCCGGCGGACGCGAGGTACTGGCGCTATACGTGGCGAACGGCGTCACCGGCGTACGGGACATGGCGGGCGACTGGGCGCAGATCACCGCGTGGCGCACAGAGATCACAGCCGGGCAGCTGCTGGGCCCCCGGATCGTCGCCGCAGGACCGTACATCGAGGGGGGCGACGTTCCGATTCCGCACCTTGTGGTGCGAACGGCCGCGGAGGCTCGGCCGGCGGTGGACTCGCTCAGACGACTCGGCGTGGATTTCGTGAAGCTGCACAGCCAGCTCCCCCGCGACGTCTACTTCGCGTCGGCGCGCGCGGCCCGGGAAGCAGGCTTCCAGGTTGCGGGCCATGTGCCGCGCAGCATCACGCCGCAGGAAGCCTCGGACTCCGGCGTCAGCAGCATCGAGCACATGCTGCAAGTCCCCACGCCCTGCTCCCCCGCCGAGTCGCTTGCGCTCGCGCCGCGGTTTCCCGTCCAGGGCGTGCTGGGACGGTGCACGTCGGGCGATGTGGGGCCGCTATTCGAGCGGCTGGCGCGGAACAGGACGTGGGTGGTACCGACGCTCGTGGCGCAGTACGAGATCGCCCACTGGCCTCAACGCGACTTGCCCGGCGACGCCTTCGGGATTTACCTGCCGGACACGCTCCGCCGGTACGTGGCCCAGATCTTCCCCATCGTGGACAGCGTTCCACCAGACGCGGATTCGGTGGGGATGGCACTGTGGGAGAAACGCGTGGCGCTCGTCGGAGCGATGCATCGCGCCGGCGTCGGGATCCTCCCGGGCACCGACGCGCCGCTGCGAAACAGCCCGCCCGGCTTCGGTTTGCACGAAGAGCTTGCGACCCTCGCACGCGCCGGCCTCTCGCCGTTCGAGATCCTGCGCACCGCCACGCTCGAGCCCGCTCGCTTCCTGGGCCTGTTGGACTCGCTGGGCAGCATCGAACCCGGGAAGGTGGCCGATCTCGTGCTGCTTGACGCGAATCCCCTCGCAGACATCCGCAATACCCGCCGAGTGGCCGCGGTGATCGCCAATGGACGCCTGCTCGACACTGCCGCACGGCAGCGAGTTCTTCGCGACCTGGCGGCGTCAGCGACACGGTAGGGTGGCAAGGACTGGACGGTACGCCTCGTGACGGGCCGCAAAGCGTGCTTGATCCGGCAGGCAGTCCATGGCATGGAACAGCAGGACATCGGCCCCGTGTCCGTTGCCCGCTGACGATGGAGCGGCGTCACCACCCTCGGAGCAACGGTCCGTCTCCAAAATCCCACAGCACGAAGGCCCGAAGGCTCGCCCGGAGCGGATCGGGCCCCGCAACCGGGAGTTCTACGCCGATTGACGCAGCCACGTGTCCCAGCCGGGACAACTGGAACCACGCCTGCGGGATGAGTATCAGGGCCTGCCGGCCTACACGCGGAATCGTCCATCCCGCCTCGAGCATCGGGACGACTCGTCCGACTTCGCGACCGAGGCCCAGGCGCAGCTCGGCCCCGGTCACTCCCTCCGTCTCTTCCCACGGCGCGAGCAGCTCGCCCTGAATGATGGTGGCGCCGCCGCCGGGGTTGAGGCCGTACGCGACGTACGGTTCTACCTCCCACAAAGTCCCTGACCTGAGTGGTGGTGTGACCTCCAGGCCGAGACTCACCAGCGCGTGATGCGCGAGACTGTGCCACGCGTTGTACTTCACGGCCACCGTGGCGCCCTGGAATCCCCCGCCGGAATCCGCGAGCGTACGCGCAACGCCTTCGACTTGCAGGCGGCGACCGATGCGTCGCTCGTAGATGAACTCCTGGCTCTGCCCGCGGGTCTCGATCACTACCTCGTTCTCGGGAAATGCTTTCTCGGCCAGCAGCGGGCGCGGCAGATTCAGCTCACCGGGTGGCCAGCCCGGCTCGCCGCAGAGCGACTTGACGTAGCGAACAACGGCCCGGATCTGATCGAGGGTTGCGCCCTCTCCAAACGCCGGCATGTCCAGGGACAATCCCACGGACGCCCCGCCGTCTCGCACGATCTCCACCCACAGTCCCTCCGGCTCTGCGCTGCTCACGGCGCAGGAGGCCAAATCGGCGGCGCGCACCTCGAGCCGTGCCGACGAGCGACCCACGCCGCGGGCGTCTTCCCCATGACACGAACTGCACCACTCGCGGTACAGTACTCGACCGGAGTCGGACGCCGGACTCTGCAATGCGAGGCCCAACAGCACAGCCGCTGACGTCACGCCAGGTTCCCGTTCTCACACATGGGCGTTCAGAGTCTCCTCGCTGGCCGCGTCCAAACCGGCGGCGCTAAGCTTATTCCGCAAGGCTGTCTCCACCAGCGGCTCACCAGGAGTACGCATGACCACCGTGTTTTGCTTCATTTCCGCGGCCCTCGCTGTCGCTACTGCACCCCCGGCCGGGATGGTCGCGCAGGGCGGCCCAACGACCGACCCGCGCATCACACGTCTGCTGGGAGCCGTTTCCGAAGAGCGGCTTGCGGCAATCGTG
>DATMAW010000214.1:0-2152 GCA_035559715.1 Gemmatimonadales bacterium | reverse complement strand
GCCCGCGCAAGAAGCCGCGCCAGCCCCGGGCCCGCCGGCGACGGACGGAAGAGACCCTCACGGTGAGCATCGGGGCCGCCGAGTCCAGGGGTCGGCGATCGAGGCCGCAGGAGGTCATCCGTGCGGCGGACCAGGCCCTGTACCGCGCGAAGGAAGGTGGACGCAACCAGGTTGTGACCGGCGGAACGGGCTGACTCCATGGCGGACCTGCGATCCAGGCCGAATGTCCTGGTCATTCAACACGTGGCACCTGAAGGTCCCGGGTTGATCGGTCGCGCACTCGAGCACGCCGGACTGGGAGTCCAGATCGTGCGCGTGGATCGCGGCGAGCGGATTCCCGAATCCCCCGGCAACGCCCCGGGCCTGGTCATCATGGGCGGTCCCATGGCGGTGTACGACGCGGACAGGCATCCACACATCAAGGCAGAACTCCGTCTCATCGAGGCGGCGCTCGATCAGGAGACGCCCATACTCGGCATCTGTCTCGGCAGTCAGCTGCTGGCGGCGGCGCTTGGCGCGCGGGTCTATCGCGGCGCCCGGAAAGAGATCGGCTGGTACGATGTCACTCTCACCGCCCAAGCCCACGATGACCCGCTGTGGCGCGGCATCCCATCCCCATTCCCCGCATTCCACTGGCACGGCGACGTGTTCGAGCTGCCGAGCGGTGCCGTGTCACTGGCCTCTTCCGCCCTGACCGAAGTGCAGGGCTTTCGTTTCGGCGCAGCGGCGTACGGTTTCTTGTTCCACCTGGAAGTGGATCGCGGGCAGGTCGAAGAGATGGGCCGTGCATTCTCGGGTGAACTGACTAGTGAGGGGCTGGCGCTCGAATCGTTGCTTCGCGGCGCCGATGCGAATCTCGCAGCCGCCGGGCGCATCGGGGAGACGGTGTTCGCCCGGTGGGCGAGTCTGGCGGCCGGAATCAGTGAGGGATGAGAGCCGCGAGGAATGAGCGCATGAGTGGTCAGCCACATACGTGGCATTACGCCTGCGGGTCCGGCGCCGCAGGGGATAGGCCACAGCAGTTGTAGTGTTGGGATGCGCCGACCAGGAATCGAACCTGGAATGTGTTGGCCCACATAGGGGCCATGCGTCGAAGGTTTCGCCTCAATTACCCCCGGATTGCCAACCCCGAACCACCGAAACCGCCGCAAATCGGCCCACGAACGGCGACGGAATCGCGACTCGCGTGCGGGAGGGGGAACTCTAAGTGCGACGGGTGCTGCGAATCCGCAAGGCGCGGCTGGTCTACGCGCCGGCTGAGCTCGAGGCCATGGTGGGCGAGCTGTTCGAGCGACCCCGCCGGGGCGAGTGGCACTTCCGCACACTGATCGTGCTCGAGTTGGTCTACGGGGCGCGGATCTCTCAGGTGCGGGCTCTGGAGTGGCGCGATGTGGACCTGGACGGCGGGACGCTCACGTTCCGGCAGGATGTGATCGGCTCCAAGGGGCACCGGGATCGCATCGTGCCGCTGATCCCGCTCACGCGGCAGGCCCTGCTCGAGGCCCTGAACCACCGGAACGAGAGCCGTTGGGTACTCTGGCATTGGCGCGATGCGGGCCGCTCGGTGCGCGACGATACGATGTACGCGAGTCTCCGGCGGCTGCAGCGGCGGGCCGGCGTGGCGCATGTGAAGAGTCGGGCCTTCCACGCGTTTGGGCGCGGGCTGGCGACGCTGGTGGCGGAGCGGCTCGGGCCGAAAGCATGCGAGCGACTGGATTCACGACACGCTGGCGACGACGGTGGGGACCTACATCCAGCCGACGACGGAGAGCATGGAGGCGACGGCGGCGGTGCTGGCGCAGTTGTGGCCCGGTGCGGAAATCCGGCCAAAATCCTCTACGAACCGCGACCGGAACGGCGAGGCAAATTGATGCGCTCCGGGAGGCCATGGAAATCTATGGGGCACAACGTCTTGACGGCGGTTGCAGCGCATGGTCTCTGGAGGGAGAATTCGCTCGAAATTTCCGACGAACGGCGACGGAACGGCGACCGAAGCAAAATGGGCCTCGGAACCGCTCTGCAAGTGTGTGCTGTGATTAGGGTAACGGGATGCGCCGACCAGGAATCGAACCTGGAACCTACTGATTAAGAGTCAGTTGCTCTGCCAGTTGAGCTATCGGCGCGACTTGCGGGCTGGAAACATCGCCACCCC
>DATMAW010000213.1:0-7366 GCA_035559715.1 Gemmatimonadales bacterium | reverse complement strand
AGGACGTGGCGGGTCCCATCGTGTTCCTCTGCTCACCGCTCGCGCGCCACATCACGGGGGAGATCCTGAACGTGAACGGCGGCAGCGTGCTGTGCGGGTAGTGGGGGCCATTGAGGGCTTCGACGGCGCTTTCCGGTCTGTTGTGGCGACGACACAACACGCCGGCTTGCATGTCTGCGTCATCCCAACTCGTTTAATGACACGGCATTAACGAGTCGCCACCACCGACGGTCGTCAATCGGTCGGTCGTGAGAAACTCCACTCCGTCCGAGCATCTGCGGGCAATAGACGCGCGCGTTTCTTTCGGCCCATTTCGCAAAGAATTGATGACGGCGTACGATGGCCGTGTCCGCAAGTTTGACTCGGCTTTCTCGCCGAGCCGATATTGTGCACATGGTCGCACGTCTGCTGCCCGGGCCCTTCACGGTGGAGGAGTATTACCGGCTGGGCGAACTCGGCATCCTTGGGGAGGACGATCGGGTCGAGCTCATCAACGGCCAGGTTGTCCAGATGACGCCCATCGGGCCAGCGCATTCTGGCGGCGTGATCTTCCTGGCCGATCGTATCTCGCATCTGGTGGGCACGGCCGCGCTGGTGTCGTCGCAAAACCCGCTTCGACTGGGAGAACGAGACGAGCCACAACCGGATCTGGCGCTCCTCGTGCGGCGGCCAGGAGGCTACCGCCAGGCACATCCCGGCCCGGCGGATGTTCTCCTCGTGATCGAGGTCGCCGACAGTTCGCTCGAGTACGATCGAGAAGTGAAGCTGCCGCTGTACGCGCGTGCGGGCATCCCTGAGGCGTGGTTGGTGAATCTCCCGGCGGACCACGTCGAACTGCATCGTGAGCCGCGCCCTGAAGGGTACGCCAGCGTGCGAATCGCCCGTCGGGGTGAAACGGTTCAGTCGCTGGTGCTCGAGGGCGTTGCGCTCAGCGTGGAGGAGATTCTCGGGCCAGCGGAGTGACGCGCCGGCCCCACGGTGGGCTCAGCGGAAGGAATGGGCCTACGCGACGCCTTGCTCCTGAGACCCGGGGCTCAGCGGATGGAGTGGGCCTACGCGCTGCCTATGGGCCGAGCCCGCTTCGAACGCACGGCGGGCCACGGGGTTCGCGCCCCGGCATCGCTCCGGCCCATTCCATACCGCTTCGCCCCAAGTCCCGACACCGCTTCGCCCCGAGGCCCGACCCGTGGCTCCCCACTCAACGTCAACGCCGCTCGCCCCGCGTCAATAGGATCGCGAATCGCTTCGCGCGTGGACCCCACCGCCGTCCCTCGCGGGCATCGCGCTGAGCCTGGCCCCCGCTGCGTGACCCGCCCACACCCCCAGCGGTAGCCCCAGCCACTCGACCACCCCCGGCAACAGCACGCCCGGAAGGAGCGCGCTCACGGCTGGCGCCAGGGCCAGGATCAGCGCTCCCCCCAGGAGTCCGCGCCGCGAACTCGTGAGCGAGGCGAACGGGGCGGCGAGGAGTGCGAGCCACGCCGCACCGGCCAGGCTCAACCCGGCCGGTGGCACGTGATCGGGGTGCATGAGCAATTGCCACCCGCCCGCAGCCGAGGAACCCAGGCCGCAGGCGCGCTGCTCGTTCAGGCGCAGGCAATACGTCCCGTCCTCGCGCCACGCTCGAATGACGATCGTGTCACCGGCGCGCGTGGCCGCGAGCGCGCCGCGGAGCCTCAGGTCCGGTTGATCGAAGCCCAGGGCGGTGGCCCGCATGCGGTAGCGGAACACCAGATCGTCGCGATCCGGCCCAATGAAAAAGATCTCCCGCTGGCGATGATCGGCGATCTGGAGAAACGAGGTGGCGCGCTCCACGCGATCGCCGGCAACGCCGAGCACCTCGATGGGAGCACCCGCGAGCAGCGCCTGCCGCACCTCACGCGAGTTTTCCAGTTCCCAGTCCACGATCTCCAGCGATCCCACGCTGGCCGCGAGCACACGGGCGCCCTCCCACTTCCGCCCGCCGAACTCGTGGTTCCATTGTCCGAAGTAGCGGCTCTCCGGCAGCGCGGGCAGCGTGAGCGCGCTCGATCCCACGACAAGCAGCCACGCGGCAACGAGCGCCACGAGCCCGGCCCGCTCCTTGCGTACCGAGGGCGGGCCGTAGATATGGGGCGCGATCGCTGCCAGCGACGCGCCCAGCGCCGTGCCCACGGAGTTCGTGAGCAGATCTTCCAGGCTGGCATCGCGGCCGGGAATGATGCTCAGCTGTAGCGTCTCGATGATGCCCGAGGCCACGAACCCGAACGCCGCCGCGCGGGCCAACGGAACGCCGAGGAGCGCGAGACCAAGTCCCAGCGGCGCGAACAGAATCACGTTGCGAATCGCGTCTGCCACGTCGCGATCGCCCGAGAAGAGGCCCCAGCGCGAGCCGCCGCCACCACCGCCGGACATCTCCGACGGCAGCAGCGTGGTGCCGGCGATGAGCAGGCCGGCGCCCGCGAGCATCAGCATGGCCGCCGCTCGCCTGGTCATGAGCTGCGCGGAACGAAACACATCGCGGACTCCGGTCGAGTCACGTTTGCTCCCGGTGTCGAGGCCATTGTAACATTGCACGGCGGTCGCGCCGCACTGTCGTCGCGGCCGGTTTCTACCGAGGAGGGGCCACGAAAGTCAACCACGTGTCTCCCCTGCCGTTCCCATGGGGTCAGCCGAACAGCAGCTGACAACGCCGTTGTGACACACGCAAGAAAGTGACACGCGCAAGAAAGCGAGCGAACCAACTGCAGCACCACAAAGCGCGCAACCAACTCCGAGGATTGCTCACGCTGGGGTCGTTCGTCATCGCCCTCAGCACGCTGGCACCGCCCCTGCGGTCCCAAAGCGTGACCGCGGGCGCCGTTGAGGTCGTGGTCCTATCCGAGACGGGCGAGGTCATTGTCGGAGCGATCGTGACGCTGACCGAACGGTCGAGCGGCGTCTCCCGCATTGCCGAAACATCCGAGGGCGGCAGGATCGCCTTCTCCCTGGTTCCCGCGGGCGGCTACACGATAGGAGCCGAGCAGATCGGCTACCGGCCGGTGCACGTGGTGGGAGTGAATGTTGGGCCGGGTGATCGGCTGGACGTTCGCGTGACACTGCCCGCGCAAGCGCCACCCGTGAACACGGCGGACACGGTTCCGTTCACGGGCGCCGGTGGCATGGGCGAGCCGGACGCCATGCACGCGTACGGGCGCTTCGGCCTGAGGCGCCTGGCCTCGGGCACGAGCAGCGGCATCAATGGGCTCCTGGATCTCGCCTCCGTGGCGGACGGAGCGCTGCGCGCGGAAGGACTGCCGGGTCGTCTGAGCGCGATCGCGGTGGATGGTCTCCCGTTCGCCATCGCCGGGCATCCCGATCTCCCGCCGGTCCCCGGGTTCGACGCGGCGTTTCCGCTGCTCGGGCTCGACGGGGCGGCCCTGCTCACCGAGCCCCTGGACCTGGAGTGGAACGATTTCGCGGGCGGCGTGCTGCACGCGCGCTCGGTCAACGGGGCGCGCTCGCCAGAGATCGAGGCGTTCGGCGATTGGTCCCCCAGTTCGCTGTCGCGCTCGGACTACTTCGATCCCGGCGTGCAGTCCTTGTCCTCGTGGCGCGCGGGGCTCGTGATCCGCGGCACGGCGATCCGCGATACGGCGCATTTCGCCATCGGGGGCGGAGCGGAGCGCGGTTGGATCGCGCAGCCGCGGGCGTGGGAGCAAACCAGCGATGACGCGCTGCTCGCGGCCAACGTCGCCGCGCGGGGCGGCAACCTCGCGCCCTATCTCGCGCCGCGCTACGTGCGCGAGGAGCGGGCCGGGGGGTTCGGCACGTTCGACTGGCAGCTCGCGCCCGATCACCGCCTGCGCGTGTGGACCAGCGTCGCGCGGGCGCGGCGCGGCGAGCCCGCGTTCTGGGGCATCGGGGCGCTCGAGCCTTCCGGCACGCGCGTGGAAGCGAACGATGCGCTCGCGGCGCTCACGCTCGCCTCACGGTTCAGCGGCGCGCTGTCCAACGAGCTGCGCGTGGGGTTCTACCGCAGCGAGCGCGAATACGCCGGGACGGGAGGCGCCGCAACGTTCATGGCGTCGGGGGCCGCGTTCGGTGTGGACCCCACGCTGCCGGCGCGGTTTCTCCGCACGGACATCGTGGTGCGGGATGCACTGCATCTGGACGCGGGGTCGCATCGCCTGAAGCTCGGTCTCGCGGGCACGCTCTCGTCGCACGATCGCACCTACGCCTACGGCCGCTCGGCCGTGTTCTGGTTTGCGGATGCGCAAGCGTTGGGGCAGACCCGAGGGTTTTACCTCAGGGGCGACGTGACGGCGCCCGGCGTGCGATTCTCGCTGCCGCAATTCGGCGCGCTGCTCCAGGATCGCTGGACCGTGGCGCCCGGGCTCGACGTGATTACGGGGATCCGCTACGACGTGGAGCGCATCCCCATGGACGACGTGGCGCCGAATCAGGATTGGTTTGAGCGGACGGGGCTCTCCAACGTGGATTCCCTCGCCGCCGTGGGGCGCCTCAGCTCGCGCGTGGGGTTCCGCTGGCGGCTGGGGCCGGGCGGCGCGTGGCTGCTGCGTGGCGGAATCGGCGTGTACTACGGGCGCGTGGACCCCGCGGCCATGGAGGAGTTGATCGGCGAAGCGGGGCGCGTGACGGTGCGGCGCGGCGCGGGCCTGCTGGGTGCCTGGCCGGGCGATCCCGGTCCGGCGGCCACGGAGGTGGGCAAGCGGCTCACGTTGCTTCAGGCGGACTACGAGCCGCCGCGCTCGTCCAAGGCGGACTTCGGCGTGAGCCGGAAGCTGGGCCGGGAGGGGCAGGTGTCGGCGTCGGTCGCTTATCGCCACACGGATTTCCTGCTGCGGCGCGCGGATCTGAACCGGCTCACGGGCTTTACCGGCACGGATCAATACGGGCGACCGTTGTACGGCACGCTGGTGAAGGAGGGCGGGCTCATCGGCGCCGCGCCGGGTTCCAACCGCCGGTTCAGCGGGTTCGAGCTGGTCACGGCGCTGAACCCGGATGGGTACTCGGACTACTGGGGCGTGACGCTGGGGCTGGATCAGCCGGTGGGGCGCGTGGTGCGCCTGCTCGCGTCATACACGTATTCGCAGACCACGGACAACTGGCTGGGCGGCCGTTACGGCGGACCCTACGCCGAGCTGTCGCCGTTCCCCGATAGTCTGGGCGGCGTGGATTGGGCCGACGGGCGGTCTGATCTGGACGTGCCGCACCGGCTCGTGGCGGGCATCGAACTGTCCCCGCTAGGTCCGCGCGGGTTTTCCGTGGCCGCGCTGTATCGCTTTCGGTCAGGGCTGCCGTTCACGCCGGGGTTCCAGCCGGGGGCGGATGCCAACGGCGACGGCTCGCACACGAACGATCCGGCATACGTGGATGACGCCGTGGCTGGCGTCACGAGCCTGATGGCGGCGTGGCCCTGCCTGGCGAGTCAGGTGGGGCGGTTCGCGGAGCGGAACTCCTGTCGCGAGCCGGATCGCCGGGCGCTGGACCTGAGGTTGGGTCTCGGGCCGGTGAAGGTGGGGCGGCATCCGGTGGAGCTGTGGGTGGAGGCGCTGAATGTAGTCGAGCCGGAGGAGGCCGTTCGGGACCAGGCGGTGTATGTTGTGGACCCGGCCGCGGGGCTCGTGACCGACCCGGCGACGGGTCGTGTGACAGTGCCGCTCGTGGCGAATGCCAGGTTCGGGCAGCCTTTGGCATACCGAACGTGGGGCAGGACGGTGCGGTTGGGGGCCAGGGTGAACTTCCAATGAGGGCTCAAGTTGGGGTCTTGAGGCTGGAGCAGGCTTGCTACAGATGTTGAACGGGCCTGTCATGCATGTCCGCTGATATGACACTCTGGATTGCGTAACGTGTTGGGAACAAACATGTTCCATCGTGCCACCGGGACAAGCTAGCGGTACGAAACATGCTCAGAAGAAAGGCCGTAGATGTCTGATCCTCAGGTCCTCGTTTCGGCAGAGCCCAAGCGAGCGACGCGTTCGCGTATCCCGATGGGGCCTGGGGATGGGTGGAAGTGGATGGGGTGGTTCGGGCTGATTCTCACCGTCGTGGGCCTTGGGGATTTCGCCCTGGCGTGGTACCCCATGGCGTTTGGCAGTCCGGAGTGGGAGTTTGGAACGGTCGTCTCGAGCTTTGCCGGGCTGCCTTTGGTAACGATGGGGTTTGCGGGGCTGTTGGGTTCGGCAGTGGCGCGGGGGGTGAGGTGGCAGTCGCTCGTGGTGGCGTGGATGCTGGTGACGTTCGGGGCCGCGCTGCTGGCGACGTATCTCGTGTTCTTGCTGGACATTCCCGTGGCTTTCCGGGCGGCCGGTGAGAACGCCACGGTACGGTTGGGGCTCACGAAGGCGATCGTCAAGACGTCGTTGATCGCGGTGGTGTTCGCAGGATCGTACGTTGGATTCGGAGTGGCCACGCTGCGCCACATTGCTGGCAAGAAACAGGGGGTTGCCACATGACGGAACGAATGTCGGTACTCAGGCGGCTCGCCGTCATTACGGTGAGCGCGGCGGCCCTGTCATCTGCGCCAGCACGCGCGGATTTCAAGCCGTTCGACAACTATTGCACGTCTGGTGCGTTTGTGGTGTGCGGCAGTGTTCACCTCACGACGTTCCAGGTGGGCACTCAGTGGAAGCTCCAGATGGATGTCTGGAACTTGAACGGCGTCCTGGGGATTCCGTACCGCATGACCGCGTTGGCGCTGTACCACATGGGGATCCCCGAGTGGAACGGCACGTATTCCCTGGCCTCCGTGATGTATGGAGCCACGCCCATTACAACGTACTGGAAGGTGCCGAACAACGGCGGTGGCATTCAGGGTGCCTCCATTGAGCTCGAGGTGATCACGCAGGTCAAGCAGGGCGGAAACGGCATCATCGGATGCGTTGATCCCTCGGATGGTGGAACACACTGGAGTACCTGTATTCCCGATGGCGACCCACCGGTGGTTTTCACCTTCAACACCAGCGAGGAGTTCGTCCTGGGCAACGCCCAGGTTCGGTGGCACGCGCAGTCGCTGCCGGACGGTAATTCGCTCAAGTGTGATACGGGGCTGCCCAACGGAAACCCAGAATCAGATGGCACCTTCGGTAGCTTCCCGCCCTGTAACGTCGTGCCGGAGCCCATCACCATGGCACTGCTCGGCACGGGCCTGGCGGGTGTCGGGGGCGTGGGGCTGATCCGGCGGCGTCGCAAGCAGAACTCGGATATCGAGAACGCGTAAGCGCCGCGACTTCTGAAGCCACTGGGGCCCGGCGGCTCTTGTCCGCCGGGCCCGTCGTGTTTCTAGAGGTTGGACCACAGACGGGCAGGTGGGGACGACGACCACGAACGAGTGGCCCGCGTGTTTCAGCAGCTCAATGTCCCCGGCGTAGCGCTGCTCACTACA
>DATMAW010000212.1:0-8643 GCA_035559715.1 Gemmatimonadales bacterium | reverse complement strand
TGAGCAGCGCCGTGGCGGCCGCCGCCGCCGGCGTTCGGGGACCGTAGGCCTTGCCGAGCGACGCGTAGTTTGGCCTCCCGCGCAGCTTAACCAGCTCCTCTTCCGATGCTACGGGGAGCACCGCCTTCACGTTCACTTCGTGGGCCAGCAACGGGAGGAGCTGTCCAAACAGACCCTGTGGCACGCTACCGGGCACCGCCACCCGCATCCGCGCCACGGGCTGCCGGACTCTGAGACCGGCGCGTTCACGCGCCGAGCGGGCCAACGAGGCGAGCGTGCGCACCGCGTTCATGGCGTCGTGCAACGCCGCATCACCCCGATCGCCGGGCTCGGGGAAACGCTCCAGATGTACCGAGCGCTGGGTCAATCGAGCATGAATCGCGTCCGCCACGAACGGCGCCGCCGGAGCCAGCAGGCGCGTAACCGTAACGAGCGCCTCGTACAACGTCGCCACGGCCGATGGTTCCGCGCGACCCCCCGGAGCCCAGAACCGGTCCCGGTTCACTCGCACGTACCAGTTCGACAGATCGTTGTCACAAAAATCCATGATCGCACGCGTGCCTGCCGTGACGTCGTAGTCCGTCCACGCCGCTCGCACCGTCGCAATGACTTGGTCGAGGCGACCCAAGAGCCAGCGATCCACCAGCGGGCGCAGAGCCAGAGGCGGCGCCCCGGAGGGCTCCCAATCCTCGGCGTACAGCTGGAAGAACCCGTACGTATTCCGCAGGCGGATCAGGAATCCCGCGGCCACCTCCGGAATCGCGCTCGGATCGAACCGCTTGTCCAGGGAGACCTGGCTGGACGCCAGGAGATACAGCCGCACGGCGTCGGCCCCGAACCGCTCGACCACTTCCACGGGATCCACAACGTTGCCGAGGCGCTTCGACATCTTCCGTCCCTCGGCGTCGAGCACGAGCCCGTTCACGATCACGTTGCGATACGCCAGGGAATCGAACACGCCCGTGGCAATGGCCAGGAGCGAGTAGAACCAGCCGCGCGTCTGGTCTAGGCCCTCACAGATGAAGTCGGCCGGGAAGTGGGACTTGAACTCGGCCTCATGCTCGAACGGATAATGCCACTGCGCCCCAAGCATGGCGCCCGAATCGAACCAGGCGTCAATAACCTCGGGTACCCGGCGCATCTCTCCCGCACACGCGGGACAGCGGAACGTGAGTTCGTCCACAAACGGCTTGTGGGGATCGAACGCCGCGGGAAGCGGCGATCCCCGCCGCTCCGCCAGCTCCTTGAACGAGCCGACCACCACTAGGTGCTCGGCATTCCCCGCGCACCGCCACACGGGCAGCGGCGTTCCCCAATAGCGGTCGCGAGACAGCGCCCAGTCAACGTTGTTGTCCAGCCACTCGCCGAACCGCCCGGTCCCCACCTCCGGAGGGTACCAGTTCACCGTCCGGTTCAACGCCGCCATCCGGTCTTTGAACGCCGTGGTGCGGACGAACCACGACTTGCGCGCGTAGTAGATGAGGGGCGCGTCGCACCGCCAGCAGAACGGGTAGCTGTGCTCATAGCCCTCAGGCTGGTAGCGGCCAAAGACCTTCCCCTCCCGCTCCAGCCGCTCCGCGATGACCGGATTGGCGTCAAAGACGGTCTTTCCGTTGATGGCATCCCAACGCGTGCCGGCGAACCTGCCATCCTCATCCACGATGTTGAAGAACGGTAGCCCTTCACGCTGCACCGTGGCGTAGTCGTCCGCGCCGAACGCCGGTGCGAGGTGAACCAGCCCGGTGCCCTCCCGGGCGGTGACGAACCCGCCCGGCACCACTCGGAATCCGGCCTTCGGATCAACTGGAACTGCGTCAATCAGCTGCTCGTAGCGCCAGCCCACAAGATCGCGGCCCAGGTACTCCGCCACCCGGGGAAACTCACCGAGCGGCTTGCCGTGGGTCGCCCCCGGGATCACCTGCTGCGCCAAGTCGCGCGCGACGACGACATTGCGGTCACCAAGGTCCAACTCGACGTACGTGAGATCCGGATGCACCGCGATCGCGACGTTGGACGGGAGCGTCCACGGAGTCGTGGTCCAGACGAGGAGATATCGCCGGCGCTCGCTCCCGGAGCGGGGTTCGCCGCTCCCCGTTTGCGTGACTGAGAAGAGCACGTAGATGGACGGGCTCTTGTGCGTGTCGTACCCCAGCGCCAACTCGTGGCTCGAAAGCGCGGTCCCGCAGCGCCAGCAGTACGGGAGCACCTTGTGGCCTTCGTACAGTAGTCCCTTTTCGTACAGCCGCTTGAGCAGCCACCACACGCTCTCGATGTACTCGTTCGTGTACGTGATGTAGGGGTGCTCGTAGTCCAGCCAGTATCCAATCCGGCGCGAGAGCCACTCCCAGTCGCTCTTGTAGCGGAATACGCTCTCCTTGCACCGCCGGTTGAATTCAGCGACCCCCAGGCGCTCGATATCCGCCTTGCCACCGATGCCCAGGGCCTTCTCCACCTCGATCTCGACGGGCAGCCCGTGCGTATCCCACCCGGCAATGCGGGTCACCGAGCGACCCAGCATGGTCTGATACCGGCAGATCAGATCCTTGATGGTTCGCGAGAAGATGTGATGAATCCCCGGCTTGCCGTTCGCGGTGGGTGGACCCTCGTAGAACACGAACGGTGGCTGTCCGCGAGAGGCCTCGAGCGTCTGCCGGAACAAGTTCTCGCGATCCCACTCTTCGAGGACTGCGCGCTCGAGCGCATCCTGCGACGGAAAACTCAGCGGGGCGTACCGACTCACGGCAGTCGCTCGAGCACCGCCGTGATCAGCCGCGTCAGATTCGGCTCCGCGGCGGCTGCCGTGGCGATGATCTTCTGGATGTCCGCCGGCTCGAGCGCGTCCGGCAGGCACCGGTCGGTGATGATGGAGATCCCGAGCACGCGCATCCCGCTATGCACGGCGACGATCACTTCCGGCACCGTGGACATCCCGACCACGTCGGCCCCAATGTCCCGCAGGAAGCGGTATTCGGCCGCTGTTTCCAGATTCGGGCCCGTCACCGCGACGTACACGCCCTCGCGGAGCGTGATCCGAAGGTCGCGCGCCACGTCCCGGGCCAGCGCGCGGAGATCAGGATCGTACGCGGCCGACATGTCGGGGAACCGTGGGCCGAGCGAGTCGTCGTTCGGTCCGATCAGCGGATTGTCGCCCAGCAGGTTGATGTGATCGGCAATGAGGACGAGATCACCGGGGTGCCACAACGGATGCATGCCGCCGCACGCGTTGGAGACGACGAGGGTGTGCGCTCCCAGCGCGCGCAAGACGCGCACGGGGAATGTCACTTGCTGTAACGTGTAGCCCTCGTAGCGGTGAAACCGGCCCTGCATGGCGACGACCGGCTTGCCGCCGAGGCGGCCGAACAACAGGCGGCCGGCATGGGTTTCCACGGTCGGCACGGGGAAGCCGGGGATGTCGTGGTACGGGATCGCGACTACGGGCTCCATTTCCTCGGCGAGCCGGCCGAGGCCGGTACCCAGGATCACCGCGACATCTGCCCGCGCATCGGTGCGTCGCCGAATGGCGCTCACCGCCCGCCCGACGGCCGCCGCCAGCGGTTCCATCACGGCCGCGGCACGCTGCCGTCACGCGTGTGCATGTCGAGCGCATCCACTTCCGACAAGTAGCGCTCGAGCAACGTGCGAAAGGCAGCGATGTACGCGGTGAAGTGTCGCTGCGCGGCCTCCGTGTCGCGCCGCACGGCCTGCTCGGCGGTGCGCGCCTCCTGCATGACGGCGTCCGCCTGAGAGCGAGCCTCGCGGATGACGAGTTGGGCCTCCCGCTCGGCCGCCTGCGCCACGTCCGCCCGCAGCTGTTGAGCCGAGATCAGAGCATCGTTGAGCGCCTTCTCTCGCTCCTTGAACGTCTTCAGTTGATCCCGCGCGTTTTGCAGGCGTTCCTCCAGCACGGCCTTGTCGCGAATCAAGCGTTCCATTTCATCGGCCACCCGGGCGCGGAAGTCCTCCACGGCCTCCGGATCGTAGCCGCGCAGCACGCGGCGGAACTCCTGCGTGCGCACGTCCACCGGGGTGAGGTTGAATCCAGGCTCGGTCACTGTGGTCGCTCCCCGAACAGGACGGTTCCCAGTCGCAGCATGGTGGCACCCTCCGCAACGGCCGCGCGGTAGTCGCCGGACATTCCCATGGACAATTCCGGCAAGACTAGCCCGCTGGCGCCCAGGCGGTCCCGTAACTCCCGCAGCCGGGCGAACGTGCGCCGCTGCACGGTAATGTCGTCGGTGAAAGGCGCCATGGTCATGAGACCCACGAGTTGGAGTTCTGGCATGGCTGCCACGCGCGCGGCAATCTCCGGCGCGGCCTCGGGACGGCAGCCGCTCTTGTGGGACTCGCCAGCGACGTTTACCTGCAACAGCACGCGTGGAGCCTCGCCGGGAGCACGGCGTCGCACGGCGCGCGCCAGGGCCTCCGCCACGTGAACTGAGTCCAGCGAGTGCACATAACCGAAGTGCCCCGGGACAAACTTGGCCTTGTTGGTCTGCAGATGTCCGATCAAGTGCCACATGACGGCCGCATCCGAGACTTGCGCCTGCTTGTCGAGCCCTTCCTGCACGCGGTTCTCTCCGATGTCGCCGAGACCGAGAGCCACCGCCTCGCGCACGGCCTCAGGCGGATGCCCCTTGGTCACCGCGACGATGCGCACCGCGCCCCGCAGGCCTTCGACCGCCTGTACCCTGGCGATCTCCTCGCGCACCCTGGCCAGGTTGTCCGCGAGCGCCGGAAAGAGCATGGCGAAAGAAGCTAGCGGGGGAAGACTCCAAGAGGCAGGATCGCCTTATTCAAAAGCGCCTGCTCCCGCCACGGCGGCCGCCCTACGGCCTGCCTCCACCACCCGCGGTGTCCCCAAAGATCAACGTATCGGCCTGCTTCAAGGTCCGAATCACCTGGGCCAATTCCGTACTGGGCCCGAGGTGATAGGCCAGCTCCAGGTTTCGCAGCGCCTCCGCCCTGCGCCCCATCAATTGGTACGCCTGGCCCAGCGACAGCGGGGGAATGCTGAGGTTCGTCGCGATGTTGCTGTTGGTGGGATCGAGTCGCAACGAGTCCGCTTCGCGCAGCCTGGCGTAGCGATACACGTTCCAGGTCAGGTGCTCCGTGCGCGGCACGTTCAGGGGAACGCCGAGCAAGCCCTGCGCCAACTGCGAGCTATCCGGGGGCGTCACCGTGTGCACCCGCAGCACTAATCCCTCCTGTGTCATGAACCGATGCAAGCCCAGCCAGCTGCCGCTTCCCGCGGTGAGCGAGAAGTAGATGGGCCTCCGGTTCCAGTTCTCCTGGAGGAGGCGCAAGATGAGCACGTCCTTGACGTACAGCGGCGTGCCTTCCTGATACACCTGCTCCACCCGCCCGGCCCTGAAGCGAATCGTGCTGGGGAGCAGCTGAGGAACGAGCCCTCGGATGTCCTCGTCCGTCATCTGGTGCAATGGGCCGGGTACGGAGTCTGGCGGCGTGTACCACGGCGCTTGCTGCGACACGAACGGGCGCACGGGATTGTCCCGCAGCTGCCGGACGTACCAGTCGGTGTTCCCGAGCGAGAGGTTGACCACCGCCACGTCGCGTCGGATCTCCTCCACCTCCTGCAGATACCATAGCGGGAACGTGTCGTTGTCGCCGTTGGTGAACACGATCCCGTACGGCTCCACGGACTGCAGCAGATCGTAGGCGAAGTCCCGCGCGAGCAGGGCTTCGGGCCCGTGTGCCCGGCTCGCGGCCCGGGCGTTCAGCACGAAGGGAAGGAGAGCTGCGGCGAGCACCGCCGCCGGGGCGACCCGCATCGGTGAGGTCGAAAGATCCCGTTGGGCCCCGAGCCACGCACGCGCCCGACGATACAGTCCGGCGAGCCCAATGCCGGCGAACAGTCCCCAGGTCTGGAACGAGACGGTGAAGAAGTAGTCCCGCTCCCGCACCTCGTGCATTTCACCGCTGGGGAACTTGTCGTATCCCACCGAGAACCCCGGCTTGAAGTTGATGTATCCCACGAGCCCGAGGCCGGTGATCAGCCACACCAGGAACAACAGCCAGAACATGCCGCTGTCGCGCCGCTTGAGCAGCTGCATACCGTAGATGCCAAGCGACGTGAATGCCAGCGTGAACGGGAGCCGGACTTTGGCGAACACCGGATTGGTGGGCGCCAGACCATTGGCCCACTGCCAGTCGAAGTACTGCAGATAGTTCATGATCTGCAGGCCCAGGATTGTAAGCGTGCGGCCAGGATTCTCCGGTCCTGAAGGGTACACCGGGTTGTCCAGGGGCGACCGCGGCGGGTACTGCTCTCGCCGGATGACGGCAATCAACGAGTCCCAGGTGGACGGATCAGCCTCGTTGATAAACGGGTGCAGCCCCGCCCGCACGTACAGGAACAGGTAGGTGGAAGCGCCCACGGCCGCCAACACCAGAATCGAAACCGCGAACAGGAGCGCCCCGGCTGCCGTGGCGTACACCGCACCGGCCAGGAAGATCAGCCCCCCGAGAGCGAGCAACGCGGTGCTCCCCATTCCGGTGCCGATGAGCAGGGCCCAGATCCCGGTCATGACCGCCAGCTGGGCCCGCTCCACTCGGCGCTCGTTCTCGTCGTCCAGAGGGTTCCGCCGGATTTCGTAGGCGATGAACCCCAGCACGGCCGGGCCCACGAGCAGCGTCATGAGATGGTTGCCCAGCGACACGGCGGCGAGGTAGGCGATCAACAGCAGCAGGTGTGGCGCGCGGGGCGTGCCGCGATGCTTGCGCCACAACCACATCAGCCAGCAGGTCGCCGCAATGCTGAAGGTGGCGACCATGTAGACCTCGGTCTCCACCGAGTTCTGCCATACGGTGAATACGAACGCGGACGCCACAGACGCGGCCGCGGCACCGCCGATGATGAAGATCGGATCGCGGGACTCGTCGTCCTTTCCATCTCCGCGCAGGGCCTGTGACACCACGAGAAAGAACCAGGCCGCCGCACCCGCCGAAAACGCGGCCGTCATCAGGTTCGTGCGATACGCATACTCGCCGATCCGCACAACGTCCGCCCACACATGGGCCAGGAGGACGAACAGCGGCGTGCCGGGTGGGTGCGGGATCCCGAGGATCTTGGCCGTGGCAATGAACTCGCCCGCGTCCCAGAACGTGACCGTGGGCGCAAGGGACCAGATGTAGCCGCTGAGCACAACGAGAAACACCGCGAGCGCGGCCAGATACGGCGGGCGGTGGGTGGTGCCGCTCGAAATCTTGGACGGGTCCGGCATGGCTTCCGTGGGTTGGGGTTGTCGGCGCTCAGGCACCGCCCGTTGGCGCCTCGGCGGGCCGGGCTGCCGGCAGCACGCGTTCCGTCAGTACCTGACGCACGTCCGCCGGCGTGACGTTGCGCCGCAGCAGTCCATGCATGGCGATGGACACCTGCGAGCTCTCCTCGGACACGACGATCACGACCGCGTCCGTCTCCTCGGACAGGCCCAAAGCTGCGCGATGCCGCGTCCCGAGGGAGCGGTCCGTCACGGGGAACTGGGTGAGCGGCAGCACGCACCCGGCGCCGATGATGTGATCCCCGCGGATGAGGACCGCCCCATCGTGCAGCGGCGAATATGGCGTGAAGATCGTCGTCAACAGATCCGCCGACACGGTCGCGCTCATCGTCGTCCCGGTCTCGCAAAAGTCCGCCAGCGACATGTCGCCTTCGACAGCGATGATCCCGCCGGTGCCTGCTCGGGCGAGCCGAGCCACGGCCTCACTGATTTCTTCGCTCACGGCACGCGCATCGCCAGCGGACAAGAGCTGCAGCGCGTGTAGCCGGCCCAGCCGGGCTAACGCATGGCGAAGCTCGGGCTGGAACACGACGATCGCCGCGAAGGCGCCGTACGTGAAGGCGACGCCGAGCATGGTGGTGATCACGTCCAGCCGTAGCAGGACGGCGGCGAAGTATACCACTCCCAACAGAATCAAGCCGAGCAGAATCTGGAGCGCCTGCGTGCCGGCCAGAACGCGCAGCACATGATAGAGGACGAAGGCCACCAAGAGCACCTCGACCACGTCCCGCCATCCCGGCACCAGAAAGTGGAGGTACTCGAGGGACATCAGTGGTCGCTCAGCGCCCGCGCCACGGCGAGCGCGTCCCTGGCAGGCGCCACCGCGTGGACTCGGAAGATCGACGCGCCGCGCAGATATGCCACCGCACAGGCAGCCGCCGTGGCGACATCCCGCTCTTGGACGTCGCGCCCGGTGATGTCACCCAGGAACCGCTTGCGGGATGGGCCGACCATAATCGGAAGCCCAAGGCGAGTGAACGTCGCGAGCCCGCGGAGGATGGCCACATTCTGTTCGGGCGTCTTGGCGAATCCCAGCCCCGGATCCACGACGAGCCGCTCGCGCGCCACGCCCCGCGCCACTGACCGATGTACCGCGTCCTCCAGCTCACAGGCCACCTCCGCAATGACATCGCCGTATCGTGCCAGCGCGTACGTCGCCATTTCCTCAACAGAGCCGCGAGAGTGCATGAGCACGAGCCCGGCGCCGTGCCGGGCGCATGCGTCCGCGATCTCCGGATCCAGCCGCAGACCGGACACGTCGTTGATGGCCCACGCCCCGGCCTCGAGGGCGCGCACGGCTGTCGCCGACCGTGTGGTATCCACGCTCAACGGGACGGCGGGGAAC
>DATMAW010000211.1:0-27819 GCA_035559715.1 Gemmatimonadales bacterium | reverse complement strand
TACTCACCATACCGAGCCCGCCGTAGGCCGCAGTCCCCGCCGACAGCGTGTAGCCCGAGGCGGCCACCTTGATGAACACGTCGCCGAAGACGGCCACGCCGCCGGAGGCGGACACCGATGTGGTGCCGCTGAGGGTGTCCGGGCCGCTGGCCACGGCGAGCGTGATCGTGGCCGTCGCCGTGTCCACCACGTTCCCCAGGTTATCCACCACGGCGACCTGGACGCTGGGAGACATGACCGTCCCCGCCGTGGTGGACGGCGGCTGGACCGTGAACGTCAGCGCCGCCGGGGCGCCAGGCCGGAACACGACCGCGGGCTTCTGCACGATGACCCGCTGCGTCGGTCCGGGATTGATGGTTGCAGTCACGGTCTTGGAACCCGCCACCGTGGAGCTGACCTTCCCGGTCGTCACGCCGCTGGCATTCGTCGTAGTGCTCGGCTGCCGGACGAAGTTCCCGGTTCCGGAGAGGGAGAGCTGCACCGTGGCGCCCTCCACCGGAGAACTCCCGCAGTCCAGCACGGTCACCGTCACCGTGGACGAGTCGGTGCCGCTGGCGGCGACGGTGTCGGGACTGACCGCCACGGTGGACGTTGTGGCGTTCGGATCCCCGCAGGACGTGGCGAAGAACTTGACCACCGGGCGTTGCGTGATGATCACCGCAGTGCCGCCGGGGTTCACCGTTGCCGTGATGCTGTCCACGCCACCCGAGTTGCGCGTGATGCTGCCAGTGGCCACACCGCTCGAGTTGGTGGTACCCGGCTGCGTCAGGTTGCCGGCGCCGCTCGTCGCGAGCTGGACCGTCTGACCGGCCACCGGGTTGCTGTTGGCATCACGCACCGTCACCGTGATGGCGGAGGCCTGTACGCCATCGCCCGCGATGCTGTCGGGACTGGCCGGGTTCGCCGCCACGGTGGAGAGCGACGCCGAGATCGTCGTGGTATCCGCCACGAACTGCACCGTGGGCTGCTGGCTCAGGACCACCTGATTCGGACCGGGGTTGACCGTCACGGTGATGGTCTTCACCTCGGCCCTGGTGGACTTGAGCCGCCCGATGGCCACGCCGCTGGCGTTCGTCGTGCCCGCGGGTTGCGTCAGCGTGTTGTTCGTGCCCGTCGCGGCGAGCTGAACCGTCTGGCCCGGGATCGCGTTCCCCGCCGGATCGCGCACGGTGACCGTCACGATCGTCGAGTCCGTTCCGTTCGCCACGATCCCGAGGTTCGGGCTCGCCGCCGCCGCGGAGCGGGTGGGGTCAACCTCGGGCGACGGCTCGATGTTGAACGCGGCGCTTGTGGCGGACACGAGCGAGCCCGACGTCGCGGTCAACGTGTACCCGTTGCCCGCCGCGTTGATGCTGAGGGAGTCGAATCGAGCCACGCCAGCCACTGCGTTGCGCGTCGGCGTCCCGAGCAAGGTCCCGCCGCCGGGGTTCGTGCCGATGGCGATCGTGATCAGGTCTGTGGCGCTGGTCACCGTGTTGCCAAACGCATCCTGAACGGCCACCTGCGGCGCCGGCGACATGTAGCTGTTGGAGATCGTGTTGCCGGGCGGAACCGTGAACGCCAGCCTGAACTTCGTCCCGGCCGTAATGTTGAAGGCGGCCGTCGTGTCCGGCGTGAGCGATCCGGACGTCACGATCAGCGTGTAGCCCGTGCCGGACCGGTTGATGCTCAAGTTGTTGAACGTCGCGATCCCAGACGCCGCCTTGACGCGCCGCGTTCCTGAGAGCGTGGCCGTACCGGAACTCGGATCGGCCCCCAAGGCGATGAACACGGAATCCTCGGCCGTGTTCACCAGGTTGCCGCCGGCGTCCCTGATGGCCACCGTGATGGCGGGGGAGATCGTCTGGCCGGCCGAGGCGTTGGATGGCTGACCGGTCACGTCGAGTCGGGCCGCGCTACCGATGCTCACGTTGAACGAATTGCTCACCGCGCTGTCCAGGCCCGGGGACTTCGCCTTCAGCGTGTAGCCGGTCCCGATCTTGTCAATCGAGAGCGAGTCGAACACGGCCACTCCGTCGGCGGAGTTCCGCACGTTGGCGCCGGAGAGCACTCCACCAACCGGGTTGTTGGCGATGCTGACCGTGATCTGGTTGACCGCGCCGGCCACGCGGTTGCCGAACGCATCCTGGACCTGCACTTGCGGCGCCGGACTCATGGCGATCCCGGGCAGCGTGTTCGGCGGCTGGACGCTGAACGCTAGCTTGGCCGCCGCGCCCGCCGTAATACTGAACGCGGCGCTCGTGTCCGGCGAGAGGGATCCAGAGGCTGCCCGCAGCGTATATCCGTCACCCGCACGGTCAATGCGCAGATCATTGAATGTGGCGATTCCGGTGCCGCTCACCAGCGTGCGGGACACGGTCCCGAACAGCGTCCCACCCGAGGGGTTATTGAGGATCGTCAGGGTGACGACGCCGGTGGCCGTGGACAAGAGGTTGCCGTACGCGTCCGCGATCCCGACTTTGACGTCCGGCTGGATGATCGTGCCCGCGGTGGCGCCGGCCGGTTCGACGACGAACTGCGCCCGCGCTGCCGGCCCGGTGGTGACCGTGATGGTCGGTTTGGTGCTGGTGAGCGCCTGGCCGTCAATCGTGGCGCTGACGTCGCGCGCCGTTCCCGCCGTCTGGCCCGTGAACGTCGCCGAGTAGGTGCCATCGCCGTGGTCCGTCACCGGCCCGATCAGCCCGCCGCTGGTCCCGCTGCCGCTCAGGCTGAACGCCACGGTCGATCCGCCGGTGGGGATCTGGACGCCTGCCGTGTCCCTGGCGACCAACGTGAACGTCGCCGTGCCGCCGGCCTGGATGGTGGACTGCGACACCGTCACGATGGACTTCGAGAGCGCCGGCGTCCGGACACAGTTCGTGTCCTGGTTCTGCGGCCCCTTTTGGAGTTCCACCCGCAGTTCGTAGTGCCCCATGGTGTTCCCGCCGGCGCTCGCGACCTGAACCCGGAAGCTGTCCTGCGACGGTAGCACGACCTCCAGGCGCGAGTCGGTGGTGTCCACGTGCAGGTTGTCGTTTTCGGCGATCGGGGTCGTCGTGTTGCTCGACGTGAACACCCGGACGACGGTGTTCAGGGTGGACGGCGGGTTCAGTCGGACGGCGCGCGTCTCGACCTGGAGCCGATCGAACGTGCACGCCCGCACCTTGAACCAGTCGGCGTCGGCCGCAGGAAAGATGTTGAGGCCCGTTACGGTGCTGCTGAAGGCGCCCACGCCGCTCGATCCGACGAGCGCCCGCAGGTTCGCAGCCTGGGCGCTCGTGTTGCCCGTGGTGTCCGCCAGAATGCGGAACGACTTGGTGTCGCTCGCGCGCGGGGGCGTCACCGATGCGTTCTGCGCGTACACCCGCACGTAGTAGGAACCCGTGTCCGACAGCGTCAGGAGGTGCGTCGTGTCCGACAACGCGACGCTGGTGAGGCCCGTGAAGGCCGCGTTCCTGGCCCAGTCGAGCGTGTAACCCGTGGCGTTGGGAACCGGTGGGAAGTTCGCACGGACCTTGAACGAGTACGTGGGCGAAGTGAAGTCCCGCAGCGTGGGGCGGAACGATTGGAACGTGATCGTGGCCGTCGTTGGCGACCCCGCTGCCACGGAAACGCCGTCCGTGCGCGCGAAATAGTCCACGGAGTCACCCACATACCCGAATACCAGGACGTTGTACGATCCCGGCGTGAGCCCGCTTATCGTGACCGTGCTACCAGGTGTGATGGGGCTGCTGTCCCTCGGCGTCGGACCTTCGAGTTTGATTCTCGCCCTCGTCAGGTGGCCCGCGATGTCGAGGGCGGGAGGTTGGACCTCGGCGCTCACACGTTGGCCCCGAGCGCCGCCAATCAATTCCTCGCTGGGGGGCTCCTTGGGTGGCTCGGACTCGCGGACCTGCGCCCCTTCCGTCTTTTCGGCCCCGGCCGGGGCTGCCCTCGTCGGCTCGCTGACCTGGGGCTCCGGCACAATGATCTGAAGCAGGATGCTTCCGGTCGTCGGTGGCTGCACCGGCTCATCGCAGGCCAGCAACACCCCGAGGGCGACGACAGCGGCGGCGAGCGGGCGCTTCACGAGACGCTACTGTGGCAGGCCGAGCAGGAGTCGGAACAGCCCGGGAAGGGAAACAGACGGATTCGGAACCGTGACTGTAATCCCGCCCGTGTCACCGTTGCCACCATTCCCACCGTTCTGGGGTGCCTTCTTACCCAGCAGCAGGAACGCCCCCGCCGCCGCACCACCAGCCCCGAGCACAATGAGTGGAATCGGCGCCCCTCCCCCTCGTCGCGGCTGCGCGCCCGGTACCTGCCGCTCGCCTTCGGCCACCACTGGAGTGGCGCGCAACGCCAGACGCTCGAGCGCTCCGGCCCTCACCGTGAACTCCTGGCGCCGCGCGGCCTGGCCCGGGAACGTCACTTCGAGCTGGTAGCGGCCCATCGGCCCGGCGAACGTGAGGGGCAGGGGACCCGACCGCGCCGTCTCGGGCCATTGCCATGACTCGAGCGGCGTGATGCGAGCCGTGGTTCCCGTGACGTCCGCGGTGATGGCCACGGCGCCGTACGCGTGCCGCATTTGCAGGGCAAGCTGAGCCGGCGTGAGCGTCTGGCGCTGCGCCGCTCGCTGGCGCGCCTGCTCAATGACCGCCCGCACCGCGGAGAACGCCACGGCCTGGCGACCACTCACGTGCACGCCCACGAGCCGCCCCTCGGAGTCAATCACCGGGCCCGCGTTTTCTTGAGGACTCACGGAATCGGCGAGTTCCAGCCGCGCCGTGGTGGGCACGGCGGGGATGCGCGTGCGCGTGTCCGCGGCCGTCCGGCAATCACGCAGGCCCAGAGCCCAGGCGTAGCCCGAGGCCGGGTACTGCGTGGCGGCCACGAGTGAATCCGTGCGCACCACCGGCAACTGGATCACGGCCAGGTTGCTCGCCGTGTCCCACGCTGCCACACGCACGTCATCGCGCACCGTCCGATCGGGGGCGAGCTGCACCTCGATCGCGTCGGAGCCCCGAATCGCCTGATAGGTCGTGATCACGAGCCCGTCGCGGCTCACGTAAGCGCCCGTGGCGCACGCCGCCGGAGACTGATACCGCTGCACGTTGAGTGGCACGAGTTGCCCGAACGCGCGCGACCGCACAGCCTCGGCGATCGTGGCCGCCGCAGCCGACACGAGGTTGAATTCGAGAACCGTCGTGATCCCGGGCAGCACCTCGCGGGTCACGCTGGTGGGCAGGTAGCCCTCGGCGGCCACCTGAATGCCGTAAGTGCCGGCCGGCGCATTGATGGCCCCGCCGGACTGCACCACGCCAACCCCCTGCACCAGCGCGTTCACCGGTACCGTTACGCGTGGTGACGTCACCCGCACGCGCCCCTGTCCGGCAGGGGCCCCCGGCGCAGACCACTCCCACGACGTTCGCGTCACCGGATCGCCGGGATTAGGCTGCCGCGAGGCGGCCTGCGCTTCGCGCGCGGCGGTGACGACCTGGGGCAGGAAGGCGACCGTGTCCACGACCATTGCGGGCGCGACGCGGAATCCCCAGCGCAGCCACGCCCGCGCCTCCGCCTCTCGATTCTCCTCGACGAGGATCTGCGCCAGCAACTGCACGCCGCGCTGCCACAGGCTGTCGGCGGGCCCCTCAGCGGGATTCAGCGCCGCCCTGAGCAACGTCTGCGCCTGGGCCGCGTCGAGATCATCGTACGCCTGGAACGCCGCCCGCAGGCGATCGTTGCGCGTCTGTTGCGTGTGGGCTACGGCTGAAACAAGGCACGTACTGAGGGCGACAATCCCGAGCGATCGCCTCAGTGCGCCGAGAGACATGGGATCTATGACCTGGGCCGCAGAGGAATGCGCAGCAAGAACACCTCTCCCGCCTTCACGGTGATGGACGTGTCAACGGTGACAAACCCCTCCCGCTCGATTTTCACCTGATGCGTGCCCGGCAACACCGTGTCCTCGACCCGGGCCGCTTGCTCCGACTTCAGTGCCCCGTCCACGCTGATCCTCGCCCAGCCACCTTGAATGCCAATCCGCAGAATCCCCAGTTGCGCCGTGGCGCCACCGCCCGCTGCTCCTCCGCCCGCCGGTGTACCACCCGGCGTGCCACCGCTTGGTGGACTCGCCGGCTGGGTTGGGGTCGTTTGGGTTTGCGTCTGCGTTTGCCGCTGCACCTGCCCCCCGCCCCCGGTCTGCGGCTGCGCGCCGGCGGCCACCATCCGCGCCCCGGAATACTGCACCGCAATCGTCTCGCCCGCCACCACCGTCCCACTCCACGATTGCTGCTCGTAGCCGGTGGCCGACATCCGGATCTCATGCGACCCAGGCGGCAGCTCGAACGTCGTGCCGCTCATGCGCCGCCCATCCACCGTGACCGTTCCACCGGCCGGCAGATTCCGGATGCTCACCCGCCCCGTGGTGGGCGCTGCAGTTTCCGTTCCTCCCGCAGCCACCACGCGCTCTCCGCCGGCCGGCTGAGCGGGAGCGCCACCGCCAGTCTGTGCGTCACCACCGGGAGTCTGCGCGCCACCTGGCGGCGTTTGCTGCCCCGAAACTGCTGCCGTGCTCGTTCCCTTAGGCTTCAGGATCACGTACCCGGCACCCCCCACCGCACCCAGAACCACCACCAGGCCGGCCGCCATCACGAGCCCACGCCGGCTCTTCTTCTCTGCAGCGCGCGTCACCTTGGGCGGCGGCGTGGGCGGCGCCGTCATCCCCGGCGGCCGCGGCGTCAACATGGTGGCGGCCTGGCTCGCCGCAAGCTGAGCTGCGTGCTGCGAAACGGCCTGCGCGTCCACCATCACCGTCGCGGAATCGGACGTGATGGAAAGCTCCGGCGTGGGTTCTCGCAGCGCCTTGACGAACCCGCTCACCGTCTGGAACCGCAGCTCGGCCTTCTTCTCGAGCGCCTTGTGGACGGCCTGATAGACGTGCGGCGGCAGTCCCGGGGCCACGGTCTCGAGCCGGGGCGGTGGGATCATGCAGTGCTTGTGCAGGATGTCAATCGCCGAGTCGCCCTCGAACGGCACCTGGCCCGAGATCATGCGGTAGGCCATCACGGCCACGGAGTACTGATCCGAGCGCCCGGTGACAGGACGTCCCATCCCTTGCTCGGGCGACATGTAGTACGGCGTTCCCACGACCGAGCCGGACGCCGTGAGCGTTTGCTCGGTGAGCGCCTTGGCAATCCCGAAATCCGTCACGATGACGCGATTGCGGGAATCCAGCATCACGTTGGCGGGTTTGATGTCGCGGTGAATGACCTTGTGCTCGTGCGCGTAGTCGAGCGCGTCGGCCACCTGTTCCAGGATGTCAATCGCCTCCTCAAGGGGCAGCTTGCCTCGTTCCTTCAGCACGTCGTCGAGCGAGCGCCCTTCGAGGTACTTCATCGCGTACCAGAAGATCTTCCCCCGGTCCGCGACGCGATAAATCGGGATGATGTTGGGATGATCCAGCGCGGCGGCGGTCTTCGCCTCGCGGAGAAACCGATCTACGCCGTGCCCGAACGTGAGCTCTGGCGGGAGGACCTTGATCGCGACCTTACGATTGAGCCTTGTTTCCTTGGCCAGATAGACGACCGCCATGCCACCGCGGCCCAGCATCTTGTCAATCTCGAATTCCCCGGCGGCATCGTCGCGCAACAACTTCTCCATGTGCGCGAATGACGACGAGTCCATAGAGGCCGTGGCGGCCTTCTGCCCCTCGGCATCGGACACCTGCGACCCACAGCTGTGACAGAACTTCGCGTCATCAGGAATCGGAGTGGAGCAGTGCACGCACTGCATGCTGGTGAGGGCCTCCCGGGGACGGCTCGGCGCTGGCGCGAGTAGCGCAAGTTTGCGGCCCGGGCCGCCTCACGTCAAGTACGCGTATCACCGTGGCTTACGTGATTGGGGTCACAGCCATGTCAGGTGCGCGTCGCGGCCCTGTGTTGTGGGCCCGCGACAACCATGAGGCAGCCCTACTTCGCCAGCTCGAACGTGAGCGGCTGGCCCACGATCTCGAGCTTCACCAGCCGCCGCGGGGACTCGCGTGTGACGTAGAACACAAGCGGCTGGGGTGTACCCGAGACTTCCACGCGGAACACCGAGAAGGCGCCGGCCGCCACGGTGACATCCGTGACCCCTGCGACGCGCACCGCGAGCAGCTTGACGGCGTTCTCCGACGCGTCGAACGCGCCAACGCTGAACGAGGCGCCCTCCGCGAGCGGCAACGCAGCGACGAGCGGTTGGAAGGCATTGACGTCCGTGGTTCCGGCAGCGACGGTCGTGTCCACGTCGGTGACCTTGGGAGTGCCGGTCCGGGGATCGGGAGTCTGGACCCGCCCCTGAACGCGCCCCGCTGCGTAGCTCAGTCGCGTGTCCATCGCCTGGCCCGCGCCCGTCCCAGTCTGCCGCACCGAGCGCACGCCTAGCGTGGCTGGATCCAGCACGACCGTCGTGGTCTGATCGAGACCCACGGCGGAGATGTTCGTTGATTCGGTATAGATGAGCGCGGTATCGGTGGGCTCGATGCCGACGGTCATGTAGCCGAACGCGGTGCCCTGAACCAGCACCTGGAACGAGTCGCGCCGCGCCACGAGTTGCGCAGGGTCGAACTCCACCGGTGCGGCGGCGGCGGCGAGCGACTCGATGCTGAGCGGCCTTCCGTCCGTGTCCACCAGCGTGACCGGAGCGATCGCGGCGAGCCTGTCACGGATGGCCGCACCGTCTCCCACCACCACGATGATGGCCGTGTCCGGCTTGATCACCCGTTGCGCGGCCGCCTGAACCTGCGCCGTCGTGACCGCGTTGAGCCGCTCGCGGTAGGTGCGCAGGTGATCGTCCGGCAGGCCGAGCAGGCGAACGGTCGAAACCTGGGACGCTACCTGCTGCGGCGTTTCGATCGAACGCGGGAACGAGCCGATCAGGTAACCTTTGGCGGCCGCGAGTTCGCTGTCCGCCACCGTCTCGGTGCGCATGCGGCGCAGCTGGACCAGCAACTCACCGAGGGCGCTGTCCGTCACGGCGGTGCGCACTTCGGTACCCGCCGAGAAGTGACCGATGTCGAGGCTACGGGTGAGACCGGACGACGCACCGTAGGTCCAGCTCTTTTGCTCTCGCAGGATCTGGAACAGCCGCGAATCGGCGCCGCCACCCAGGATCTTGTTCATGATCGCCGCCGCCGAGTGCGCGGGATCGGTGGGCCCGAGGGCGAGGTTCCCCACCACGATGTTGGATTGCGCAGAGCCCGGCCGATGGACCAACACGATCTCGGTGGGCCGCGCGGGCGGCGGGGGAGGGGCGCGCGGCTGCGCAGGCGGCGCGCCACGCCACTCGCGGAGGTGCCGCTCCACCAGCCGGCGGGCCTCGGCGAGCGTGAGGTCTCCCGCCACGACGGCCAACGCGCCTTCGGGCTTGAGCCACTGGCTGGCGAACGTCCGGAGATCGTCGCGCGACAGCGCACGCACCGACGCTTCGGTGACCGATCGCCCGTAGGGGTGCTCGCCATAGAGCCGCTTGCTGAACTCGCGGCTCGCGAGCGAGGCCGGGTCCGACTTTTCGAGCTGCAGCGCGGAGAGTGTGCGCTGCCGCGCCAGATCCAGTTCCTCCACCGGGAAGGTGGCGTTCAGCAACACGTCGGCCAGCAGGCCGAACGCGAGATCGAGATGATCGGTCAGCGCGCTGGTGGACACGGTGAACAGATCGCTTCCCGCGCTCGCGCTCAGGCTCCCGCCCACGCCCTCGATCTCGGCGGCGATTTGTTCCGCCGTGCGGCGCGTGGTGCCCTTGGTGAGCAGCTGGGCCGCCATCTCGACCAATCCCTCGCGGCCCGGCGGATCCAGACGGGACCCCGCCCGCATGGCCAGCGTGAGGCTCACGAGCGGCAGCTCGTGGTTCTCCACCAGAATCAGCTGGAGGCCGTTGGCGAGCCGTGCCTCACGGAACGGCGGGAAGCCCATTGGGCGCAACGGAGCCGGGGGCGGGGGATCGGTGGGGAACTGCGCCAGCACGGGCGCCGCCGCGACACTGAGCAGCAAGGCGATCGCGGGCGCTGACGGGCGCTGACGGGCGATGGCACGCGATCGCATCCCCCGCATTATGTCGTTCACTGGCCACTCCCCCTGGGCACCACCACAATCGCCACGCTGTTCTCGGGCACCAGGTACCGGCGCGCTGCCTGCTGAATCTGTGCCGCGGTCACGGTCATGTAGCGATCCAGATCCGTGTACATGTCGTCAATGCTCGGGTGGTCGTGCGCGTAGTGCTGCAGCCGCTCGGCCACCGCCATGGTGGTTTGGAGTCCGAAGATGTTGCCGGCTCGGAAATCATTGCGGGCCTTGGCCAGTTCCTCTTCCGTCACCAGAGAATCACGCACGCGGGCAACCTGTGCCGCGAGGTGCGCCTCGAGCGTGTCGGCGGACACGCCCTGGTTGGCCACGGCGATCACGGCAAAGAAACCCGGACCCCGGCGCGACGCCGATTGGGCGAACGCGCTTAGCGCCGACTGCGCGCGGCGCACCAGGCTGAGGTTCAGCCGCGAGCTTTCGCCGCCGCCCAGAATCGTGCCGAGCAACGCGAGCGCCGGCGTAGCCGGATCGTCGTGCGGCGGGATGCGGTAGGCGATGATGACGGCGGGCAGGTTGGCCAGCGGATCGCGCCACTCGCGCCGCCGGGCGCCGGAGCCGAACCGGGGCTCGCACGAGACGGACGGGACGTCCGGGCCTCGCGGGATCTCCCCGAAGTACTGCGCGATGAGCTGTTTGGCTTCGGCGGTCACGAAATCGCCAACGACGGTGAGCGTCGCGTTGTTGGGAGCGTAGTGCCGTGCGAAGAAGGCCTGAACGTCCTCGACCCGGGCCGAGTCCAGGTCCGCCATGGAACCGATCACGCTGTGCGCGTACCCGAAGCACGTGACCGAGTCGTACAGCAGCGTCAGGCCCTCGAGAATCGCCGGCTGATATGGCTGATTGTCCACGCGCAGCCGCCGCTCTTCTTTCACGGCCTCGCGCTGGTTCTGGAAATTGTCCGGTGTCACGGCCAGCGAGCGCATCCGATCGGCCTCGAGCCACAATCCGAGATTCAACCGATTGGCCGGCAGGGTCTGGTAATAGTTCGTGCGGTCCTCGCTGGTGCTGGCGTTCATCGTGCCGCCGGCACGCTCGATCAGCTGGAAATGCTCACCCTTCCCCACATTCGCGGACCCCTGGAACATCATGTGCTCGAAGAGGTGCGCGAATCCAGAGCGCCCGGGCCGCTCGTTCCGGCTGCCCACGTTGTACCACACGTCCACCGTGACGATCGGCGTGGAACGGTCTTCTGACAGAATCACTCTGAGACCGTTGGGCAGCGTGTAGGACTCGTAGCGGAGGCGGGCCTGAAGGGTTGCGGGAGAGGCGGGTGAGGCCGCGGGAACGGCAAGGCTGCCGCTCTGCGCATGGAGGGCCCATGCCGCGCACATCATCCACGCCGTAAGGCCTGCGCGAACCGTTCGCATCATTGCAGCCCCCGACTCACGGCCAACCATTGCGTCACGTGCCGATCCTCCGGTGGTCGCGTGAACAACGATACACCGACAACGGTCAGCACGTTCACGGCAAGCCCCACCAGTCCCTCATGAACGTTCCACGGCCGCCATTCCGGTTTAGTCACGAGGAGCAATGTCACGGCCCCGCCCGCCATTAGTCCAGCCACGACACCCGGCGCCGTGACTCGTCGCCACAGGAACGCCGCGTACACGGCCGGCGCGAGCTGCACCGTCGCTCCATACGCCACGAGTAACAACCCCACCAACGACCGCCCGCTCGCCAGCGCCATCACATACCCGAGCACGCCAGCCGCCACGGCCAACCGGCGGATCCATGCACGGCGGGTGTAATCGTCCAGCGAGCGGCCCGTCAGCTGGCGGTACACGTCCTCGATGGCCATCGAGCCGGCGCCGTGCACGAGCGCGTCGCCGGTGGACATGGAGGCCGCGAGCGCGCCGGCGCAGAACAGGCCGATGACCACAGCGGGCAAGCCCGTCGAGAGCAGAATGTGCGGCACAATGGCATCCGGCTGCGGCGGAGGGGTGGGGAAGAGCACACCCGAGAACCCCACGACAAACAACGGCACGAGAAATACCTGGAAGGTGGGAAACAGCGCGATGGTGCGGCGGAGCGTCGCGTCATCCCTGGCGGCAAAGGCTTTCATGAAGAGGTGGGGCCACATCATGAAGCCGAGGGCCGAGACCACAATGGCCGAGGTGTACTCGAGGGGCGGCCAGGGCGTTCCATCGGCAGCGAGGCCGGGGACCGTGAGCAGTTCCGGACGAGCGGCGGCGATTCGCTCGAACATGGGCTCAATCCCGCCGTACAGCCGGTAGGGCAGGTAAATCCCGAGCGCCCAGGCAACGATGATCATGAACGCGCCCTGGAACACGTTCGTCCAGCCCACCCCCATCACGCCGGAGTGCCACACGTACACCAGGACCACCGCGTATGCGAGCGCGGCACCCAGCCACTCCGGCACGTGGCCCGCGGTGACCTGGTGGATGACGATCCCTGCGCCTTTCATCTGAAGCGCGATGTACGGAATGGCAGCGACGACGCTCACGGCTCCCGCGGTGACCGCGACCCAGCGGTTCTGAAAGCGATGCGCCAGCATGGACGCCTGCGTGACGTACCCGTGTTTCCGTCCCACACGGGCCGCCCACACACCCAGCGCCATATATGGCGCCATGCCGAGCACGCCGTAGCTGAGAATGTAGAACGCCGCCGCCCCGCGACTGTACGCCCACCCCGGGCCTCCGAGGAACGCGAACGCGGAGAAAATCGTGGCGCCGGTTACGAAATACATGAGCACGGTGCCGAAGCTGCGATCACCCGCCACGTATCCGGCGACCGTCGCCGTGCTGCGCCGGCCCGGCAGGAGGCCGATCAGGAGATTGGCGGCGAGATACAGGCCCACCACCGCCGCCACCACGCGCCAGTCCGTCACGCGGTGAACTCGAAGCGGCCGGAATGACTCACGAAGGCGGGGAGCGATGAGCGCGGTGCACCAGATAGAACACGACGCCTGCGCCGATCACCCACAGCACGGGCCACGCGAACGCAAAGGGGAGCCCGAGCACGAACGGCCTGATGGTATTGAACGGCCGCACGCCGGGATCCGTGACCACCACGGCCATCAGCACGAAGTACACGGCCGCGAGCCAATTCGCGGCGCGTTTCACGCCGGCAGCTCGCCACGCATGCGGCTGTCGCGCAGGCGCTGGAGTTCCTTGCGGGCCTCGCGCGCGCGGCGCGCGAAATACGTAAACGGAAGGAGCGCGCCGACTCCCACGCCGATCGCAATCACCACGGCAGTCGCCGAGACGGCGCCGACACCGGCCACCATCCAGATCACCGCCAGCTCCGCCGCGACCGTGACCGCGGCGAAACTGTCACGCAGGTGCGCCATGTCCTCGCGATACGCCTTCAGTCGCAACTCCCCGGCGGTCTCCGCTGCTCCGGCAGCGAGGAGGGCTCCATCGAACGTGTAGATGGCCCCGCAGCGGGGGCATGCCTTGAGCGGTCGGGCGAAGAGGCTTTTCAACCCCTCGCGCCAATATTTGCTGCCACGCAGCCGGCGGAGGGGGTGCCTCAACACCTCCAGCGCCGTGCCGCAACGCTCGCAGACTTCCGATCGTAGGTCCATCGGCGGTGTAATGGCGAGGAGAGGCGAGGAGGGTCGAGGAGCGAGGAAGAGAGTCGAACGCCGATCAAACCGGCCGTTGCCATGGCCCCCTTCGTCCCTCCTCGCCTCTCCTCGCCTCCCCTCGTCCCTCCTCGCCCCAAATCACGCCCGCGCCCGCTCGCAAAACAGCGCCTGCAACCGCTTGGTCACCGGACCGGGCGTCCCCTTGCTCACCGGAGCGCCGTCCACCCGCACGATGGGCATGACCTCCATGGTCGTGCCGGCGAGGAACATCTCGGAGCAGCGCGGCAGCTCGTGTTGAAACACGGGGGTCTCGCGCACTGCGATCCCGGACTCCTGGCACAGCTCGAGCACCGTGGCCCTGGTAATGCTGGGGAGGATGTAATTGGTCCTCGGCGCCGTCCGCACTTCGCCATCCAGCACGAAGAACACGCTCGTGTGGCTGCCTTCCAGCACGACGCCGTCTCGCACGAACAGCGCCTCCACGGCGCCCGCTTCGCGCGCCCGCTGGTTCGCCATACAATTCGGCAGCAACTGCACGGTCTTGATATCGCAGCGAGTCCAGCGGATGTCCGGCACGGTAATCGTGACGGCGCCCACGGCGGGATCGGCCTTGGGCGTAAACCGGCCTGCCTGCGCGTACACGGTTGGCGGCACGGAGGGATCGGGGAAGTGATGTGTGCGCGGCGCCGTGCCACGGGTGACCTGCACGTACACCGTGGCGTCGCCGCGCATGAGGTCGTTCACGCGAACCAGTTCCTTGACGGCATCCACCAGGCGGTCCACGTCCACGCCGTTGAGATAGGTCTCACGCAGCCCGTAGCGCAGCCGGTCAATATGGGGCTCGAGTGCAAAGAACTTCCCCTCGTACGAACGCACCACCTCGTAGATACCGTCGCCAAACAAGAACCCGCGGTCATCCGGGGAGATGCGAACCTGGTCCTTGGGAAGCAGCTGACCGTTGAAGTAAACCGTGGGCGTCATGGGAGGCGTGCCGGATCGAGTGGCCTAAGGTTAGTGAGCGAGAGACGACCGGCAAGACCGAACCGGCGTCCCGCGCTACCGCGCGCGGCCGCTCATCGCGCCCCACAGCAACAGCCCCCACCCCGCGAGCAACGCAAGCCCGCCGATCGGTGTCACGGCTCCCCACCATCGCGCGCCTGTTCCCACGAGGAGGTAGAGCGATCCGCTGAACACCACGGTGCCGCCGAGAAACAGCCAGCCTGCGAGGGCCAGAGCTGGCGCCTGCCATCGGTCGAACAGGAGCGTCGCGAGCAGCGTGGCCAGGGCGTGGTACATCTGATAGCGGGCCGCCGTCTCGAATACCGCCAGCGCATCGGGCTCCAGGCGGGGGCGGAGCCAATGTGCCCCGAACGCTGCCGCGGCCACGGCCATGAAGCCGCTCGCGGCGGCCAGCACGACGAGCCAGCGCGCGGCGCTCATGCCTCAGCCTCGAGGAGGCCGACGTCCCGCAGCACCGCGCGCGCCGCTTCGAGCTGGTCGCTGCGAACCAGTAGCGCGGTGCCTTCCGAAAGGGGGCCGAGCCACATTCCTTCCGGTGATTGGATCACCGATCCAATGTCGGCTTGCTTGAGCAGATCCGCCGCCATCTCCGCGTCCGCCCGCCTGCGGAAGTGAGCCACCACCGCCGTCCAGCTCATCTCGAAGCCCTCTCCCTACCAGTCCCGATGCGGTGTCGCCCCCGAATGCCCGATCCGCGTCATGGCGCGGGGAACAGGCGCAGCGGGGTCGTGCGAGTGGCGGCGCGCTTGATCTCGTCCGGCAGCGGCAGCGCCAGGAACTGAGCCAGGTTCTCGCCCATGCTCTTGATACCCGGACTGGGCCAGTCGGTCCCCCACAGCACCCGCTCGCCGATCTCGGCGAGGCGCGGGAAGTACTCGAGGAGCTTCCCGGGCGGAATGCCCGACAACTCGAGGTACACGTTGCGATGGCGCCGCAAGATGAAGAACGCCTCGTCCATCCACAGGGGCCGGCCGCCGTGCGCCATCAGAATGGTGAGGTCGGGGAAATCAATCGCGACGTCGTCCAGCTCCATCGGGCGGCCGTATTTCGAACGCGCCCCGGGAAAGACGCTCGTGCCGGTGTGCACCATGACCGGAAGCCCGCGCTCTTCGCAGCGACGATAGACGCGCCCCAGCGCTTCGAGCCCCTGGGTGTACGCGTTGGCGGGAAACACCTGATGGCAGGGATGGATCTTGAGGCACCTGATCCCCAGGGAAAGCAGCCGCTCCACGTCCCCTTCGGGATCGGTGGTGAAACGCGGGTGCACCCCGCCGAACGGGATCAAGCGCTCGGGAGCGGCACCCGCATAGCGCGCGGCGAAGTCGTTGGTCTCGTTGGTGAACCCCATGACATCGGGGCTCGGGTAGTTGATCAATCCAGCGCGCCAGATGCCCTCTCGATCCATCACGTCGAGGAGCGCGCGAGGGTCATCCATGATCGCCGCGAGCCCATCCCACAGCGCTTCCTTCCCGCGCCGCATCATGGCCAACACGTTGGGCTTGAGCTGGCGCCACGGCTGGATGTGAATGTGAATGTCCGTGACGCCGGGCACGCTGGACTCGGTCATTTCCCTTTGAACTCCGGCGTCCGCTTGGCGAGAAAGGCGGCTACTCCCTCGGCCTTGTCCTCGGACGAGAACGCGAGGCCGAACAGCGTCGCTTCATGCCGGACGCCCTCGTCGAGCGGTGTCCGCACGCTCGCGCGCACGGCTTCCTTGATAAGTCGCAGCGCCACGGGGCTCTTTGCTGCGATCTTCTCGGCGAGCGCGCGCACCTGCGGCATCAACTCGCCGAGCGGCACGACCGCATCCACCAGTCCGAGCCGATGCGCCTCCGCCGCGTCAATCAGATCCCCGGTGTAGAGCAACCGATACGCCGCGCCAAGTCCCACGAGGCGAGGGAGTCGTTGCGTCCCGCCACCGCCGGGGAGGATACCGAGATTCACTTCGGGCTGACCGAGCTTCGCCGTGTCCGCCGCGATGCGGATGTCGCACGCCATGGCGAGCTCGCATCCCCCGCCGAGACAGAACCCGTTGATGGCGGCGATGATAGGCTTGGGAAACGCGTCCGCCACGTCGTACACGGACCGTTCGCGCATGACTCGAAACTGGTCCACCGGTCGGCGACCCTCAAACTCGCCGATGTCCGCTCCCGCGATGAACGCTTTGTCACCGGCACCGGTGACGACCACGACGCGAACCGAGTCGTCGTGCTCCAACGCATCCAACGCCGCGATGAACGCCTGCCGCGTGGCGGCGTTCAGCGCGTTCCGCTTGTCGGGACGGTTGATCGTGATCGTGGTGACGCGGTTCGCGGTTTCGATCAGGATGGTTTGGCCTTCGGCCATTCGTAGAATCCCTTTCCGGTTTTCTTGCCCAACTCGCCCGCGCGTACCTTCTCGCGCAGGATCGCGGGCGGTTCGTAGAGGGGAGACTTGAATTGCTGGTGCAGGTACTCCGCGATGGCGAGGCGAACGTCCAGACCTACCAGATCGCTCACGCGGAGCGGGCCCATGGGGTGTCCGTAGCCGAGCTCCATCGCCTTGTCAATGTCCACCGCCGTCGCGACGCCCTGCTCCAGCATCCGCATCGCCTCGAGACCCAGCACCACGCCGAGCCGGGAGGACGCGAAGCCCGGGCTGTCTCGCACCACGATCGGTTCCTTGCCCATCCGGCGCGCCGCGTCCACGGCCGCCTGCACAATGGGGGGGGCGGCGGTCTCATGGGTCACGACTTCCACGAGCTTCATCAGGTGAACCGGATTGAAAAAGTGCATGCCGATCACGCGCTCCGGCCTGCTCGTGGCCGCGGCAATGGCGGCCACCGATAGCGACGACGTGTTGGTCGCGAGCACCGTGTCCGGCCGTACGACCTGATCCAGCCGGCGAAACAGTGCTTGTTTTGCGTCCAATCGTTCGATAATCGCCTCGATCGCGAGGTCGGCGCCGCCCGCCGCCTCCTCGACGCACGTTGCGAGCCGCAAGCGGGCCATCGCAGCCTCGGCGTCCACGGCCGCGATCTTGCCACGCTCCACGCCGCCGGTCAGGTTCGCAGAGATGCGCTCGAGTGCGGGTTCCAGCACGCCGGGATTCGCGTCCGTCAGCGCCACGTCGTACCCGCCCATCGCTGCCACCTGGGCGATCCCGTGCCCCATGGTGCCGGCGCCAATGACCGCCACGCGCTTCATTGCACCACCTCCCGCGCCACGTCCGGCCGATTACTACAGATACCATCCACGCGCAGATCCAACAGCCAGCGCATGCGGGCCGGATCGTCCACGGTCCAGGCATACACCGCCATGTCACGCTCGTGCGCGCCGCGCACCAGGTCTTGGTCCACCAGGGCTTGCGCCTGCCACAGCTCCACGGCGCCGGCGGTCACGAGCTGATCGAACGGACGCACGGGATACGACGTTGACAGCACGCCGGTGACCAGGTCCGGCCGCCCGGCTTTCAGGCGCCGAACGATGCGATGGTCAAACGAGTGGACATGGTAGTGAGCGGGGGCCGGGCCGGCGGCGAGCGTCTCGAACAGACGCCGGTCATTCGCCCGGCGCAACGACTTCACCTCCACGAACACCAGCGGCGCCGGCCCCAACGCCTCGAGTACTTCCGAGAGCAGGGGCACCGCCTCGCCGTTTGACAGGCGGTGACTCCGAACCGCGCTCGCGGTCAGCTCTCCGATCGCGCGCCCGCCGAGCGCCGGATCATGATGCACCACGATCTCGCCGTCCGCCGTGTCATGGATGTCCAACTCCACGGCATCCGCGCCCATGGCGATGGCGGCGCGGAATGCGGCGAGGGAGTTCTCCACCTCGTAGGCCGACGCGCCGCGATGCGCGATCACAAGAGGTTTGTCACGCCGCGCGCCAGGCACGGGGACCGCAGCGATCTCAGTGACCCTGGAATGAGGGCGCGCGCTTGTCGAGGAACGCCTGAAGCCCTTCACGCGCGTCGGCGCTCATGAAACAGCGCATTTGATGATCCAGCTCCACAGCCAGCATTTCGGCCAATGTCCGGTCGCCGCTCTCGTAGACGGCCTTCTTGGCCAGCGCGAGCGCGAGCGGCGGCTTGGACGCCAGGCTGCGCGCCAGGGCCGTTGTCTCCTCCGCCAGCCGCTCGTGCGGGACCACGCGATTGAACAGCCCAAGCCGGGCCGCCTCCTGCGCGTCCACCATGTCCGCGGAGTAGATCAGCTCCAGCGCGCGTGACGGCCCCACGAGCCGCGGCAGGAAGTAGGTGCCGCCCCAGTCCGGGTGGAGGCCGATACGGTTAAACGTCTGTCCGATCGTGGCGCGGTCGGAGGCGATCCGCAGGTCACAGGCCAGCGCGAGATTCGCCCCGCCGCCGGCCGCCGCTCCGTTCACGCTCGCAATGACGGGCTTCGGTGTTTCCCGAATGGTCGTCACCACCTCGCGACCCGCTTCCACCAGCGCGCGCGCGTTCTCGAGATCCCCCGCCTCGATCAACTGTTTCATGTATCCGACGTCCGCGCCGGCGCAGAATGCGCGTCCGGCTCCGGTGATGACGAGGACGCGCACCGTGGCATCGTCGGCCAGCATTCGAACCGCCGCGGCCAGCTCCTGTCGCATCCGCCCGGCGAAGGCGTTCAACCTGTCCGGACGGTTCAACGTGACGGTGCCAATCCCGTCCGCGCGGCTCACGAGCACGTGCTCCAACGCCGTCACGCGCGCTCCACGATCATCGCGATACCCTGGCCAACGCCGATACACATGGTGGCGAGCCCATAGCGGCCGCCCGTGCGGCGCAGCGCGTGCACCAGCGTGGTCAGGATCTTGGCGCCCGTGCAACCCAGCGGATGCCCCAGGGCGATCCCACCGCCGTAGATGTTCACTCGTGCCGGATCCAATTCCAGCTCGCGAATGCAGGCGATTGCCTGCGATGCGAACGCCTCGTTCAGCTCCACGAGATCGAGGTCGGCCACGGTCAGCCCGGCTCGTGCCAGCGCCTTCCTCGTGGCAGGGACCGGGCCCAGGCCCATGCAGGAAGGATCCACGCCGGCGACCGCGGTGGTGACAATGCGGGCGAGGGGAGGAGTGGGCGGGCCGGCGGTTCCGCGGGCCGAGAGGATCAACATCGCTGCCGCGCCGTCATTGATACCGCTGGAGTTGCCCGCTGTGACCGTCCCACCAGACGCGAACGCCGGCTTGAGCTTGGCAAGGGATTCGAGCGTCACATCGGGACGCGGATGTTCATCTCGGTCCACGACCCGCCGACCCGCCGTCCCACCGTCGCGCACTTCCACCACGACCGGCGCGATCTCGTCCTGGAACACGCCGCATTCCTGCGCCGCGACCGCACGCCGCTGGCTCTCCAGCGCGAACGCGTCTTGTTCGTCTCGCGTAATGCCATACTGCTTCGCCACGACCTCCGCGGTTTCGCCCAGCGAGATCGTCCATTCCTTCTTCATCCGAGGGTTCACGAACCGCCAGCCGACGGTGGTGTCGGCGATTTCCGGAGCGCGTCGGTCCCACGGGGTGCCCTTCTTCAGCATCACGTAGGGCGCCCGGGTCATGCTCTCCACGCCCCCCGCGACGAATGCCTCGCCGTCGCCCGCTTTGATGGCATGAGCGGCAGTTGCCGCCGCCTGCAACCCTGATCCGCACAGCCGATTCACCGTCTGGCCGGGCACTTCGATGGGGAAACCGGCGAGCAGCGCGGCCATGCGGGCCACGTTGCGGTTGTCTTCGCCCGCCTGATTGGCGCATCCGAGAATGACGTCGTCGAGCCGCGCCGGATCGAACCTCGCACGCTCCACCACGGCCTGCAATGCCACGGCGGCGAGGTCATCGGGCCGGACGTCGGCCAGGGCGCCGCCGTGCCTTCCCACCGGCGTGCGGACGGCGGAGTAGATCAGCGCCTCGTTCACGGCTGAGCCGCAGGTGGGGAGAGCCAAGGAGGAAAGGGAGGCGAGAAGCGTAATCGGAGGTCAGCGCCGCTCCTCGCCGCTCCTCGTCGCGCCTTGTCGCCCCTCGCCCCTCCAATCACAGTCCCACCCACACCGACTTTACCTCCGTGTACCCGTCCAGCGCCTCGCGGCCGAGGTCGCGGCCGAAGCCGCTGGCCTTGTAACCGCCGAACGGGGCGGCGGAGTCGTAGAAGTTGTACGTGTTGATCCATACTGTGCCGGCGCGAATGGCGCGGGCCACGCGGTGCGCTTTCTGGATGTCCTTGGTCCAAACGCCCGCGGCAAGTCCATACATCGTCTGATTGGCGAGCTGAATGCCCTCGTCCACGCCATCGAACGTCAGCACCGCCAGCACGGGTCCGAAGATCTCTTCGTCCACGATCTTCATTCCGGGCTTTGCGCCGTCGAAGATCGTCGCCTCGACGTAGTAGCCCTTTCCGTTCACCTGGGCTGCGTTGCCGCCCGCCACGAGCGTGGCCTCTCGCTTTCCGGCCTCGACGTAGGACAACACGGTTTCCTGCTGTTTCTTCGACACGACGGCACCCAGGCGCGTGTTCTTGTCCATCGGATCGCCGGGAACCAGCTTCTTGGCCCGCGCCACCAACTCTTCCATCAATTGGTCGTGCACCGATCGCTCCACGAGCAATCGGGATCCCGCCGCGCACACCTCGCCCTTCCCATAGAAGATCCCGTTGAACGCGCCGCGCACGGCGGCCTTCATGTCGGCGTCCGCGAACACGACGTTGGGACTCTTTCCGCCCAGTTCCAGCGAGACGCGCTTGAGAGTGCCCGCCGCCTCTCGCATGATCTGCCGGCCCACTTCGGTGGAGCCGGTGAACGCGATCTTGTCCACCCCCGGGTGTTTGACCAGCGCGCCTCCCACGGCGGCGCCGCCGCCGCAGACCACGTTGAACGCACCGGGGGGGAGGCCCGCCTGCTGCATGATCTCCGCCATGGCGAGCGCCGTGAGCGGCGTCTCGCTCGCGGGCTTGAGAATCACCGTGCAGCCGGCCGCGAGCGCCGGCGCGAACTTCCAGCTCGCGAGGTTGAGCGGGAAATTCCACGGGACGATGGCCGCCACGACGCCCACCGGTTCCCGCAGCGTGTAGGTGAAGAACGGCCCGTCCACGGGGAGCGTGTGACCGGTGAGCTTGTCCGCCCACCCGGCATAGTACCGCAGGGTCTCGACGGTCATCGCCACGTCGATCCGCGACTCGAACAGCGGCTTGCCGTTGTGCAGCGTCTCGAGCCGTGCCATGTCCTCCAGGCGCTGTTCCAGCACGTCGGCGGCGCGGTAGAGCAGGGCACCCCGTTTCCGCGCCGAGAGGCCGCGCCACGCCTCACCCTCGAAGCAGGCGCGCGCGGCGGCGACGGCGGCATCAACATCCGATCCTTGCGCCTCCGCCACCTCCGCGATGCACTCCTCCGTGGCCGGGTTGACGACGGGAAACCGCGCCCCGTTCGCGGCGGGGCGCCACTCGTTGTTGATGAAGAGATCGGTCTTCAGACTCAGGCCCCCTGGAACCGAGCGGTCCGCTTCTCCACGTACGCGGCGAGCCCTTCCTTGGCGTCGGCGCTCTGGAACAGCTGCTGCTGGAGTTCGCGCTCGATCGCCAGCCCGCTCTCGAACGGCACCTCGAGCCCCGAGCACACCGCCCGCTTGATCGCCCCGACGGCTTTGGACGCCTTGCCCGGCGGCACGAACTGGCGCGCGTAACTCAGCACGTCGTTCCAGAAGGTCTCCTTGGGGAACACGTGGTTGACGAGCCCCATGTGCTTGGCGTCATCGAACGAGAAGGTCTCGCCGCGCGCCATCATTTCGATCGCGCGTGACTTGCCCACAAGGCGAGCGAGGCGCTGCGTTCCGCCGGTTCCCGGCAGCACGCCGAGGGTGACCTCCGGCAGGCCGATCTTGCCGGCGTCGCGACAGGCCACGCGGATATCCGCGGCCAGGGCGATCTCGAGGCCGCCACCCACGGTGTGCCCGTTGAGCGCCGCGATCACCAGCTTGGGTGTGTGCTCCAGGCGATTCAACGTCTCATTCGCGTGCAAACAGAAGAAGTACTTGAACCGCGGGGTCACTTCGTTGAGCATGCGGATGTTGGCGCCGGCAGAGAAGAACTTGTCGCCCTTGCCCCGCATCACGATCACATGGACGGAATCGTCCATGCGCGCCTCGAGGATCGCCGCGTCCAGTTGGCGCATCATCTCGTACGTGTACGTGTTGGCGGGCGGGTCGTTCAGCTCGATAATGGCGAGCCCGTCCTCCACCCGGTAATCCACCAACGTCTTCTCAGCCTGCGCAATTGTTGCCGTCATGTGCGTCGTGCCTCCTCGCGGCGCCGGCCGGGGCCGGGCGCGTTGGATCGTAGGTTCACCGTTCTTGCCGCTCGAGAAAGGGTGGCACGTCGAGCGGAACCTGCGCGTCGCCCCACTTGATCGCCTCGAAATAGGACCGGCAGCGCCGGCAATAGTAGAGGCTCACCATGAGCGACGTGGAGAAATCGGCCTGCCGCTCGGTATCGGCCGAGTGACAGAAGGGGCAGGGCTTCGGCGCCGCGTCCATCACTCCTGCCGGAACACCGCGTTCTTGCTGCCGCGCACGTGATACAGAATCTCCTCGGCGGGGCCCCCGGCGCTCCGCCGGCGCGTGCGCGGCGACCATCCGGCGTACTCGGTGGAATCGAGCCCCAGATGCACGCCCACCGTGGATCCCAACTGTGCCACGTCGCGCACGAAGTCCAGCAGCAGATCGGCGTTGCTGCGCGCCTTGATTCGCGCGGCGACCAGTGCCTGATCTTCCGCCTCATCCGCCGGCCCAAACCATTCCGCAACGGACCGGAGCGCCACCTGCATGGCCGACTCGACGGCGCGCAGCGAGTCGCCGCCTCGCCCGGCCAGCGCGCGGAACCAGCCGCGGCCGTGATGCGCGTGAAACCGTTCCTCCTCCAACATCTTGTCGGCCACGCTCCGCACGGGCAGGAAACTCGACTCCCGCATGGCGTGCAACACCTGGGTCACCGCGAGGTCCACCCCGTACGTCGCCGCGACCACGGCGGCCCAGTCCGGCAGGTCGCGGTCGAGGTAGCCGACGTTCGCGAACTCGTGAGCCGCGCGTCGCTCGACCAGCGCATCCGGGTCCTCCTGGAAGTGCGCCTTCAAGATGCCGTGCAGCAGGCGCACGTGGCCCAGCTCCGTCTGCGACAGGGAGCAGTTGGCGATCGCCGCCTCGAGCGCCGGAGTGCCGAAGGTCCACTCACCGTAGTGGTAGCCCAGCAGCAGCTTGGTGTCCGCGCAGGCCACCAGCAGATTGCGCAACCCCACAACACACGGCTCGGGCATGCCCTGCGTGGATGGGTACTCCCGCGCCGCGGTGGTCGTCACCATGCGGGCCGCGCGACGATCGAGGCCCGATGCGCCCGGCCGACCCGACCGCCTAGTTTCCCCATACCGGGATCTTCCCGTGCTCCGTCACCGGAATCACCGCGTCCCTCGGCACCACGCACATCTCCACCCAGCTCTCTTCGTCGTACACCGACCACGCGTAAATCGTGGCCAGCTCGTCGTCGGCGGCGTTCACGCTGCCGATGTGCTTCAGCTCCTCGCTGTGATCCTTGCGGGCGAACACTTCGTACACGCGCATGGGAGGGTGGCTACCCCACCACGCCGCAGACTTCGAGGATCCGGCGGCCACGCTCGGTGATGCGGTCCTTCGTCCAGGGCGGGCTCCACACCACCGCAACGCGCACGTCCTCCACGCCGGGCAGCGCCAGGATCGCCTGCCGAACGTCGTCGCACAACATGTCCATGGCGGGGCACCCGATGGATGTGAAGGTCATGTCTACCTCCACCACCCCGCCCATCACCCGCACGCCGTAGACCATGCCGAGGTCCACGATGCTGATGGGGTACTCCGGGTCCTGCACCCCGGAGAGCGTCTCGCGCACCTGCCGTTCCGTTACCACCGCCGGCCTCCGAACGGACCGTCCGCCTTGCCCTGAATCATCTCCACATAGGTTCGATTCATCGGGCCCCGCGCCTTCCACCGCTCGAACACCTGGTCCCACGTGAGCGGCTGATCGAACAGCCAGCGTTTCGTCTCGGGATCGTACTGGCAGGGGAAGGGATAGTCGATGACGTATTCCCGTTTGGCGGCGTCGTAGTGCGCGGGCACGGAGATCCCGATGCTCTCGCACAGCGGCACCGTGGCCGACATCCACACCTGCCGCAGCTCGTCGTTGGTCTTTCCCTTCAAGCGAAAGACCAATTGATCGGAGTGCCGCTTCAGGGTGTCCGGCAGGCCGAACCACTCGAGCGTCATGGGGAACATCCAGTCCACTGCTCGCTGAAGCGCTTCCTTGGCGGCTCCCCCAGCCTTCGCGAGCCGCTTCATCCACGATTCCCCGTGGCGCAGGTGCAGGACTTCCTCGCGATCCACTTTCACCAGTGCGCGCTTCAGCGGCCCGTAGCTCGTGTGCTCGTGGACGTCCGACAGCAGCGTGATGCCGGCACGATCGAAAAACCCGTTGGCCACCACCATCTCGGCCCAGTTCTCCAGCGGCTGGTCGAAGCCATAGGGGTGCTTGAACTCGTGCGGCTGGCGGCCAAACAACAGCCACTGCTTGTCCACGCCCAGGTCCTCCATCAGCCGGTAGGCGATGTTCGCGTGCCCGAGCTCGTCGTGCACGATCGCCGTGACGGCGATTCGACTGTTGATGGTCGGCGCGTCGCGCGTGGCCAGGTAGTATGCGGGCGCGCTGAGCAGCTCGGTGTCGCCCTGGACCGTGAGCTGGACGATCAACGCCCGCTTGTAGGCGGGGGTCATGTCGTCTTCGGATTCGACCATGAATCCGGCGTTGATCCGGTCCACCAGCGCCTGATCGGCAGGGTCTCGCAACGCGGCCGTCGCCGTGGTCATGCGGTCGCTCCTTGGGGCAATCGGGGCATGGACTGGATGCAAGGTATCCGACGGGAAAACAGGCGGTCAACGGCCGTTCCTGCGGCTCGCGCCGTTCCTGCGTAACGTTCCGCCGCATTCGCCCTTAACGTTCCGCAGCTTTCCTCGTCATTCAGGTGTGAGCGCCCCGATGCCCGACGGGTCCGTGCCAGACGCTGAATTGATCGATCGGTGGCGACGGGGCGACGAGGCGGCGGCGGCGGAGTTGGTGCAGCGACATGCCACCGCCGTGGCCCGCTTCCTCGGAGCGGCGGGAGGCGGTGATGACGTTGAGGACCTGGTTCAAGAAGCCTTCTTCCGAGCGTTTCGCGGCATCGCCGGCTTCCGGGGTGGGGCGAGCTTTCGGACCTGGCTCATGGCCATTGCGTCGAATGCGCTCAAGGACGCGAGACGGCGATCGCGTCGCCGTGAGACGCTGTCCATCGAGGATCGGGACCTCATTGACCCGGCCGCCGATCCGCACGGAGAGGCGGTGTCACGGGACGCGATGCACCGCGTGGAAGCCGAACTCGCGCGCTTGCCGCGGCTCCAACGAGAGGTATTTCTCTTGCGCGCGCAGCAGGGTCTCGAGTACGAAGAGATTGCCGTGGCGCTCGGCACGACGCCGGGCGCCGCGCGGGTGCATTACCATCACGCCGTTCAGCGGTTGAAGCGAGTGGCAGGCGCATGAACGAACGGGAACTCGAGCGGATTGCCAGGCACATGGGCGAGCGTGCCGCACGGTCGGTGAACCCGGAGCGTGTGGCGGCCGGGGTGCTCGCGCGGCTCCGGGCTGCGCCCCCCGAGACGCGGCGTCCTCTGCCGCTCCGGCTCTTTTACGCGGCGCCCACGGCACTGCGCGTGGCCGCGGCCGTGGCGCTGATTGCCACGGGGGGCCTGCTGGCACGAGGCGCGCTGCGGGATCGGCCGGAAGCTCCGGCGCTGGTGGCGCCGTTCCTGCCCGAGCTGTCGCTCGACGAGCTGAGCGAGGTGCTGGACTCCATGGTGCTCGAGGCGCCGGTGCCCGAAGATCTCACGGTGGGCCTCACCGATCTCACAGAAGCGCAGCTCCGCGAGTTGCTCAAACTGATGGAGGGCTGATGCGCAGATTCGGTCTGATTGCCCTTCTGTTCGCCGCGGCCCCGGTACGCGCGCAGGAGCCGCCCATGGCGGAGGCGCTGCGCCGGCAAGTCGTGGAGCGGTTCCTGGCAAGCTTCCGAGCCCAGGCCGATCTCACGCCGGAGCAGGACCAACGGTTCCGGGACGTCACCCAGCGATCGTTCGAGCGGCGGCGGGAGCTAGAACAGCGTGAAGGCGCGCTGTGGCGGGCGCTGGAGGGCCAGATGCGGCCCGGCGTCGCCGCGAACGCCGACAGCGTCTCGCGCCTGCTGGACGGCCTCATGGCCGTGAGCCAGGAAAAGCTCGACCAGGCAAAGGCGGATCAGCGGGAATACTCCGCGTTCCTGACCCCGATCCAACGCGCCCAGCTCACGCTCATGTGGGAACGCTTCCGGCGGCAGGTGGAACAGGTGCGGCAACGACAGATGCAGATGCGCCAGGGAAGGGTGCCGCCGCCCTAGCTCAACCGAGTTCTTGCGGGATGGCGGCCGCGAACTGGCGACGTCCCGCTTCCATGATGTCAACGAAGGCGCTGGGATCGTGGGCCAGCGCCGCAGCCTCGATCCTCGCCAACGATCGCCGCACCAGCTCATACAACTCCGCGGAATGACGATTCAGATGTTGGATCTCGTAGTAGAGGAGCGGATTCTCCGCCGCCACGTCCGCCGCGACGAGTGAGACGCGATTGAACGTCGTGCTCGCCATCGTGGCGAGGTCCGCGGCCGTGCGGTCGGCGGCGGCGAGCGTAGTAAAGAACAAAATCGCAGTGAGGTGGCTGAGGCCCAGCACGTACTGCATGTAGGCGTCGTGCTGGTCCACCGGGAGTCGCGTGATCGTGAGCGCCGTATCCCGGAATAGCGCCGCCGCCTCGTCCGCAGCCGCCGTGTTTCCGCAGTCGAGCACCGCCATGGTTCGGCCGCTCAACGTGCGGACCGACGGTCCGAATAACGGATGCAGGCTCGCCACACGCCGGCCCGCGCGTGCCGCGACGGTGAGCGTCCGGAGGACGTGGCTCTTGAGCGAGAAGATGTCCACCACGAGTCCCGCAGGATCGTGACCCAGGACGTCTTCCAGGATCGCGGGGCCGGTGGAAAGCGGCGTCGCGATCACGACCACGCCCGCCGCGCCCAGCCCCTCCTTCAGCGGCACGGGCCGCGCACCGGGCGCGGGACCGGCGGGATCCGTCGCGAGG
>DATMAW010000210.1:0-23173 GCA_035559715.1 Gemmatimonadales bacterium | reverse complement strand
GCCAGTGAGCGACGGCTGCGGGCGGTGATTCAGCACGAACCGGAATGTGTGAAGATCCTCGATCGCTCCGGGCGCGTCCTCGAGATGAATCCCGCCGGACTTGCCATGATCGAAGCCGATTTCGCGGCTCAAGTGGTGGGTCGCGACGTATCCGATCTGGTGAACCCGGAGTATCGGGCCGCGTTTCGCCGACTGGTGGCTGACGGGTTTGCCGGGCGACCGGGAGTGCTCGAATTCAGCCTCACGGGCCTCAAAGGCACCGTGCGCTGGCTGGAAACACGGACCGCCCCGCTGCGCGAGGAGGATGGACGGATCACCGGGCTCCTCGGCGTGACACGGGATGTCACCGAGCGGCGGCGTGCCGAGGAGGCCCTGAGGATCTCAGAGTCGAGATATCGGTCGCTGGTGAAGGGAGCGGCCTACGGCATCTACCGATCCACGGTGGACGGCCACTTCCTCGAAGTGAATCCCGCGCTGGTGGAAATGCTGGGGTACGCGTCCGAGGCGGAACTGCTGGCGGTAGATGTGCTGCGGGACGTGTACCGGGATCCTGCGGAGCGACACCGGCTGATCGAGCAGTACAGGAACGGGGGACAGATCGCGGGCGTCGAGGTGGAGTGGAAACGGAAGGACGGCTCTCCCGTCACGGTGCGCCTGAGCGGCCGCCCGACGTTCGGTCCGGCGGGGACCCTCGAAGGCTTTGAGATGATCGTCGAGGATGTTACCGAGCGCCGGTTTCTGGAGGACCAGCTGCGGCAGTCGCAGAAGATGGAAGCGATTGGGCGGCTCGCCGGCGGCGTTGCCCATGACTTCAACAACATCCTGACCGCCATTACGGGTTACGCGGAGCTGCTCCTGGCCGACCTCCCCCAGTCAGACGCGCGACGGGATGACGTGGCCGAAATCCGCCGCGCGGCCGACCGGGCGTCCGCGCTCACCCGGCAGCTCCTCGCATTCAGCCGGCGCCAGGTGCTGCAAACGCGGGTGCTCGATCTCACCGAAGTCGTGCTGGGCATGGAGAAGATGCTGCGCCGCATCATTGGCGAGGACATCGAGTTGCTAACGGAGCTTTCCGCGACGGGTCGCGTCAGGGCCGATCCCAGCCAGCTCGAGCAGGTCATCCTCAATCTCGCCGTGAACTCGCGCGACGCGATGCCGCAGGGCGGGCGGCTCCTCATTCGCACGAGGGACGCCGAGGTCACTGAGCCCACCACGCCGGAGCGCGCCTTGATGCCCTCCGGCCAGTACGTGGTGCTCCAGGTCAGCGACACCGGCGTTGGAATGGACAGCGAAACCCAGGCTCACGTGTTCGAGCCGTTCTTCACGACGAAAGCGCACGGGATCGGGACAGGCCTGGGGCTCGCCACCGTGTACGGGATCGTGAAACAGAGTGATGGGTACATCTGGTTGACCAGTGCACCGGGCCGGGGGGCGACGTTCGAGATCTATTTGCCACGCGTTGACGAAACGGCGGAGCACCTGGTGCCCAACCTCAAGTCGCCGGACGTACGGGGCGGGGACGAGGTCGTACTGCTCGTGGAGGATGACACGGCCGTCGCCGGCCTCGCGCGCGAAGTGCTGGAGCGGTACGGCTATCGCGTCCTGCACGCCTGCCACCCCGAGGAAGCTCTCAACCTGGCCGGCCGCCACGCCGGCCCTATCCACCTCCTGCTCACCGATGTCATCATGCCGGGCATGAGTGGCCCGGATCTCAAAGAGCGGCTGGATCTGAGCCGGCCGGGGATCCCGGTCGTGTACATGTCCGGTTACGCCGGTGAGGCCTCATTGCAGGGCCGTGTGCTGAGAGGCGGCGGCCCGTTCGTGTCAAAGCCGTTCACGCCCCACGTGCTGGCGTTGCGCGTTCGAGAGGCCCTGGATGCCGCGGTTCGCGGGGCCGACCCCACTCCCTGAGGGCCAAGGGCCGGCCAGCGCTTCCATACACCCCTCGCGCGGCTATCATGTAGAGCGATGAGTCCCGACGTCATCTTCCTCCTTGCGACCCATGCCGGACAGGCGGCGGCCACCCTCATCCTGACCGCGCTACTGGCGCGACTGCACCGATCCTACCACCACGGGTATCTGCGGGACTGGACGTTGAGCTGGGCTGCCCTCACGGTCTTCCTGACCGGCACGACGGCGGCGCTGTGGATGGCTGCTGCCGGGAACGCGCTCCATCCCGCTCGTCTCATTGCCTCTCTCATTGCGAGCGTCGCCGGCTATCTGCAAATCGCCTGGCTGGTTCTGGGGGCGCGAGGCGTTCTGGGCGGCGGCGCGCTGCCGGCGACGCGCACCCGGATGGTGCTCGCTGCCTGTGCAGTGGTGGGCATCGTCACGGCACTGGCCTTTGCGTTCACACCCGGCGCCGCGCTGGAGCGGATGCTGGTCCGCATCGGCTTGCGGTCGCTCGTGGCGGGTGTGGCCTTCGCCGGGGCTGCGGTCATCGTGTGGCGGGCGGATCGGGACCGTGGTTGGTTGGGTCCGCGGCTGCTCGCGGCGGGGCTTGGTACGTATGCGCTAGAGCACTTCCACTACGTGACGGTGGTGGTGGTGGAATACGTCACGCGAGGGCCGTTCGCACGGTACACTGCCTACCTGGGCGCCGTCGACGTCGTGATCAACTTCGTCATTGCGCTTGGCATGGTAGTCTGGTTGCTCGAGCGCGAGCGTGACCGCGCCGTTGAGCTGGAGGCGCGGGCGGCCCGGTCCGACAAACTCGAGAGCCTGGGCCAGATGGCCGGCGGCGTTGCGCATGACTTCAACAACCTGCTCACGGGCATCGTGGCCAACAGCAGCCTGGTCGCGGAGGAGCTGCCGCAAGGGTCGCGCGCGCATCAGCGTGTCCTGGACATCCACGCCCAGGCGCAGCGAGCCGCCGGGTTGTCGCGTCAGATCCTGACCTATGCCGGACGGGGCGGTCGCAAGTCGGAGCCCGTGGATCTGTCGGCCCTCGTGGGGGAGATGTCGCAGCTGCTCTCGAGCGTGATTTCCAAGGGAGCCAAGCTCCAGATCTCGCTCGCTCCGGATCTTCCGGCAACGCTCGCCGACCCCGACCAGATCCGCCAGGTCGTGATGAACCTCATCATCAACGCGTCGGAGGCGCTGGAGGGTGAACCGGGTGTCATCTCGGTGTCCACGGGCGTCGTGGGTTCGATGCAGGGCCGAGAGGTATACGTGGAAGTCGCCGACACGGGCGCCGGCATGAGTCCCGATGTGCAGGCGCGCATGTTCGATCCATATTTTACCACCAGGGCTGCAGGGCGGGGCCTGGGCCTGTCCACGGCGCTCGGCATCGTCCGATCGCACGATGGGTCCATTCGGGTGCAGAGCCATCCCGGTCGGGGAACCACCGTGCGTGTGACCCTGCCAGCGACGAGTCAACCGGCCATGGCCAAGCCCGAGCCGGCGCCGGCGCTGGGGCGCTGGCGCGGGTCGGGGACCGTGCTCGTCGTGGACGATGAGCCGTCGGTCCGTCGCGCCGCCCAGCGGGTGCTGGAGGCCGGGGGGTTCGAGGTGGTGACCGCCGGCGACGGTGTCGAGGCCATCGAGGTATTCGCGGCCGCGCGGACCCAGATCGTCGCCGTGGTGCTGGACGTCACGATGCCACGGTTGGGGGGGCGCGAGACGTTTCAGGAGCTACGGCGACGTTGCCCGGACGTTCCCGTGGTCGTGTGCAGCGGGTACACCCAAGAGAAGACCGATGAGTGGCTCGACGGCGAAACACGAGCGGTGTTTCTGGAAAAGCCCTTCGAGCCGGCGCAACTGCTGGGCGCCCTTCGTGGATTGCTGGACGGCGTGTTCCCCACGACAAACGGTTTCGGTGGGTCGGGTCTGTGAGCGACCTGGCCGCCATGCGGTTGTCGCGACTGCCGCGGGCGTGAGTCCGACTCAAGGCTGAGCCCGTGCGCGCGGCGAAGCTGTACGATCTGCTCGCCCCGGTATACGCCCGGTTTCTATGCCCGGTGCTCGAGGTCGCGAATTCCCGTGCCGCGGAACGCCTCACGGGAGGAGCACCGGAGAGCGCGCTTGAGATCGCCGTCGGACCGGGCCAGGCGCTGGCGGCGCTCGCCCGGACGGCAAAGCGGGTGGTGGGAGTGGACGTGTCCCCGGCCATGTTGCGCCGCTCCAGGATGCGCGTTCGCGAGCAAGGGAGTGACGCGCATCTTGCCCGCGCCGATGCAGTGCGACTTCCGTTTTCCAGCGGCACGTTCGATGCCGTGCTCAGCACGTTCCTGCTCGACGTGCTCCCCGAAGTCGACCACGACTCAATGCTCGAGGAGCTGTTCCGCGTTCTCGCTCCCGGTGGTCGAGCCGTGCTGGGTGCACTCGAGCTTCCCAACCCTGTGGTCGCCCGGGCGTGGATGACCGTCTATCGGGTGGCGCCCGACGTGCTGGGCGGCGCCCGCCCCGTGGACCTCATGAAACTGCTGAACGACCGACCGGCGCGGGTCATTCGTGACGAACGTCTGGACGGGCTCCTCGCGATGCGGATCGTGACGCTGGTGAAGGTGTCGGCCTAACCGGGTCACGGGTTCGACGGGCGGATATCGAGCTCGGAGATCATCGCACGGTCGGCCGCTTCCAGGGTTGCAATCACGGCGTGCGCCACGTCTTCCGGAGTCAGCTTTTGCTCGGGCCGCTCGATGTCCAGACCGCTCTTGCCGGCAAACGGCGTGACCACGGTCCCGGGGCAGATGGCGATCACGCGGATGCCGTGCCTTCGCACCTCGAGCATGAGCGACTTGGAGAACCCGAGCACGGCGTGCTTGGACGCCGCATAGGCTGCCGCTCCGGCCACTGCGTTTCGGCCCGCGAGGCTCGCGATGTTCACGATGTCGCCCCGCCCTCGGCGTTGCATGTCAGGAAGGAACGCCTTCGTCATCAGGAACACGCCGCGCACGTTCACGGCGAAGGTCTCGTCAAACTGCTCCAGCGACATGTCGGCCACGTCCACGAAGTGGCCGATCCCGGCGTTGTTCACGAGTACGTCCGGCGGCCCGAGCTCGTGACGCACGAAGTCGGCGAAGCGCCGCACCTGGCCGGGGTCGGACACGTCGCACGCTTGCCCGACGGCGGTAGCGCCGTGAGCGCGTAGCTCCCTGACGACCCGCTCCACGTTCAGGGGAGTGCGGGCGCAGAGCGCGAGGCGTGCACCGCGGTTCGCGAGAGCGGTGGCGATGGCGCGGCCGATGCCCTCGGTGGCGCCCGTCACGACGCAAATGGCCTGGGCGAGGTTCATTCGCTCACGTGGTCACGTACACCCAGCGACGGCGATCAGCGTTGTGGCCCGGGAAGATGGTGGGCACGTCCGAGGTTGGGAGGCCGAGGTGCCTGACCAGCAACCCGGCGAACACGTCGCGGAAGTCCGTCGTGACCGCAATGTCCGGCACGTTGGGGTCGATCGCAGGCCAGTGACCGAGTACACGGCCGCCGCAGGCTCCCCCTCCAAGGATCAAGCATGCCGTACCGCGACCATGGTCGGTACCCCCGAGGTCGTTCTCCCTCACCGTTCGGCCGAACTCGCTCATGGTGAGCACCACGGTGTCAGCCATACCCTCGCCGAGGTCGGCGGCGAACGCGGCGATGGACTGAGCGAGATCGTTCAGCCGTTCCGCGAGCGGTCCGCTGGTGGCACCCTGCATGACGTGTGTGTCCCATCCCCCTGAGTCGGTCCAGGCGATCTCCAGATTCGGTTCACGGCGAATGGCCCACGCGATCGCCTGCATTGCCCGGCCGAGGGGGCTCGGCGGATACCTGCTGTCCTTCTCGGAATTCTTGCGGACCGCCGGACACGGCGCGATGGTGCCGACCGGAACCCCGCCGCGCAGCGCCAACGGTAGCTCTCGACCGATCGCAGCTGCGCGGCGCCGCGCCGCGCCGCGATCAGCGGTGCGCTCGAGGTAGCGGTTGAGCCAGCCGTCAGCCGTAGACGTCGCGCGGCGTACTCCCCTTTCCAACAAGGCTTGGGCGCGGAAGTGACAGCGTGTTGGCTGGAGGGAGCCCACGCCGCAGATCACCGTGAGCGCGCCCTGGCGGTACCACGGCGTCAGCGGAGCCAGCGCGGGATGCAGTCCGACCACGCCGTCGAGATCGATTGCCCCACCGTCCTCGCCCGGGCGGGGAATCGCGATGGTGGGCCGTGCTTCGTAGTAGTTCGGATCGGCGTACGGCACGATCATGCTGAGCCCGTCCACTCCTCCGCGCTGGAACACGCATATAAGGGTCTTGCGCCTCGTGACGCTGGTCGCGCCGCAGGGTGCTGCAATGGTCGGTGAGGCGCAGAGCGCAGCGTCCACGCCGATGCCCATAAGCGCGAAACCACCCGCCTTGAGGAAGGTTCGACGCTTCCAGTCCCCGGTAGGCATTGGCCGCCGATGTTGGTCTGGGGGATAGCGTACCGGCCGCGGCCCCGCGGGGCCAGGCCTTCACACGCCGTTGCGGCGGCAGGCTCCGCCGGCCATCTTCCGAGCCCCCGGCAGGAGGTGGTGCGCGTGCGCGTGTACACGGGAGAACACATCAGGAATGTCGCGGTCGTCGGCCACGGGGCGAGTGGAAAGACAACCCTGGTCGACGCGCTGGCGTTCGTGGCGGGCTCGAGCAAGCGCCACGGTTCGGTCAAAGATGGCTCCGCTCTCACCGACTACACCCCAGACGAAATCGAACGGCAGTACTCCATCAGTTTGGCGTTGGCCTATGCCGAATGGATGGACACGAAGATCAACCTGATCGACGCCCCCGGGTATCTCGACTTCATCGGCGACGCGATCGCGGCGATCTATGCGGCGGACGCGGCGCTCATCGTGGTGAGCGGCACTGCCGGGGTCGAAGTGGGCACCGAGCAGGTGTGGGATCACGCCGAGCAGCGTGGCATTCCGCGGTTGTTCTTCGTGTCACTCATGGACAAGGAGCATGCCGACTTTGAAAAGGTGTATCAGGACATCAAGACCAACGTGACGCCCAGGGTGCTGCCGATCGAGATCCCGGTGGGCTCGGGACCCCACTTTCGCGGCATCGTCAACCTGCTCACGCGCAAGTGCCACGTCTTCAAGAAGGGGACCAAGACCGGGGAGTACGATGAGCAGGCCGTGCCCGCGGACGTCAAGGAGCAGTTCGATCGCTACGAACAGGACTTGATCGAGACGATCGCCACGACCGATGACGCGTTGCTCGAGCGGTACCTCGGCGGCGAAGAGATCGCGCCGGCCGAGCTGGTGACGGCCATGCACGCCGGCGTGGCCCGAGGCCAGATCTACCCACTGCTCTGCGGCGCGGGGGACCTCACGTACGGCACACGCGCGCTCCTCACCGCGATCGTCGAGCTCGTTCCGTCGCCCGGCGAACGTGAGCCACTACGGGCCGAAACCTGGGGCGACGCCAAGCCGATGACGCTGGAGTTCAAGGACGACGGACCGTTCGTGGCCCAGGTGTTCAAGACGGTCTCCGAGCCGCACGTGGGAGACGTGACGTTCTTCCGTATCTATTCCGGCAAAGTGGCGAACGGCGCGGAAGTGTTCAACGCGCCACGCAACGTGAGCGAGAAGTTGAACCACCTGTCGGTGTCGCAGGGAAAGGAACGCGTGGAGGTTCCGGAGTTGCACGCGGGGGACATCGGCACCGTGGCCAAGTTGCGGGACACGCACACCAATGACACGCTGTCCACGCGCAACGCGCCGATCGTCATGCCCAAGATCCCGTTCCCGGATCCCGTGATCACCATGTCGGTGCAGGTGAAGCAGCGGGGAGAGGAAGACAAGCTCTCGATGGGGCTCCAGCGGCTGCACGAGGAGGACCCCACGTTCCACCACGAATACAACGCGGAGCTGGCGCAGACGCTCATCCGCGGCCGCGGCGAGCGGCACCTCGACATCATCGTGGGCCGGCTGGCGCGCAAGTTTGGCGTGCACGCCGTACTCGGGAAGCCCAAGATCGCCTACCGCGAGACGCTCAAAGGCAAGGCCGAAGGACAGGGGAAGCACAAGAAACAGACGGGCGGGCGCGGCCAGTACGGCGACTGCTGGATCCGGGTGGCCCCGCTGCCGCGCGGCTCAGGGATGGTGTTCGAGGATCAGATCGTGGGTGGCGTGATTCCGCGGCAATACATCCCCGCGGTGGAAAAGGGCATCGTGGAGGCGGCGCAGCGCGGGCCGGTGGCGGGCTACCCCATGGTGGACTTCAAGGTCGAGCTGTTCGACGGGTCGTACCACGACGTGGACTCGAACGAGATGTCGTTCAAGATGGCGGGCATTCTGGCGTTCCGAAACGTGACACCGAACGCCAAGCCTGTGCTGCTCGAGCCCATCGTGGAGGTGGAGGCGTGGACCCCGGACGAGTATCTCGGCTCGGTCATGGGCGATTTGTCATCCCGCCGCGCGCAGATTCTCGGCACGGAGCAGGACGGGAAGATGACGAAGATCCGGGCTTACGTGCCGGAGGCCGAGCTGGACCGCTACGCCACGCAGCTGCACTCGATCACGCACGGCCGCGGGACGTATCGCCAGAAGTTCCACGCGTACCAGGAAGTGCCGCCAGAGGTGGCACAGAAGGTGATCGAGGCGCGCGCAAAGGAGAAACAGGAGCTGGAGAACGCAGGCTAGGAGCAAGCCGATCGTCAATGCTCTCGCAGCGTCTCCACCGGGTCGATCCTCGCGGTCCGCCTCGCCGGCACGACCGCCGCGAGCGCGCCCATTGCTACGAGCCCCATCGTTGCCGCCGCGAATGAGCACCAGGCCCGCCACGACCATGAGCGCCGCAAGAGGCCGCTGACCGGTTCCGCTTCGCCGCCCTGAGCCGGATCGAACCGTGTCTCGCTCCACGATGGGGTGCCAGAACTAGACAGACTGGGAAACGCGAACCGTTGCACGCGAGTGGCCCGGCCGGGCCGGTCGCGCTAGTTTCCAGTCGCCGCTCGACCCTGGCACGCGTTGTCAGGTACTCCCTGGAGTCACCGTATGCGCTCGATGCTCGCTCTGCTGGCCTTCGTCGTCGTTCCGCTCGTCTTTCCAGTCCCCTCCCTCACCGCGCAGACACCCACGGCCGATCTGGGACCCGAGGGGCTGCCGCTCCAGCCGGAGCGGTGGGCCCGCTTCACGACCACCCGGGGCACGTGGATCTCGCTCGACGTGAGCCCGGACGGGCAGAGCGTCGTGTTCGATCTCCTGGGCGATCTGTACGCGATCCCGATCGCGGGGGGCACGGCGACGCGACTCACGCACGGCATCGCGCACGACATGCAGCCGCGCTACAGCCCGGACGGCAAGCAGATCGTGTTCGTGTCCGATCGCAGCGGCGACGACAACCTCTGGCTCATATCGTCGAGCGGCGGCGAGCCTCGACCGCTGACTACGGGGCGCGATTACACGTACCTGTCGCCCGAATGGACGCCGGACGGCAATTACATCGTCGCCGCGAAGGGGACGTTTACGGCGCTGGAGAAACTGTGGATCTATCACGTCAAGGGCGGCCGTGGGCTTGAGCTGGTTGGCGGTGCGCCCGGCATCCGCATGATGGGGCCCGCCTTCGGCCCCAATCCGCGCTACGTGTGGTTCGCGCAGCGCCAGGGGGCGTGGCAGTACAACGCGATGCTCCCGCAGTACCAGCTGACGGTTTACGACAGGGATGCGGGCACGCGCACCCCGATGACCTCGCGCTACGGTTCGGCATTCCGCCCGGCGCTCTCGCCGGACGGCAAGTGGCTCGCGTACGGCTCGCGCCACGACGCGGAGACGGGGCTCGTATTGCGGGAACTCGCGACGGGCGAAGAACGCTGGATTGCCTATCCCATTCAGCGCGACGAGCAGGAATCCATCGCGAACATGGACGTGCTGCCGGGCTACTCGTTCATGCCGGACAGCCGGGCAATCGTGATGTCGTACGGTGGCGAGATCTGGCGGGTGCCGGTGGACGGCTCCCCCGCGTCCAGGATTCCGTTCACGGTGAATGCGGAAGTGGCCGTTGGACCGGAGGTGAGGTTCCAGTATCCCGTGGATACGGCGGCCACGTTCACGGTGAAGCAGATTCGGGACGCAGTGCCATCGCCCGACGGCCGGCGCGTTGCCTTCACGGCGCTCGACCGCCTGTACGTGGCGGACCTTCCCGGCGGAACGGCGCGGCGTCTGACGACGCAGGACGTGGGCGAATACTTCCCCGCCTGGTCGCCGGATGGCAGCGCGATCGCGTTCGTGACCTGGGACGACCGGGACGGCCACATCATGCGCGTGAGCGCCAGCGGCGGAGCGCCCGCGCGCCTCACCCGCGTGTCGGCCTTTTACCGCGAACTGGCGTGGTCGCCGGACGGGCGGCGCGTCGTGGCCATCCGTTCAGCGGCCCGGGCGGTCCGCGACGCCATTGACCCGTTCATTCCGGCGCCGGAGGCAGAATTCGTCTGGGTCCCGGCCCAAGGCGGCGACGTCACCGTCATCGGACCCGCGGGCGGCCGCTCGCGCCCCCACTTCACGAGCGACACGAGCCGCATCTACAGCTACGGTCTCATCCCTGGCGAGACGTTCCAGCCCGGCCAGCCCGCGCCCGTGGCGCTGGTCTCGACGCGGTGGGACAACACGGACGTCAAACGGCACCTCCGGGTCATGTGGCGCATCCCCATCACGGCCGCTGGTTGGGAGGTCTCGGACACCTCCGACCTCCTCATGCCGCGTGATTTCACGCGGGAGCCACAGATCCCGCAGTTCCCTGTCGATCTGGTCGTGATGGCGCCACGAGGGGACCTGGCGCTGGCGCAGGTGAATAACGACGTCTACGTCGTCACCGTGCCACAGATCGGTCGCGAGCCGCCCACCGTGCTGCTGACTCGACCGGACAGTTCGCAAATGCCGATTCGGAAGCTCACCGATATTGGCGGTGAGTTCCCAACGTGGGGTGCCGACGGCCGCAGCGTCCACTGGTCCATCGGCAACGCGTTCGTGACGTATCGCCTGGATCGCGCTGAGGCGGACACCTCGTACCGGGCGGAGGAGGTGCGCCTCCCCGTGAGCGCCACACGCGACACGCCACAGGGAACAGTCGTCTTGCGCGGCGCCCGTGTCGTCACGATGCGGGGCAGCGAAATCATCGAGAACGCGGATGTGGTCGTTCGAAACAGCCGGATCGCGGGCGTCGGACTGCGCGGGGCCGTCGCCCTGCCGGAAGGAGCCCGCATCATTGACCTCGCCGGCAAGACGATCGTCCCGGGTTTCGTGGACACGCACGCGCACATGTGGAACCTCTGGGGACTGCACTGGTCTCGCCCGTGGATCTACCTCGCGAACCTCGCCTACGGCGTCACGACGACGCGGGATCCACAGACAGCCACGACCGACGTGCTGACGTACGCCGACCGGGTGGAGGCCGGCTTCATGCCGGGCCCGAGGGTCTATTCGACGGGGCCCGGCGTGTTCTGGACCGAGGGCATCCGCGACTTGGCCCACGCCCGAGACGTGCTGCGCCGCTACAGCGACTACTGGGGGACGCAGACGTTCAAGATGTACATGGCCGGCAACCGCCGGCAGCGGCAGCTGTTGATCATGGCGGCTCGCGAACTTCGCCTGATGCCGACCACGGAAGGCGGCCTGGATTATCGCCTCAACATGACACACGCGATGGACGGGTATCCGGGGATCGAGCACACCATGCCCATCATCCCGGCATACAATGACGTGATCGAGCTGTTCAAGACATCCGGCACGACGAACACGCCGACGCTGCTGGTGTCCTACGGCGGGCCGTGGGCGGAGAACTACTTCTACACCACCGAGAACGTCGCAGGCGATGCCAAGCTCCAACACTTCACACCCAAGGAAGAGCTGGACTACAAGATCCGGCGGCGAAATCCGGGGCCGGGTCCGGGCGGTTGGTTCCGCGCGGACGAGTACGCGTTTCGCAAGCACTCGGCCTGGATCAAGCAGCTGGTGGAGGCCGGTGGTCGCGCCGGAGTGGGGAGTCACGGCCAGCTCCAGGGCCTCGGGTATCATTGGGAGCTGTGGGCCATGCAGAGCGGTGGAATGAGCACCCATGACGCCCTGCGGGCCGCCACGATTCTCGGAGCCGAGGCGATTGGCCTGGGTCGTGACCTGGGCTCCATCGAGCCGGGGAAGCTCGCGGACCTCGTGGTGCTCGATGCAAACCCGCTCGAGAACATCCGTAACACGAACACCGTCCGCTACGTCATGAAGAACGGCCGTCTCTACGAGGGCGACACGCTGAACGAGATCTGGCCACGCCAGCGCCCCGCACCTGACGAACCGTGGCGCCACGTTGCTCCGGACGTGCAGGCCGGGATGGCGGGAGGTGTGCGATGAAGCCTGCCTGCCTGAAGTCCTTGACGAGGGTGGCGTGGCTCTCCGCCTGCGCGGCATCTGCCGCAGCGCCGGCTCTGGCCGCGCCGCAGCAGCCTCCTCAGGGCGCCGGGGCGCGCCGCGAGCAGAGGCCACTCCCGCTCGCCGCAAGCCGTAAGGCCACATTCACCGCCACGAAAGGCACGTGGATCTCGCTCGACGTGAGTCCCGACGGCCAGACCATCGTGTTCGATCTCCTCGGCGATCTGTACACGCTGCCCATCGCCGGTGGCAAGGCGAAGCGGATCACCGAAGGCCTCGCGTTCGACGCGCAGCCGCGCTTCAGTCCCGACGGCCAATCCATCGTGTTCGTCTCCGATCGGTCCGGGGGCGACAACGTGTGGATCATGCGGCTCGATTTCACCGACACCACCCAGATCACCCAGGGGAACTCGAGCCTCTACGTATCTCCCGAGTGGATGCCGGACGGCGAGCACGTCGTGGTGAGCCGCGCGGGCGGGCTCGGCGGCGCCCACAAGATCCAGATGTATCACGTGAAGCGGCGCAGTCCGCTCCCCATCATTCGCGGCCCTCAGTCGTTTAAGACGGTTGGCGCCGCGCCCACGCCGGATGGTCGCTACATCTGGTTTGCGGGCCGTACGGGAGACTGGCAATACAACGCGCTGTTCCCGCAGTACCAGCTGTACGTGTACGATCGAGAACGGGGGACGACGACGTTGATGTCGCTCCGTTATGGCTCGGGCTTCCGGCCCGCCATCTCCCCAGACGGGAAATGGCTGGTCTACGGCACGCGGCACGACGCGCAGACCGGGCTTCGCATTCGCGAGCTGGCGACGGGTGACGAGCGCTGGCTGGCCTACCCGGTTCAGCGGGATGACATGGAGTCACGGGCCACGCTGGACGTGCTGCCGGGCTACAGCTTCACGCCGGATTCCCGCGCCGTCGTGGTTTCCTATGGCGGCGAGATCTGGCGTGTGCCGGTGGAGGGCGGCGCTGCCACGAAAATTCCATTCGAGGCCGAAGTGTCGGCCGACATTGGGCCGGAGGTGAAATTCGCCTATCGCGTGGATACCGCGGCGATGGTGACGGCGCGGCAGATTCGCCACCCGGTCCCGTCGCCCGACGGCCGGCGTGTCGTGTTCACCGCGTTCGATCGCCTGTGGATCAAGGACCTGGCGGCCGGCGAGCCCCGACGCCTCACCAATGCGGACGTGGGCGAGTACCACGCCGTGTGGTCCCCCGACGGCGCATGGGTCGCGTTCGCCACGTGGGACGATTCGATTGGCGGACACATCGTGAAGGTCCGAGCTGACGGCAACGCCCCGCCGGTCCGCCTCACCAGCGTTCCCGCGCTGTACTACAACCTTGCCTGGTCGCCCGACGGGCAGCGTGTGGTGGCGACGCGCGGAGCAGCGCGAGAGCTGAAGCGGGCGCCCGACGTGTTCTTCGGTCCGCTCGGGGGGGAATTCGTGTGGGTTCCGGCGGCAGGGGGCGACGTGACGCTCATCGCGCCCACGGGAAACCGGGAGGCGGCGCACTTCCGGCGCGACCAGCCCGATCGGATCTACGCATACAGTCCCAGCGAAGGGCTGGTGTCGTTCAGGTGGGACGGAACGGACGTGAAGCAACACCTCCAGGTGCGCGGCGCGCCGCCGCCATCCGCTGCCACTCCGCATCCCGACGGGTGGCTGGCGCTACCGCGTCGTGTGTTCCCGCTCCTTGCCGAGGAACAACTCGTGCCCGCGGAGGAAGGACCGCAAGCGCCGCCGGCCGACCTCATGATGATCTCGCCGGCCGGTCGCCGCCGGGCCGTCGCACAGGTCGGCAGCCACATCTACACGGTGGATATTCCCGAGGTGGGCGGTCCGGTGCAGACGATTTCGGTGGCGAGCCCGAGTAGCGCGCCGGTGCTGGTCCGGCAGCTTACCGACATTGGCGGGGAATTCCCATCGTGGAGCGCCGACGGCAATCGCGTGCACTGGGCCATCGGGAACGCGTTCGCGACCTACGATCTCGCGCGCGTCGAGACCATTGAGGACAGCACGGAGAACGAGAACCGGGCGACGGTGGCGCGCGCGCTGCGCGCCCGCCAGGTGCTCGACACGCTGCGCGCCACGCGAAAGACGGTGGACAGCCTCACCAGGACGCCGGCTCCGGTGCCCGACTCCCTGCGGGCAAAGCTGAACCGGTTGATCGCGGATTCGGTGCAGCTCAAGGCGGACTCGTTGATCCGCGCCGCCGATCAGATCCGCGCAAGGGCCCAGGCCATTCGAGCCCATGCCGACTCCGTGCGAGCCGGGCTCGACTCCGCCCGCGTCGATACGGTCACGTACAAACCGGCGGAGACGCGGATCGAGGTGCGGCTTCCGCGGGACGTGCCGCGAGGTACCGTGGTGCTGCGCGGTGGTCGCGTCCTCACGATGAACGGCCGCGAGATCATTGACAACGCCGACGTGGTGGTGACGGACAACCGGATCGTGGCGGTCGGACGGCGCGATTCGGTGCAGGTGCCGCCCGGCGCCCAGGTGATTGATGTTTCCGGCAAGACGCTGATTCCCGGCTTCGTGGACACGCATTACCACGCCCAATGGCTCGTGCCGGAGATTCATCCCGAGCAGGCCTGGCAGTACCTCACGACGCTTGCCTACGGCGTCACCACAACGCGAGACCCGCAGACGGCCACGACGGACGTGCTGAGTTATCAGGATCGCGTCGCGACCGGCGGGATGGCCGGTCCGCGCATCTACTCGACGGGCCCGGGCGTCTTCATCAACGAGAACATCCGCGACTCGGCGCACGCGATGAGTGTGCTCAGGCGCTACAGCCAGTACTACCGCACGCAGACGCTGAAGATGTACATGTCCGGCAACCGACAGCAGCGCCGGTGGATCATCCAGGCAGCGAAGACCCTGGAGCTCATGCCGACCACGGAAGGTGGGCTGGACTTCAAGCTCGATCTCACGCACGCCATGGACGGATACCCCGGCGTGGAACACGCGCTTCCGGTGGCGCCGATCTACGAGGACGTGGTGAAGTTGTTCCGCGCCTCACAGACCACCAATAGCCCGACGCTCCTGGTCTCTTACGGTGGCCCGTTTGCCGAGAACTACTTCTATGCCCGGGAAGAGGTGCACGACGATCCCAAGCTGCGGCGATTCGCGCCGGAGGAGAGCGTGGACTTCCGAACCCGGCGTCGCCCGCGCTGGGTACTGGACGAGGAGCAGGTGTTCCCCAAGCATGCGGAATTCGTCAAGCGAATGGTGGAAGACAGCGCTCGCGTGGGCGTGGGGAGCCACGGCCAGCTCCAGGGCCTGGGGTACCATTGGGAGTTGTGGGCGATGGCGTCCGGCGGGCTGTCGAGCCACGACGCGCTGCGGGTCGCAACGATCTACGGGGCGGAGGCGATCGGTCTGGCCAGGGATATCGGAACCATTGAGGCCGGAAAGCTGGCCGACATTCTCGTGCTGGATCGAGATCCGCTCGAGAATCTCAGGAACAGCACGAGCATCAGGTATGTGATGAAAAACGGCCGGCTATACGAAGCCGATACGCTGAACGAGGTGTGGCCGCGGCAGCGACCGCTTCCCTCTCCCCTGTGGCGGAGCCTCGGGCCGGAGGGAGTGGAGGTGGGCGTGAGATAGGGCGATCAGGCTCTCTTTCTCTTCGCCGCTTTTCGCTTTTCGCTTTTTCTCGCCGCGACGTCAATGGACACGATGCCGTACTCCGGCTCGTGGATTCCCGCGGCCACCAGCGCGTCCTCCCGCGGCTGCCGCCAGACGAACTTGCGGCCCCGGTAGTTGCGCAGCACCACCTCGTCCTCCGTGACGCGTTCCACGTACTCCGGCAGCAGCGGGATCTTGCCGCCGCCACCGGGCGCATCAATCACGAAATGCGGGACGGCCAGGCCGCTGGTCCAGCCGCGCAGGCCGCGCACGATCTCGAGCCCCGTCTCGACGGTCGTCTTGAAGTGCTCGGCGCCCGCCACCTGATCGCACATGTAGATGTAGTAAGGGCGAACCCGGGCGGCGAGCAACCGCTGCATCAGTTCTCGCATCACGGGCACCGAGTCGTTCACACCCCTCAAGAGCACCGTCTGGCAGCCCAGCGGGATGCCGGCATCGGCCAGCAGGCCCAGGGCCCGGACGGCGGGAGGCGTCAATTCGTCGGGATGATTGAAGTGCGTGTTGATGTACAGCGGGTGGTATTTCTTGAGGATCGCGCACAACTCCGGCGTAATGCGCTCAGGCAGGTGGCACGGTACGCGACTCCCGATGCGCAAGATCTCAAGGTGCGGAATCTGACGTAACCGGCCCAGAATCAGATCGAGTCGCCGGTCCGAGAGTAGCAGCGGGTCCCCACCCGACAGAATGACGTCCCGTATCTCGTCGTGCTCCTCGAGATACTTGAACGCGCTGTCGAACTGGGACATCGGAATCTTCTCGGGGTCGCCCACCTTGCGACGCCGCGTGCAAAACCGGCAGTAGGCCGCGCACACCGGGCTCACCAGAAACAGGGCCCGATCCGGATAGCGATGGGTGATGTTCGGGACCGGGCTGTCGGCGTCCTCGTTCAGGCTGTCCGGGACGCCGTCCACGACCTCCAGCTCCTGAAGATCGGGCACGTACTGCCGCCAGATCGGGTCTCCGGGCTCCTTGATGAGGTCCACCATCGCGGGAGAAATGCGCAGCTCGAAATTCTCCACCGCTTGCTGCAGCCGCTCCAGGTCGGGGAAGTGCTCGGCCCCGAACTTGTCCACCAGTTGCTGCAGCGTGGAGAGGCTGCGGTCGCGCAGGGTCTTCTGCCAGTCAGCCATGACGGGACGCACTCCGGGAGGGAGTCAGTCGCTTCGTGTAGATGATGAGGTCATCGTCCGGCGCGTAGAAGCCCCGGACGCGCGCTTCCTGTTCGTATCCCAGCGCCTCGTAGAATCGGCGCGTGGGTTCGTAATCGGGCCGTGACGATGTCTCGACCACCACCAGCCGCCCGTCGCGAGCCGCCATGTCGCGCTCGCAGGCGTCCATGATCGTCCGGCCCGTGCCGTGTCGTTGGCTTCCGGGGTCCACGGCGATCCAATAGAGGTCCCAGGTATTCTGGGTGCACGGCGTGGGACCGTAAAACGCGAACCCGATGAGCTGATCCCGCTCGTCGTACGCGCCAATGGCGTGGTAGTCCTCGCCGGGCCGCGCCACCGCTCCGTCGAACACCTCCAGGGCGATGGCGCGTTCGTCAGGACGAAAGACGCCGGTGGCCGTGACAATTGCGTCCACACGGGCGCGATCCGCCCGTGTGGGCGCGCGCAGGGCGAGCGTCTGGGCCACCGAACTCACGCGGTGCGGGCTTCCAGCCCCACCTCCGGCCGCTCCACCGGGACGGCCCCGCGCTTGGCGCCCAGGGCCAGATCGGCGATACGGGCGACGAGATCGCCGTAGGACCACCCGGTCGCCTGGGCCATGCGGGACAACCCGGCATCGTCGGAGATGTCTGGGTTGGGATTCACTTCGAGCACCCAGGGCTGCCCCTTAGCATCCACCCGCAGGTCCACGCGCCCGTAGCCGCGCCCGCGGACCGTCCGCCACGCGAGCACGGCCGCTTCGCGGATGCGGCGTGCCAGCGCCGGATGCAGCCTGGCCGGGCACACGGGTTTGCTACCTTCATCCTCCGCACATCCCGCGGTCCACTTTGCATCGAACGACAGGATGGGCCAGTGACCGGCGGGCATGCGGCTGAAGTCGATCTCGGACATCGGCAGCACGTCGTCTCCCACGATCCCAACGGCAATCTCTCGACCAGCGATGTACTGCTGCACCAGCACGCGCTCATACTGAGCGGCGAGGAGCTCGATGCGCGCGCGTAACCCGCGCCGTGTCGTGACCACCGAGCCCTGATCGATCCCGACGCTCGCATCTTCTGCGGCCGGCTTCACGATGGCCGGGAGGGGGAAATCTGCCGGAAGCCGATCGTTGGTGGGCACGCACCAGCGCGGGATCGGAACCCCCGCGGACTGCAGCAACGCGTTCACGAGGGGTTTGTCGTGACAGACGGTGATGGTCCAGGCCCCGGCCCCGGTGAACGGCACGCCGGTGAGTTCGAGCGTAGCGACCACGAAGGTCTCGTAACGGCTCACCGCGCCGATGCCCTCGCACAGGTTGAACACGAGATCCGCGTGTCGGACTCGGTCCAGCCACTTGAGCCCATGGTGCACCGGAACACGGCGCACGCGGTGACCGCGGGCGCGGAGGAGATCGCCGATTTGGTTCACGGGATCGAGGACGGATCTGATGTCCTGGCTCGTCCAGTCGCTCGCACCGCCGTCGTAGAGGATGGCGACTCTCAGGCAGCCGCTCCGGCCAGGGTGGTGACGGCGAGTTCCTGCCCCGTCAGTCGTTTCCAGGCGATCCGCGCCACCGTTTGGATCAGCTCGGCATGCGGCATGCCGGCGGCCGCAGCGGCGGTGGGGAAACAGCTGTGCTGCGCCGGATCGGGGATGATGCCCGGCAGCGGGTTGAGTTCCAACACGTTGGGCTCGCCGGCGGCATCGAGACGGACGTCCACCCGCGCCCAGTCCCGGCAGCCGAGCGCGTGATACGCCGCCAGCGCGGTCTCCTCGATGCGCCGCGCGACGGCCCCGGTCACGGAAGCCGGACACTCGAGGATATTGGCCAACCGTTCGTCCGCGTCCCACAGCCACTTCGCCTCATAGCCCATGACCGGGGGTACGCCAGGCGGCAGGACGTCGAATCGATAGCGAATCAGCGGCAGGCAATACGCATCGGGGCCATTGCCCAGGATCGCCACGGTAAACTCGTCGCCGGGCAGGAAGGTTTCGGCGAGCACCGGCTCGCCGTACGTCGCCAGCAACTCGCGGGCACGCGAGCGCGCGGCAGACGGGGTATCCGCGAGATTCGCGACCGACACGCCCTTGGACGAACCCTCCCACACGGGCTTCACGAAGACGGGATAGGGAAGCCGGTCGAGCGCGTCCACGTCGGCGTCCGACGCAACGACCACGAACGGCGCCGTTGGAATCCGTCTGAACGCCAGGATCTCCTTGGTGCGCGCCTTGTGCAGGGTCAACGAGAGCGTGAGCGGGTCGCTCGCCGTGTACGGCACGCCGAGGAACTCAGCGATGGCGGGCACGTGGGCTTCCCGGTTCGGGCCCGTGCGACCTTCGGCCATGTTGAACAAGAGATCCACCCGTGCAGCGCGCAGGCGGGAGGCGAAATCGTCCACCGCTTCGAGGCGGATGACCTCGCCGAATATTCGAAGAGCGTGCTCGACGGCGGCGATCGTGGCCGGATCATCCCACTCAACGTACGCGTCGGTCGTTGTCGGGCCTGCGGGATGCCGGGGTCGCGTGTGCGGAGACTCGCCGATCAGTTCCGGACGCTGATTGTACGCGAGTCCGATGCGCATCGAACTCCAATGCGGAGTTGTCGTTGCGCAACACAATACGACATGACGATTAGATATGCAATAGGTTTTCGGCGTTCGTGCGCGATCGTCAGATGGCGACCTTGGCCGGAATGTGCGGATGCGGATCGTAGCCGGTGATGGAAATGTCCTCGAACGTGAAGTCGAACAGCGACCGCACACGAGGGTTCAGCCGCAGCAATGGCAGCGCACGCGGTTGGCGCGTGAGCTGCAGGCGTGCCTGTTCGAGATGATTGGTGTAGAGATGGGCGTCTCCCAGCGTGAGGACGAATTCCCCCGGTGCGAGATCCGTTACGTGGGCGATCATCAACGTGAGCAGCGCGTACGACGCGATGTTGAACGGAACGCCGAGAAAGACGTCGGCGCTGCGCTGGTACATCTGGCACGAGAGCCGGCCGTCCACCACGTAGAACTGGAACAGGGCGTGGCACGGCGCGAGCGCCATCTTGGGAATGTCCGCCGGGTTCCAGGCGCTGACCACGATGCGCCGGGAATGCGGCGTCTCGCGAAGTTGGCGCAGGACCTCGGCGATCTGGTCAACGTGGCGGCCGTCGGGTGTCGCCCAGGCCCGCCATTGGCGACCGTAGACGGGACCCAGCTCCCCTCGTTCGTCCGCCCACTCGTCCCAGATCGTGACGCCGTGCTCTCGCAGGTACTGCACGTTGGTGTCACCGCGCAGGAACCAGAGGAGCTCGTACACAATGGACTTGAGGTGGAGTTTCTTGGTGGTGAGGAGCGGGAAGCCGGCGCCGAGGTCGAAACGTGCCTGATACCCGAAGACGCTTAACGTTCCGATCCCTGTACGGTCCGGCTTGGGTCGGCCGTGCTCCAGCACGTGGCGCAGCAGGTCGAGATACTGTTTCACGTCGCGCCCACTCCGGCCGCCGTCGGTGCCGCGGCGGGCCATTGATCCCCGGCGAGCCAGCGGAAATAGGCGCGCACCATCCGGTTGCTCGGCGCCACCACACGCGCGGCCAGCAGCGTCCGATACACCGCCGCCCGGCTGATCTTCACCTTGTGCCCGGGATCGAGCAGCCGGGGGTCCGTTTCCGCCAGCCGCAGCGTTCGAACCGCGAAGTACAGGGCGCTGAGACAGAACAAGCGGATTCCGTACTGCCGGCGCGGCAGCGTGGTGGTGTAGGCGAGGGCGTCCGACAGATGCCCCTTCGCTTTCGCGATGAGCGAGAGCATCACCCGACGCGCGCCATCACGATGTCGCCCGTCCTGCAGGTCCTCCGGCCGGAGACCGCACACCTCACACAACTGTCGTGGCACGAAGCTCCAACCGCGGCGCCGATCGTCCGTGACGTCCTTGATGATGTTGGTGAGTTGAAGGCCTCGCCCGAAGCTCGTGGCAAGCGCCTTGAGCCGCTCGAGGCGCGACGGTCGAGCGGCGAGCGCGTGCAGACCGAACAGTTCGGTGAGCAAGTGCCCGACCGTGCCGGCCACGTAGTACGTGTAGCGATCCAGATCGCTCACCGTGCCCAGGGCGGCGAGCCCGGGTTCGGGGAGAGAGGGTTCGCGTCCGGCAAACTCGGCCATTCCGTCGCACATCTCCTGGACCCACGGGCGAATGACCCTCCGCTGCGTCGCGTCGAGCGAGCCAAACTCCCGCAACACGCGGTCACAGCCCTGCACCAGCCGTTCCTCCTCGGTCGCCGGCGACCGGAACGCCGCGCGCAGGGACTCCGGCGCGGGAGCGCCGTCTTCGAGGGAGCGACGCCAGTCTTGGAGCAGAAGGCGCTTCTCGGAGGGCGTGGGCCGCGGGGCATCCTCGATCGTGTCCGCGATGCGGCAGAGCAGGTACGCGATGAGCGTGGGGTATTCGAGCGCCGGCGGCAACAGCCGGATGGACACGGCGAACGTGCGCGAAACCCTGGGCAATGCGGACTCGCAGAATTCCCGATCCGTGACACGGTCCGCGGGGATGCCGCTCATGCAGGCTCCAGCAGGCGCATGAGGCGGTGCACCAGGGAATCGGCCGGATGATCAGGCGGAACCACGATCTCGAGCTCGCGACTGGGTTGCGAGGGATCCGTATAGCGGCGATACACGGCTTCGAGCACCACGATCGTCTCACCCGGCGGAAGTGGGTCGGCCCAGGCCCGCAGCTTGATCACACGATCGGAGGCAATATGGTCGGCGTTCGCGGGTGTGGACGTCCGGAGGTCCTGCCACTCCGTTTCGAGATACCCCTCCACCGTGCTCAGCGCGCGAACGCGAAAGCCAAGCGCGCTCACTTCTGCGCCGAGTCGCTCGATGATGGGCGCCGCCTCGGATGAGATCGTGTCCACGGCCGCGCCGGGCAATGGACGCAGGGAGGGGCGCACGCTGGCCGCCGTGCAGGCCGTCGTCAGGCACACCCACGCCAGCAGGCTGATTGGTGGCGGGCGATGGCGGGCGATGATATGTGGTCGCCCGCGGTCGCCTGGGATCGCCTGCGACTGCCCTTGACCAGCAACCATCGCCCTAGTGCTCGTGGGGCGGCGTCCCGGGCGCATGCGTATGTCCGCCGGAATCCGCTCGGGCCGCCGCGGAATCGGAAGCCGCCGCCGATGTTCCCGGTTCATCGTGCTCTTCTCCCGGAGCGTGCTCGTGCTCACCGGTGCGCTCTCGTAACGCCTCCTGCATCACCGGCGTTGGCACGCCTCCGCCGTGCCGGAACACGATCGTCCCGCCCAGGTGGGCGACCCACACCACCATCGCGGTCCCCAGCGTTGCCGCGAACAGGTATACGGCGCGTTCCTGGCCCGGCAGGTCGCCGCGCCGCCAGATGCGCCAAACGGCTAGCAGCCCGAAGACAACCGTGGCCGCGATCGCGAACGCCTCGTGCCGCTCCATGACGCGGTGCACCGCTTCCCCGTGCTCGATCGTATCCTCGGCGCGCAGGCCGGAAACCAGCGCGAGTACTGCGCCAGTCGCGCCCGCGATGAGCGTCCAGAAGCCCGCCGTCTTGAGTCCCTCTCGTTTTGTCGCGCTGCCCGCGAAGTCGAACGCCAGGGACGCCAACAGCAGGGCGGGGGGAAGGTCGTTCAGTGCCGCGTGCCACTCGGCCGCCGATTGCCACATGATCACAGCCCCAGGGGTGAAACGGTTGGTGGATGTACCGAATAGTCGTAGAAGCCCTTGCCGGACTTCTTGCCGAACATGCCCGCCAACACCATCCGTTTGAGCAGCGGTGGCGGGGCGTACCGCGGCTCCCGGTACTCGTTGAACATGATCTCCGCGATCTTGTATGTGGTGTCGAGCCCCACGAAGTCGAGCAGGGTGAACGGGCCCATGGGATGCCCCGTGCCCAACATCATTCCCTTGTCGATGTCCGGCACCGTGCCCACGCCGTGCTCCAGGGCGCGAATGGCATCGAGCAGATAGGGCACGAGCAGCAGGTTCACGATGAACCCCGAGCTGTCCTTGGCGGCGATCGGCTCCTTGCCCAGCGACGCAGCGAACGCCATCGC
>DATMAW010000209.1:0-6144 GCA_035559715.1 Gemmatimonadales bacterium | reverse complement strand
GCGCACCTGGATCCGGCGGAGGCGGCGCAGGACGAGGACTTCTGGTTTCAGGTGCGACACGCGTTCACGATCGACCGCAATCAGATCAATCTGAACTCCGGCAGCGTGAGCCCTGCCCCACGGGTCGTGCAGGAAGCGATGGAGCAGTACAACACGATCGTGAACATGAGTCCGTCGCTCTGGGTGGACGACCTTCTGATCCCGCAGCGCGAGAACCTGCGCCGGCGCCTCGCCGGCCTGTTCGGATGCGATCCCGAGGAGCTGGCCATCACGCGCAACACCACGGAATCGCTGGAGATTGTGCAGCTCGGCCTCGATCTGAAACGCGGCGACGAGGTGCTGACGACCACTCAGGATTATCCCAGCATGCTTGCCGCCTGGCGCCAGCGCGAGCGGCGCGAGGGGATCGTCCTGAAGACTGTGACGTATCCCGTGCCACCGGAGAACCTCGATGATCTGTATCACCGCGTGGAGCGGGCGGTCACGCCCCGCACGCGCGTGATCCACATCTGTCATGTGACATACACCACGGGCCAGATCTTCCCGGTGAAGCGGATTTGCGACATGGCGCGCGCCCGCGGCATCGAGACGATCGTGGACGGCGCCCACGGCTTTGCGCACTTCCCGTTCACTCGAGACGATCTGGGTTGCGACTACTACGGTACGAGCCTCCACAAGTGGCTCACCGCGCCGGTCGGCAACGGGTTCCTCTACGTGCGCCGTGACAAGATTCCCGGCGTCTGGCCGTTGATGCCCGCGCCCCCGTCCCTGGACGCCGATATCCGCAAGTTCGAGGCGATCGGCACGCATCCCGTCGGCCTGCGCAACGCGGTGGCCGAGGCCATCACGTTCCACGAGAGCCTCGGCGCCGAACGAAAGGCGGCGCGGCTCCGCTACCTGAAGGGACGATGGATGAACCAGGTCCGGGACCTGGCGAAGGTGCGGCTCCTCACGCCGGACGATCCGGCGCAGTCCTGCGGTATCGGGACGATGCGCATCGAGGGCATTGGGGCACAGGCGCTCACGGATTGGCTGCAACGCGAGCATCGCATTCACGTGCGGCCGCGCTTCGTCGAAGGAGAGTGGGAGGGGGTTCGGGTGACACCGAACGTGTTCACCACGCTCGGCGAGGTGGATCTGTTCGCGGCGGCGATTCGAGAGGCAGCGACGAACGGCATCTAGGGTCGAAAGTCCCAGGGCCGCCCGGCGGGCGAGGGCGACCAGGGTCCTGTTCAGCGACTGCTTATGCCCCGTTACGCGACGCCTGTCTACGCCTTCCCGGGATGGCGCCTGACATCAATCGCGCCGGGGCACCGTGATACGTGATGCTGGCCGTGGCCGCACCTCGCCTGAATGCAAGGTGAGCGATCCGCTTCGAACTTGCAAGCGGGCAAGCCCGGCTGTATCGTTGCGCCGCCCACCTACCCTCTCCCTTCCCCCCCCAGGAGGCTCCATGTCCCGTCTCCCTTGCATCACGCTCTTGCTTGGCGTCGCTCTAGTGCCGGCTCGAACGGCGCAGGCGCAAGCCGCCCCGGCGCAACCCGAGGTTCACGTCGTCACCGTCTCGAGCTTCCAGGTGCCGCTGGGAGAGGATCGCGCGAAGGTCATGCAATACATCGAGAAGTGGATGGTGCCGCCGGCCCGCACGAACCCCAACGTCATCTCTTACCGAGTGGGGCAGCATTGGTACGGCGCGAACTCGTCGGACATCGTGATCATCGCCGAGTACCCGAATTGGAGCGCGGTCACGGCGCCGTGCGATCCCTGTCAGCAGTGGACCCGGAACAACCAGCCAAAAGAAGGCACGGCCGAGCGCAAGGCGTTTGATGAATCGCTGGCGTTGTTCCTGAAGTACTACTCGTCGCACGCGGATCAGATCTTCACGGTGCCGATGAGCATGGCCAAGCCGTAACTGGCACGGGCCGCTCGGTATCACCAAGCGGAGGTGGCGGGCGGCCGGTTGCTCGCGGCGGCGCCGGTCTGCGCCAGATCGTCGCCATCCCGGCGTGGAACGAAAGGTAAGCGCCGCTGATGCTCATGCTTCTCGCGATCCTCGCCGTGGACACGACGCATACCGTGCGCGTGGCCGTTGCCGCGAGCGAATCGCTTCGCGTGGTGAGCACGGGCGCCGGGGAACCCGTCATCATGCTGCCGGGGCTCATCGGCTCGGCATTCGGACTTCGCCACCTGGCGGATTCGATCGTGGCGGACGGCCGGCGGGCGGTCGTCATCGAGCCACTGGGCATCGGTGGATCCTCGCGGCCGCGGAACGCCGACTATTCGCTCACGGCGCAGGCCGACCGCATCGCGGCGGTCATGGACTCCCTCGATTTGGGGCCGGCGGTGGTCGTGGCGCATTCGATGGGCGGCTCCGTGGCGCTGCGGCTGGCCTACCGCCGGCCGGAACTGGTTGGCGGACTGTTGCTGCTGGAAGGAGGGCCGGCGGAAGCCGCAACCGGACGCAGGTTCCGCCGCCTGATGGCACTCGCCCCACTGTTGAAACGCGTGGCGGGGCCGGAGGCGATCTTCTACCACTACCGGCGCGAGTTGCGCGAGGTCTCGGCCAACCCGGCGTGGGTCACGGAGACCGTCATCCACGGTTACGCCGCCGAGGCGATGCGAAACCCCGAGGCCACGTTGTCAGCGTTCCAGGGGATCGCCCGATCCAGCGAGCCCGAAGCGTTGCGCGGTAACCTGGCGCGGATTCGCTGCCCGGTGGTGCTTCTTCTGGGTGGCACACCGCACTCCGGGCGGACGCCGGAGCAGGAGGTCGCAATACTCCGGGCGGAGGTGCCGCAATTTCGTGTGGTCGTGGTGGAGAACGCAGGTCACTTCATCCACGAGGAGCAGCCCGGAGCGGCGGCGGCGGCCGTCCGCGCGCTCGACCTGGAGGTGAGGCGGTGGCTTGGGGCGGGCTCGGCCGTGCCGCGAAGTTGGTGAACGACCGGGGCAGCCGACGGGAGATCGAATGTCTCGCAGCGAGCCCTGGCCCCGGCCTCGTTACGACCGTAAGCTTGTAACCCCCTCCCCTGGGACAACTCCTGCCCAACCAGCCGGGTCGCGCCACGGCACGTCGCAAGCGCCGCAGTCCCCCGTCCTCCTCCGAGAGCCGCGTCGCCCGCCGGCAAGCCGCGCTCCTGCGTCTCAGCGCTGAACTCGCCGCGTCACTCGACGAGGACACCATCGCCCGGCGGGTGGTGAGCGGGCTTCACGACGAGTCCCTGGGCTACAACTTCGTCGCGTTGTTCCTCGTTGACGAGGCCCTCGGTGATCCGGTGCTCCGCGCCTCCGTGGGTTGGAGCGACCTGCCCACGGGCTATGTCGTCCCGCGTGGCAAGGGGCTGAGCGCGCGAGCGCTGGCGACCGGGAAGCTCCAATACACTGCGGTCGTGTCTCGTGACCCCGCGTACGTGCCCGGGCTCGGCACCGGCTCGGAGGTGGACGTGCCACTGGTGCTCGACGGACACCCGGTGGGCGTGCTGGTCGTCGAGAGCGAACGCCCGGACGCCTTCAGCACGGACGATTTCGACATCCTGGCCGCGGCCGCGAACCAGGCGAGCATTGCGCTCGCCCGCGCCCGCTTGCTGGCCCAACAGCAGGCGCACCTGGTCGCGGAGCACCGGCGCGCTGACGAACAGCGCGCCGTGCTGGAAACGCTGGCGGACCTATCGTCCGCGATGGAATTGTCCCGCGTCCTCCAGGCCACCCTGCACCGGGCCGTCGCCCTGATGGGAGCGGCGGGCGGGGAGCTGGGCATCCTCGAGGAAGGCACGCAAGAGATCGTCATTGCCGCGTCCCTCAACACAGGTGCCGCACCGGTCGGCACGCGCCTGTCGGTCACCGAGGGGGCCATGGGGCACGTAGCCCGGACGCACGAGCCACTGGTCATCGCTGACTATCGGCGTTGGGAGGGACGCTCCAGCCGCTACGCCGACCTTGACGTCCACGCGATGATCGTCCTTCCGCTGGTGGTTGGGAACCGCCTGCTCGGCGTGATGAACTGCTGGCACCACGGCCCCGATCGTCATTTCGCCGAGACTGACCTGCGCCTGCTCGGGCTGTTCGCTCCGCAGGCAGCCATGGCCATCGAAAACGCCCGGCTGTTCACGGCGGCGCAGCACCAGAAGCGCTACTTCGAGGAACTGGTGCGGAACAGCCCCGTGGCGATCGTCACCGTGGACGTGGGGCACAACGTGGTGGCGTGCAACCCCGCCTTCGAGGAGCTGTTCCTGTACTCCGAACGCGACATCCTGGGTCGCAACCTGGACGAGCTGATCACCTCGGACGAAACCCGGTCCGAGGCCGTGGCCTACACGCGCCAGGCTACCACCGAGTCGGTGAAGGTTCTGGGCCGGCGCCGCCGCCGCGACGGCCGCCTGGTGGACGTCGAGATCCTGGCCGTGCCCGTGATTGTGAACGGCGAGCGCGTCGGCATGATGGGCCTGTATCACGACGTCACCGCGCTGCTGGAGGCGCGCCGGCTGGCGGAAACGGCCAACGAGGCCAAGGGCCAGTTTCTGGCCAGCATGAGTCACGAACTGCGTACGCCGCTGAACGCCATTCTGGGCTACAGCGAGATGCTCCAGGAGGACGCGGAGGACGGCGGGTACATCGCGCTGGTGCCGGACCTGGAGAAGATCCGCGCCGCCGGACGGCACCTGCTCACGCTGATCAACGACGTGCTCGACCTGTCCAAGATCGAAGCTGGCCGGATGGAGCTGCATCTCGAGACGTTCGAGGTCCAGCGGCTGGTGGACGACGTGGCGGCCACGGTCCGCCCGCTGGTGGAGAAGCACGGCAACCGGCTGGTGCTGTCCCGCGGGGGAGAGACCGGCATGATCCACGCCGACCAGACGCGGGTTCGTCAGGTCCTGCTTAACCTCCTGTCCAACGCGGCGAAGTTCACCGAGCGCGGGACGATCACGCTGGCCACCGCGCGGGAGCGTGACGACGCCGGCGAATGGCTGGTGTGCCGGGTGAGCGATACCGGCATCGGCATGACGCCGGCGCAGCAGGCGCGCCTGTTCGAGGCCTTTGCGCAGGCGGATGCGTCAACCGCGAGCAAGTACGGCGGCACGGGACTTGGCCTCGCGATCTCCCGCAAGTTCTGCCAGATGATGGGCGGGGACGTCAGTGTGGCAAGCGAGATGGGCAAGGGCTCCGCGTTTACGGTACGGCTCCCGATTCGGGCGGCGGTGGCGCCGGGGGCGGCGCAGGGACGCGGAGCCCTGGGCACCGTGCTCGTCATTGACGATGAAGACGCCGCCAGGAATCTCCTGGCGCGGTTCCTCGTGAGGGAAGGGTTCCGGGTGCTCGAGGCTCCATCCGGCACGGATGGCCTGCGCGTGGCAAGGGAGGAGAAGCCGGACGTGATCACACTCGATGTGGTGATGCCGGGGATGGACGGGTGGGCCGTGCTCGCAGCCCTGAAAGCCAGCCCCGACACGGCCGACGTTCCGGTCGTCATGGTCACGGTGGTGGACGAACGCAACCTGGGCTTCACGCTCGGCGCTGCGGAGTACCTCACGAAGCCCATTGATCGAGCGCGCCTGGCGGCCGTGCTCGGGCGTCACACGCGGGGCGCACATCCCACGGTGCTCATTGTCGAGGATCATAGAGCCACGCGCCAGCTGTTGCGACGAGTATTCCAGAAGCAGGGCTGGGCCGTCGTCGAGGCTGCCAACGGGCGGGAGGGACTGGAGCGCGCGGCGGAGCAGCGGCCGCCCGATCTCGTGTTGCTGGACTTGATGATGCCGGAGATGGACGGGTTCGAGTTCCTGGAGGCGTTCCGAGCCCGGGACGCGTGCCGCGGGATTCCCGTGGTCGTGATCACGGCCAAGGACCTCACGTCCGAGGACCGCCAGCGACTGAACGGCGGCGTCCAGCGCATCGTCGCCAAGAGCGGGAACACCCAGGAGGCGCTCGCGACCGAGCTGCGGGAGCTCATCGCCGCGCGCGCCCATGCGGGCTGACGGCCCCGTGGCCCGTCCGCGCACTGCTCCGCGTGGCGCGCCCACGCGCCGGGCCAACGCCGGCGCGCGCCGCCAGGCTGCCCTGCTTCGGCTCAGCACCGCCATCGCCGCCGCGCGCGACGAAGCGGCCGTATACCAGGCCATGGTGGGCGGCCTTCAGGACGAAGCCCTG
>DATMAW010000208.1:0-18594 GCA_035559715.1 Gemmatimonadales bacterium | reverse complement strand
CCCGCCCGGCGAGGCGCGGCAGCCGCTGCGTGATCCCCAGCCCCAGCAGTTCCGCTGCCGCCGCGCCCGCCGCGAACGATGCCCGCTCGCCGGCGATGCGCACGTCGCTGGCGAGCGCGAGCGCCAGGCCGGCGCCGGTCGCCGCGCCTTCGATGACGGCGATGACCGGCCGGGGCAGCAACTCGATGCCACGCAGGATGTCGCCGGCGGCGATGCGGTCGTCCGGTGCGGCGAGGCCGAAGTCACCGTCCGCCGCCACGAGCACCACAGAGGCGCTGTCGTCGTCTCGCAGGGCGCCGGCCGCGGCCGCGAGTTCGGTCCACGCGGCGTGAGACGGCGCCGCCGGCAGCGTGAGGGAGACGACGTGTCCGTCGCGTGAGACGGCGATCTCGGGCATGCGGCGATTCTAGCAGAGGGCCGGATGGCCCGGCGCCGGGGCGGATCGGCGTGGCGCCATGTCCAGGCGGCACTATTCGGGACGCGGCCTCCGGCTGTAGGATCGACGCAGGTGCCATGCGCGCCTGGGAGGTTGCGATGAAGATCCTTGCGACGCTCGACGGGACGCCGTTCGCGGAGTCGGTCCTGCCGGTGCTCGAGAAGATGACGGCGCTGCCCAACGCCGAAGTTACGCTGCTCGCCGTCGCGCATGAGGCGGAGTCCGGCGTCCGCCGGCGGGGGCCGCGAAGGCCGGTGCTGGTGACGGACCTGATGGGCCGCGCCGCACCGATGATCGTGCAGCAGCCTGGCGCCGAGTACGTCGAGAACCGCGGCCAGGCGATCGAGCGCCGCATGGCGCAGCTCGAGGACTATCTCTCCGGCGTGGCGCAACGGTTGCCGAACGGTACGCACGTGCACGTGGAAGTCGACTGCGCCGACAATCCGGCGGATATGATCATCGAGCACGCGCGCGAGGAGGGCCCCGACGTCATCGTCATGGCCACGCACAGCCGCTCAGGGCTCGCGCACGCGCTCACCGGTTCGACGACGGAGCAGGTCATCCGCTCCGGCGTCGCGCCCGTGCTCGTCGTGCACCCCGCGCGCGGCTGACCCTGGCGGACATCACCCCTTCGGATCGCCATGCGCAACGTGCCGGCCGGCGGGCGCAGGGCGATGGTGGAAGAGGTACAATATGCATGGAAAGGAGGCGCAAGGAGTAATGAGGACGCGGTATGGAGCCGCAGACCGACCCGGCGCCCCGACCCGTAACTCGCCGAAACGGTAACGCTCGAAGGCGCGGAACGAGGCGGAGGCCCGGCCCTGGGAAGGGCGCGGCGACGCCAACTGGGTCAGTAATCGACCCGCCAGCGAGCCAAGACGAAGGGCGCCGGAACCAGCAGAGAGACCCCCGATGCATCGGGGGTTTCTCTTCGCCCTCCGCTCTCTCGTGGTGCCCCTGCCCGGACCGCCGCTTATGCGGCGAGCGCGGTCACGGTCTCGATGGCCACGGGCGCCCCGAAGTAGTGCCCCTGTCCGAAATCGACGTTGCACGACCGCAGCCACTCGACGCTGGCCGCATCGCTTACGAACTCGGCGACCACCTGCTTATCCAGGGCGTGGGCGAGCTGGGTCATCGAGCGGACGAGCTGCCGGTCTACGGGGTCCGTTGCCAGGTTGCGGACGAACGTGCCGTCGATCTTTACCAGGTTTGCGTTGAGGCGTTTGAGCTGGGCGAAGGATGAGAACCCGACGCCGAAGTCGTCCAGGGCGACATTGCAGCCGAGGTCTCGCGCGGCGGACGTGAAGGCCAATGCGGCGTCCAGGTCCTGCACGGCGGCCGTCTCCGTGATCTCGATCGTCAGCGAGCCCGGGGGCAGCCGTCCGGCATCGCGGCCGCGCTCGAGGAGCGAGAGGATGCCCCGGTCCGTGAGTGACTGTCCAGAGACGTTCACGGACAGTCGTTGACCCTGGCCCGATACCTGGCCCATCAAGTCGAGCGCTTGCGCCACCACCCACCGGTCGATCTCCACGACAAGCCCCGACCGCTCCGCGAACCCCAGGAACGCGGCGGGAGGGATGAGGAGGCCATCGGTATCCACCATGCGGAGCAGCAGTTCGTGCGCAACGACGCGCCGGGACGCCAGGTCCACGATCGGCTGGGCGTGAAGCACGAACCGATCCTGGGACAGCGCGCGGCGGATCCGCTGCAGCCAGCCAGAACGCACCTCCGCGCCGTTGTCCACGCCGGGCTCGTAGGCGAACGCACGGTTTCGCCCCGCTTCCTTGGCGCGATACATCGCGGCATCGGCACGCGCCATGAGGTCTGAAACGGTGGCGCCGTCCCTGCCGACGGTCGCGATGCCGATGCTGATGCTTGCGGAGATGCGTATGCCGCCGATGATGAATTCGCGTGATGCCAGGCGGTCGACCAGCGCCTCGGCGAACCGCTGCGCACGTTCAGGGCTTGTCTGCCTGAGCAAGATCGCGAATTCGTCGCCGCCGAAACGCGAGACCGCCCCGCCGCCGCGGACGAACCCACGGAGCTCGCGGGCGACCTGCACCAGCAACTCGTCGCCCGTGCGATGCCCGTACGCGTCGTTCACATCCTTGAACTGGTCGAGGTCCAGGAACAGCAGCGCCGCCTCGGTGCCGTCGTCGCGCCATTCCGCGAGCGCGGACTCAACCTCCTCGTTCATGCGCCGCCGGTTCAGGAGGCCGGTGAGCGTATCGACGTTGGCCAGCTCGATGAGCTGTTGCTGGAACCGCTCCCGCTCGCTGACGTCGGTGGCCACGCCCGTGACGCCGATGACGGTGCCCGAGGCGTCGCGCAGCGGGGCATAGTGCGTCGCGAACGCCAGGCCGCCGAGGTCCACGACATCGTCGATCTCTTCGCCGTCCAGCCCGCGCCGGATGTTCGCGCCGATCCGCGGGACATCGCGGTACACGTCCCAGACGGACTGCCCGACGACCTGCCCGGGCGCGAGCCCGAGCTGCTTGAGCCCCGCTCCCTCGCTCAAGGTGAATACACCTTCGCGATCGACCGAGAACAGCACGATCGGCGAGTTGCTGACGACGGTGGTGAGACGCTCTTGCGCTGTCTTCAGCGCGCGGCTCGACGCCTCGAGCTCCGCGCTTCGTGTCGCCAGGTCGCGGAGCAGACGCAGGTTCTGCCTCAGTGTGCCGAACTGGCGGACCACCACCAGCATCGCCGTGACGATGGTTGCCGTCGTCAGCAGCGCGGTGTCGTAGCCCAGGACGAAATGGCTGGTCAGCGTCGCAGCGGAAAGCACCACAAGGATCGCGTAGGGAAGCGCGATGCCCAGCAGCGACGGGTTGGCCTCTCTGCGCGCCGCGGGCAGGCTCCCGTGCGGCAAAAGTGCGCCAATGCCGACCAGCAGGTAGCCCGCCATCCACACGGGGTCGAGCGGGTTCGCGACGTTGTCGTACCCCGTGGTGCTCACCATGTAGGTGTATCCGGCGTCAGCGATGGCGAATGCCGCAATCGCTGCGGCGATGATGCCGACGGACTTCGTCATGCGTCCGCCGTTGGCGTACCACCCAAGGACCACCAGCGACAGCAGCACAAGATCTCCCACCGGATACGCCAGCGCGACGAGAAGCTCCGTTGTGGAATATCCGGCACGCGCGACCGGTTCCAGCAGGTACGCCCATCCGGCGGCCGCGCCGACGACCAGCACAACGCCCGCATCGACGATCCAGCGCCAGTCGCGCATCTTCCACGATGGGAATGCGAGCAGGACGACGGCGAGGGCGAACCCGATGTAGCCGGCGGCGTAGATCGCGTCCGTGCTCCCCGGGAATGGCGGGTCGGTCCCGAAGCGGAGGTCGTGATAGGAATATGATAGGTCTCCGAGCAGCCAGGCCAGCGCCCCCGCGCCCAGCGCCCACCAGCCCAGCCGCGTGCGTGCGTCCTGCCTGCGCCGCAGGGGGACGCACACGAGGGCCAGCGCCGCGAGCGGGGCGACCGGGTACAGGATGTCGCTCTGGAAGCGGGCGTAGGCCCCATCCCCGGCGAAGAAGAGGCCGGCCGTATAGAAGCCGAGGAACGCGAGTCCCGCGCATGCCACAGCCCAGATGGTGGGGCCAGGCCGTGCCGTCTGCTGGCTGGCGCCGTCGGATCGCTCGATCATCCACGCCCTCGCAATGGGTATCGGCGCGCGCGGGGGTGGGGGTTAGGGACGCCGTCCATCCGGCGGAACCCTACGGGGCCGAGATGGGCGGCCTTCCCCTCTTGCTGGCCAGCCGGCGCCCCGTCCAGGAAGCAGAAGCCCGGGGGCGGTGCGGGGGCCAATCCTCGCAAGCGACGTTACAGTTTCCATCGTGTGGCCTTCCCCGGGCCTTCGCTCAGCCCTCGCCGCCGCCGATGAGATCAATGTGAAGCTGTTTTCGAAGCCGGCCGCCGCCGACCCTCTTGCCGGTTCAGACGTGCCCGTCGAGGCGACGCCAGGGGTGTTGCCGCCGTCCGAGATCGACCGGTGGATTCAGGCGGAGTCAGCGCGCGCGGCCCGCTACGGGAGGCCCTACGCCGTCGTGGTCCTGCGCCCGGAGCTGCTCCCCGGCGAGGCGCTCGACGCGTCAGTGGCGGCCCAGGCGGCCGCGGCCGTGCGCGCCAGGGCCCGGGATGCGGACATCGTCGGCTGGCGCGGCGATGGGGTGCTGGCCGTGCTCATGCCGGAGACGTTGGAGCACGCGGCGCGCGCCGCCGCCCGCCGGCTCCAGAACGATGTCTGGATGCGGACGCGCGCGCTCACCAGCGCGAAGTTCCGGGCCGAGGTCGAGACCTTCGCGGCCCCCGGCCCCGCGGACGCGTAGCGCACGACGCCGTCCTCATCTGCCTGCCCAGGCCGCCGCCCCGTGTCCAGGCGGTGGAGCCGCGGCCGCCCTGGCTCACCTTGTTCGGCACAACGCATGGTGCCGAAGGTGGGAGCCGAACCCACGCCCGGCTTGCGCGCGGGTTTGATGTCGCATCGGATCGTGCAGTTGCGTCCGCATCGGCCCTCACACGCGTTGAAATGCGGGGGCTCGGTTCTCCATCCGGCCGCGCCCGTCCGGCATCGCCGGGATCCGTTGGTGGCAGCGTCGCTGTCACGTGCATTTGCCTCAATCGATTAAGCACCGGGCGCACTCTATATCGTCAAACCGACAGTAAGCGTGAACGTGGGCTCCGCCTGCTCCCCGCTCTCGGCGACACTGTCGGATGAGCCGTGTGTCTAGTTTAGGGAGACTGCCAGGACTCCAGACGCTGTGCTGATCAGAATCCAGGAAGTGAGTCCGAGGACGAGAGGCCGGCCGAGCAGTCCCCGGAGCGCCGACAGGGACGTCCCCGAGCCGAACGCGAACATAGCTGATGCCAGCAAGACATCGGCCACGACTGCGGCGGCGGTGATCGATGACTGAGGGAGTAGTCCGACAGAGCGAAGGAGCGAGGCAACCAGGAACGCGGCAACGAACCACGGTACAAGCGGCGGGCGAGACGCGCTGGTTGACTGTCTCCTCGAGCGGCGCTCGTAGGAGGTCACTGCCAGCAGTAGCGGACCAAGCATTGCGACACGGACGAGCTTGATCGCCGTCGCAATATCGACAGCCTCATCGCCTCTCGTTGATGCCGTAGCGACCACTTGCGCGACATCGTGGATGCCTGCCCCTGCCCAATACCCGAACTGCGCGTCGTTCATGTCGAAGATCGTGGCGGCCACCGGGAACGAGACCAACGCCGCCGTGCCGAAGAGCGTCACGAGTCCGATGGCCTTGGCCGCGTCACCCTCTCCGCCCCGCGAAATCGGATGGAACGCGGCGACAGCAGATGCGCCGCAGATCGCATAGCCGGCGGCAACCAGGATGCCGAGCGGTGCGGAGATTCCTAAGCGAGCAGCAATCCAGAGCGTACCTGCGAACGTCAACAGCGTGATGAGAATCACGCAGCCGAAGGCGAGTGGGTCGGTCAATCGAAGCAGGTCAACGAACGCAAGTCTCGCACCGAGAAGGGCGACGGCCACCTTGAGCAGGGTCCCCCGTGAGAACGCCAGGCCGGGCCGCGTGGAGTGGGGGAGGGGTCGCACGCTTGCGATCAGGATGCCGACCGTCATCGCAAGGACCAGCGGCGAGAGCGGGAGGAACGTGGCACTCGCGGTCGTCGCGGCAACGGCCACCGCGCATAACGCCAGGCCGGGTATGTACTCCTCTGCCGAGGCGGTCAAGTGGCTGGTTCGGGCGAATCGCTTCAAGGCACGGGCTTCTCCATCGGTGCCTCCATCTTCGGACGACGGGCACAAGTTTTTTAACAAGCGGAAAAAAATATCGAACAAGATATTGACATACCCGACATCTTGTCGCAACATTCTGTACATGAGCAGCGGACTCCTGTCCCCGCGTAAAAAACCGTCCACCTACGAGGTGGTGCGGGACGCCGCGGCAGCCCTTTTTCTCGAGAAGGGATTCGCGGACACGACGATCCAGGACATCGGAGACGCCGCCGGGCTTTCGAAGGCGCGCGCCTTCTACCACATCAGCTCAAAAGAAGCGTTGCTCCACGAGATTCTGATGATCGGGCTCTCGAGGATTTCGCGGCGCCTGGAAGAGATTTGCGGACATCCGCTGAGTTGCTCGGACCGATTGCGGCTCGTCTTGCGTGACACACTCACTGCGGCGTCCCACGACGTCTATGCGTCTATCGCCGTCCTGCGCCATCAGGACTTGCGGTTCCTGACCGCACAGCACCGGTCCGAGTACGTCGAGCTGCGAGACCGGTATCAGGCGCTCCTGCTTGGTCTTCTTCAAGAGGGCGCGGAGAGCGGCGAGTTCCGAATGGCTGAGCATTCGGACCTCAAAATGATCGCGTTCGGGATCGTGGGTATGATCGCCCATTTCCAGCGGTGGTATCGCGCCGACGGAGAACTGACGCCGGCCGAGATCGCGGACATATGGTGGGCGATGCTCTTGCACGGGATCGCGGACGCGCAACCCGCCGCGAGCGTTGTGACCCCTCCGCCGGCGATGGGCAAGCCGGAGCGGCGGGCCGCCCAAGCAGCCAGGAGGACGTCATGACGTCGATGGTTTCCACCAGCCACCTATCCACCGTCCGGGTTGAACTCGATGATGCGGTCGCCACGGTTTGGCTGAGCCGGCCCGCCTCGCTCAACGCGATCACGAGAGACATGCACCACGAATTGCAGGAGGTGTTTCGGATTCTCGATGACGACGATAGCGTCGGCGCGATCGTCCTTACGGGTGAAGGCAGGGCCTTTAGCGCGGGAGGAGATTTCGAACTCCTGCGCGCCCTCCACGACGATGCGAGCATGCGGCCGCCGATCCTGGCCGAAGCCTGGCGACTCGTTGACGCCCTGATTGGGACCGGGAAGCCGACCGTCGCGGCGATCAACGGCGCGGCCACGGGACTGGGACTGACGATCGCGCTTCTTTGCGACATTGTCTATGCCGCCGAACGTGCGCGCCTTGGCGATACGCATATCAAAGCCGGCATCGTCCCGGGCGACGGAGGATGCCTGATCTGGCCGTTGCTCGTCGGCATCAACCGGGCAAAAGAGTACCTGCTCACGGGCGAGCTCATGGACGCACCGACGGCGGAGCGGCTGGGCCTGGTCAATCGCGTCTTCCCAGACGGCGAACTGCTTGGATCCGCGCAGGCTCTTGCATCCCGCCTGGCGCATGGTCCTCGCATCGCACTCAGGTGGACGAAGCTCTCGCTCAACCAGTGGTTGCGCCAGGCCCACGTTACGGGGTTTGGCATGTCGTTGGCGTTGGAACAACTGAGCTTCACCACTCACGACCAGCTAGAAGCGCTGCAAGCGTTGCGGGAAAAGCGCAGTCCGGTATTTCGAGGAGAGTAAGTCTACTGTGGGAGAACGCGCAGCCGCAGAGCCGAAGCTTCACACCAGCACGGATTCGTCGGGCGTGACCACGATCGAGTTCGACGCGCCTCCGGCGAATGCCCTTTCAGGATCCCTGCAAGAGGCGCTGGCGAACGCCCTGACCGAGGCCGGAAGCTCGCGGTCATGCAAGACGATCGTTCTGCGCAGTGCGGGCACGCGCTTCTTTTGCGCCGGCGCGGATATCTCGGAGTTCCGGCAACTTCGGAACTCGCCAGAGATGGATGACCGGCACCACGAACGTGCCGACCAGCTCCATGCGGCGCTGCTGGACTGCCCGGTCCCCACAGTGTGCTCGATTCAAGGGCTGGCCCTGGGTGCCGGTTTCTTGCTCGCCGCACTGTCGGATATTTGCATTGCGTCCACCCGGGCGGAGTTCGCCCTCCCCGAGCTCTCGTCCGGCATGGTCGGGGGCGGCCTCTACCTCGCCAGAGTGCTCCCGCCCCCGGCCGTTCGGTATCTGTATTTCACTTCACGCCGGCTCTCGGCCGAGGATGCTCACCGGTGGGGGTTCGTCCACGTCATCGCTTCCCCGGACGCCCTCGAGGAAACGACACGCCAGGTGGCGCGTGAGATCGCCTCGAAGCCCCGGGCGGCACTGGCCGCCGCCCGGCTGGCCCTGCGCAACCTTGATGCTTCGTTCAAAGAAGCGGCCCGCGCCGAGCTGTACCTCGGTCGCTGGGTGCAGCGTGACGACGAGGTCCAGCAGAAACTAGCGGAATTCGAGGAGCGATTTACCAAGCCCTAGGGAGCGCAATGTGGTTGTCCGACATAGCACGCGCCGCGAGACACTCGCGTCTCTGGTTGCGGAAGAAATCCGTCCAAACGCCCGCAGGATCGATCAGGAGAATGTCTACCCGGTCGAGAACCTTCAGCGCCTGCACGAGGCCGGTGTACTGACGCTCTGCATCCCCGAGCGATACGGCGGCGGCGGCGGCGGGTGGAATGGCGACTACGCCGAGTCCCTGGACTGCTTGCGATTGGTCGCCCAGGCATGCCCGTCCACGAGCCAGGCGCTCATGGTCAACATGCTATCGCACGTGTGGATCGCCGCGTTGGGTAGCGATCAGCAACGGGAGCGCCTGTTCAGCGAAGCGCTTGCCGGAAAGACGTTCTGCGGCTGGGCGAGCGAGCCGAGTGCCGGCAAAGTCGAAACGCGCCTGTCGACCACGGCAACGCGTGTGGAGGGCGGATATCGCGTTGAGGGCGTGAAGTACTTCGCGACGGGTTCTGGCGCCAGCGACTATTACATCGTGTTTTGCCAGGACGTATCCAAGAAGCGGCTGTCGGAAGGGCTCCTCCTGGCCTGCATACCCGCGGACGACCCGTGCGTTGAAGTGCGGCTCGATTGGGATGCGATGGGCCAGCGCGGGACCAATAGCGGTTCAGCGGCACTGCACGGGTGTGTTGTCCCCGACGAGCGCATCATCGGAAGCCCCGGGGCTTACTTCAGCGCGTGGACGCTCAGCTTGTTCGCCCAACTGGGGTTCGCCGCCATCTATCTGGGCGCCGCCGAGGGAGCGCTTCAGTTTGCCACTGACTACATCATGACGAAGGCACGTGCCTGGCCGCCTGCGACGCGGGCCGTCGATGACCCATATATTCAGCACCTCATGGGCGAGCTCTCCGTCGAGCTGCGAGCGGCCGGCTGTCTGCTTCGTGACGCCGCCGAGCAGCTGCCTGCCGCGGAGACAGAGTCAGCCGCGTTCGTCCGCGCAGCGGAGGCCGCGAATGCCGCGAAAGTCAAGGCCACGACCGCGTCGTTGCGAACGGTGGTTGATGTCTTTCAGGCTTGCGGCGCGAGTTCAACGAAGCGGTCGTATTACTTCCCCGAACTAGCGCTTCGCAGCGTCCGTACGCTGACGTTACACGACCCGGTCGACCGGAAGCTGCAGGCGATCGGCAAATCTCTCCTCGGCGTTGATTCACCGCGCCCAGGCCTTCTGTAGGAGCCGATCCCGTGAACGAACTAGAGGAACTGTTCCCCATCGACATCCGGACTCCCAGCCATGTGTTGGCCCGGCGCGCGGCGCTGCATCCGGACGCCTCATTCGTGGGCTTTATCGACAGGGAGCGACGCTCAATCAAGAGCTACACGTACAACGAGTTCAACGACCGCGTGAACAGCGTCGCGAACGGCCTGATCGCTGGCGGCATCCAGCCCGGCGAGAAGGTCATGGTCATGCTGCCCAATTCGTTCGAGTTCGTCGAGTGCTTCTTCGCGCTCTCAAGGATCGGGGCGGTCCAGGTCCCGACGAACTTCTTATACATGGCGCCCCAACTGCAGCATGTGCTGAGCGAGGCTGAACCTGACGCGCTCATCGTGCACGAGTCGTTCGTCGACCGGTTCGCCGGCCTCGATCAGCCGTCACTTCGGTCCAGGTACATCGTCGGATGTCCCGCGGAGGACCCGGAGTCCTACGCGCGCCTCCAGTCCACCAGGCCCAGTCCGGTAGCGGACCTGGGAACGTTCAATAGCACGCTCTCAATCATGTTCACGTCAGGGACGACGGGTCGTTCGAAGGGCGTCGTTGTCCCGCATCACCAGTTCGTCTGGGGCGGCTTCAACTGGGCGCGGATCGGCGGCTACACGGAATCCGATGTGAATTACATGTGTACGCCGATGTTTCATGTGGCGTTCTACACGTTCCTGGGCTCCAGTCTGGTTACCGGCGGTTCGATCGTGTTCACCGACTGGTTCAGCGCGACTCACTTCTGGGAAGAGGTCCGTCTCGCCGGCGCTACCGCATTCGGCTACCAGGGCTCGATCATGCAGATGCTGTGGAAGCAGCCACCACTGCCGCACGACCGGGACAATCCGGTGCGAGTCGCGATCGGAGCAGCGGCGCCGCCCAACATCATCCGCGATTTCGAACAGCGCTTCGACCTGGAGATCGTCGAAGGCTTCGGGATGACGGAGAACACGATCGTGACCGCCACGCTTCCGGGGGAGGAGCGGCGGCTGGGGTCGGCCGGGCATGCGCTGCCCGGCTGGCAGATCAACGTAGTCAACGACAACGACGAGCCGGTGCCTCCGGGAGAGGTCGGCGAACTTGTCGTGCGTCCGTTAGAGCCGTATGTGCTGGCTACGGGCTACTACCGCCAACCAGAGGCGACGGTCCAGGCGTGGCGAAACCTCTGGTTTCACACCGGTGACGCCGGCGCCTTGGATGCGGACGGATATTTCTACTACAGCCACCGAATCAAGGACGCCATCCGGAGGCGCGGCGAAAACATCTCTGCGCTTGAAGTGGAATTGGCCATCTCGGAGCACCCTGCGGTGCTCGAATGTGCCGTCATCGCTGTCCCATCTGAACTGGCCGAGGACGACGTGAAGGCGGTCGTCGTCCTTCGGCCCAATGAGACCGTTGATCCTCTCGACCTGCTGTGCTTTTGCGAGGACCGGCTGCCGTATTACGCCTTGCCGCGATATGTGGAGTTCCGCTCCGCACTGCCAAAGACGCCGTCGCAGCGCGTTGAGAAGTTCCGCCTGCGCGAAGAGCATGTGTCGTCCAATTGCTGGGATAGCTCGGCGGCCGGGTTCGTGCCGAAAGGGCACCCGTCGCGCCAGAGAGCGAGCCACACAGTGCAACAGGCGGGCGGCACCCGCTCGGCAGGGCATTTCGAGGGAGGAGAACAGTCGTGAAGCAACTAATCGGGGATAAGGTCGATCGCCGGCGCTTTCTCAAAGGTTCGGCGATGGCGGCAACGGGTATTGCCGCCGTCGGTTTGGTCGGATGCGGGGACGACGATGGCGGAAGCGAAACCGCCTCGTCTCCGGGCCCCAGCGGCAGCCCGCCGAGCTCCGGTAGCCGGCAGGGCGGCACGTTAACCTTCTCGCTCGGAGGCGTCGCCGTCGGCGACCCTGACAGCCTCGATCCCATCGTGACGGGGTTCACGCCAAACTCGATGAATTTCCTGCACGGCGTGTTCGATAGCCTCTGGGACTTCGACGAGAACCTCAACCTGCGGCCCGGGTTGGCGGAGTCGTTTGAGTTGGTGGACGACACCACGGTCATCTTTCAGCTCCGCCAGGGGATTGAGTTCCACGACGGTACCCCGTTCAACGCTGAGGCCGTCCGGCAGCACATCCTCAGGGCACAGGATGCCTCGACGAACTCGAACGTCGTATCGCTGCTCTCGCCGATCGAGCGGGTGGAAGCGCCCACGGCGGACCGCGTTCAGCTCACGCTCAATCGGGCGTTCTCGCCGTTGCTCTACATCCTGGCTGACAAGGCGGGGATGATCGGGTCGCCGGCCGCGGTGGAACAGGCGGGCGAAGGATTCGGCCAGCGGCCCGTCGGTACAGGGGCATTCAAATTCGTTGAATGGGTGCCATCGGACCACATCACACTCGAACGGAACCCGCGCTACTGGCAGCAGGGCCAGCCGTACCTGGACCGGATCATCTACCGCAACATCCCGGATTCCGGGCAGCAGATCAATCTGCTGCTTGGGGGCGAGTTGCAGCTCGTCTTCGGGACCCCCGCAATTCCTGGCGCGCGGGTCCCGGAGCTGTCTGCGAACAGTGACTTCGTCCTGCAGACGAAGCAAGCAACACAGTTCAACACCTGGTTCTTCAACTACCAGCGCCCGCCATTCAACGACCCCGACGTACGCGAGGCCATGAACTGGGCGATCGATCGCGAGGAGCTGGTCGAAGGCGTCCTGTTCGGGCAGGGTGGCGTGATCCAGGGGCCCATCCCGGCATTCCACCCGTTCTTCAACGAATCTCTCCGCGGCTTCGAGCCGAAGGCGGACCTGGAAAAGGCACGGGCGGCGCTGTCTCGCGCTGGCCTGGCTGACGGCTTCTCATTCGTCGGCGTGTCGGGGAACGGCCAGCAAGACACGCAGAGGCTCGTGCTGTTGCAAGAACAACTGAACCGCATCGGAGTAGAGCTCAAGATCCAGCAGCTTGACGTCACCGGCGCCTACCGCCAGGCATTGAGCGGTGATTTCGACGCATACATCCAGCAGTGGTCCGGCCGCGTGGCGCTCTGGGAAACGTTCAGTGCGATCTGGCAGAGCACTGGCGGCTACAACTTCGGCAAGATCGCCGACGCCGAATTGGACGGTCTGATCGCGAGGGCAAGCGAGACCTACGAGGAGGATGAGCAGCGCGAACTGTTCCAGCAGGCCGAACAGCGGATCGTTGACCTGCGGCTGAACGTCTTTGACTATTTCACTGCCTTTACCTCCGTCGCGCGGAAGGAGGTCACCAACTTCCGCCTCTGGGGAGAGGGGAAGAGCCGGTTCAACGAGGTCTCGCTGGCGTGATGGATGCGCGTGGCCGCTTGCCGCTCGGTGTCAGTGTTGGAGATGGCGGCACCGCCGATTTTAAGGCGCTCCGCCGGCTGGCGGCCCTCGCGGAGGACCTCGGCTACCAGTCGTTCTGGGTCGGGGAGACGCGGCGGTGGGATCCGTTCGTGCTCACATCAGCGCTGGCGCGAGACACACGTGAGATTCGCTTCGGCATCGGCGTCGCAAACATGTATGCGCGCAGTGCGCCCGCGCTGGCCATGGCGGCCGCGTCCGCATGGGAAGTGAGCGGGGGGCGATTGATCGTGGGCGTGGGCATTGGCACGGCGACACGGGCCATCCGGTGGCACGAACGTAACCACGACCGTCCGCATCGGCGGTTGGCGGAGACCGTGGCGTTCCTGCGTTCAGCCTGGCGGGGTGACGTGGCGCGGCCGCAGGACGTGCTACGTGTCGACGGCTTCTCATGCGGGCTGCGCCCTTCCGGGTACATCCCGCTTTTCGTCGCTGCAGAAGGCATCCAGGGGTTGCGGGCAGCCGCCCGGTTTTCCGACGGGTGGCTCAGCGCCTTCCTGGCTCTGGACGAATTTGAGGCGGCCGTCCGCTGGATTCGAGATTCGCGCGCCAGCACATCTCAGCCTGAGCCGTTCCAGATCGTCCCGATCGTCCACACCAACGTGACGGAAGACGTCAGCGGGGCGCTCGAGGAAGTTGGGAAGGTACTTGGTAGCCGTGACGCTCGGGTGCGCAGGCCCGGTACGCAGCGCGCCATCTCCGAGCGCTGTGCCGTGGGATCAGCCGAAGACGTTTCCGGTCGGATCCGCGCGCTGTTCAGGTTGGGTGCAACAAGCGTCGTGGCCGGAGCGCTCGGGCACGAAGAACACTGGCAGATCGAGCGCACCTGGAAGTGTTTATCTCGGGCTAGCTGACACGCTCCGCTAGAGGGTCAGGCATGGATACCTCCTACCTACTGACGAGACTGCTCTCGGGCTTTGTCGCGCTCGTCGTGCTGAGCGTGGTCGTCTTTTTTCTCCTCAACGTGTTGCCCGGAGACGCCGCGCTGTCTCGCTCGGTGGCCACCGGTGACAGAGATTCGACCGAGAGGCTGCGGGCCAATCTGGGGTTGGATAAGCCAATCCATGAGCGGTACGTGGATTACGCTTCGGATCTCCTGAGAGGAGATCTCGGACGGTCCTTGTCGACGCAGGTACCCGTGTCCCAGGCCATCGGCGAACGCGCGAAGGCGACGGTCGAGTTAGCGGTGCTCGCAGGGTTTGTCGGGATCACGCTGGGCGTGTTTTTCGGTGTGCTGGCGGCGGTGCACCGCGGGCGATGGATCGATGCGGTCGTGGTCGCTGTCGGAAGTATCGGGATTGCCGTCCCCACGTTCTGGGTTGGCATCCTGCTCGTTTACCTCTTCTCGCTCGAGCTCGACCTTGTCCCGGCGGCGGGATACGTCCCCCTCACCGAAGATCCGATGGAAAGCCTGCGGTTGATGGTCTTGCCCGTGGCGACGCTGTCGTTTTGGGTCATGGCCTCGATGATGCGCGTGACTCGTTCGGCGTTCATCGAAGTGATGAACGAAGAGTTCGTCCGCACGGCTCGCGCTAAGGGACTCCCGCCACGGATCGTGATCGTGCGGCACACGCTACGGGCTGCACTCATACCGATAGTGACGCTTGCGGGACTGCAGCTTGGCCGCATCATCGGCGGAGCGGTCATCATCGAGAATGTATTCGCAATCCCGGGACTCGGCCGGCTACTCGTTGACTCGATCACCTCCCGGGACTACATCACCGCAGAGGGCGTCGTGCTGATCATCGGCGCAACCGTGATCGTCATCAATTTCGTAGTGGACCTGAGCCTCCGCGCAATTAATCCAAGTCAGGGGCACGCCTGAGATGCTGAGCGTAGCGCAGCGCCCGGAGGCTGCAGACGAGCAACGGCCCACTGCGTCGCGGCTGTTCGTGCGGCCGCGGCTCACGGCAAGTATCTCGGTGTGGTCCTGCATCCTCTTTCTCGCTGCGCTTGTGTTGCTGGCGTCAGCTCCAGGTCTTGTGACGGAGCATGAACCGAACCAGACAGCAATCGCGAACCGTCTAGAAGGCCCCTCGATCGCCCATCCGTTCGGGACGGACGAACTCGGTCGTGACGTGTTTTCACGAGTCCTCCACGGCGCGCGGGTGTCCCTGGTCGTTGCGGTGGGCGCGACCGGGCTGGCGCTTGTTGTCGGGATCGGTATCGGGCTCGCCGCAGTCTGGGGAGCGCGCGTGGGAGACGTCCTGTTGATGCGGCTCGTGGACGTCGCGCTGGCGATGCCCGTACTCGTGTTGGCCATGGTACTCGTCGTTGCCTTTGGCTCAGGTATCCCAAGCATCGTCGCCGCGCTGGGCCTTGTCTCAGTTCCAGAAGTCGCGCGGCTGACGCACGCCCAGGCGCGCGCGGTCTCGAATGCGGAGTTTGTCACGGCCGCGATTGCCGCCGGTGCACATCCGCGCCGCGTGCTCCTCCGGCACATCGCACCGAACGCGGTGAGCCCGGCCATTGTGTATTCCGCGCAAATCGGTGCGTTCGCGATCCTCATCGAGGCGTCGCTCAGCTTTCTCGGGGCAGGACTGGCGCCGCCGACGCCGACCTGGGGAGGAATACTGCAGGACGGATATCGAATTCTGGCGGTCAATCCTTGGCCGGCCATCCTCCCAGGTCTCGTCGTGACCGCGACCGTAGCGGCATTCAGCCTGCTCGGTGATCGCGTCGCCCTGCGTTTGAACCGGAAGGCACAGTAATGAGAAGAAAGGTACGAGCATGGCAGTGACGATCGACTTGGGCGGTGCAGTGACGTTCATAACGGGGGGCGGGAGTGGCATCGGACGCGAAGCGGCACGCCGCTTTGTTGAAGCCGGGTCACGCGTTGTCATCGCGGACGTTCGCGCCGAGGCGGCGCGGGAAGTCGCCGAGTCCATCGACCCAGCGGGCAAGTCGGTGTTTCCCCTGCACTGTGACGTGCGGGACCCCGGCAGCGTCGGTGAGGCGGTGCGTCAGGCTACGGGGGTGTGGGGCGAGATCGACATCCTGATCAATAACGCCGGTGCCTGGACGCTCAAGCAGTTCCTGGACATGGAGGCGGCCGACTACGACGTCGATATCGGCGTTTGCCTGTTCGGGACGCTCTACATGACTCGCGCCGTCTTGCCGGCGATGGTCGCGCGGAAGCAGGGCGTGATCATAAACACCATCTCCGACTCGGCCCTCATCGGCTCTCAGAACGCGACGGTCTATTCAGCGGCGAAGGCCGGTGTCGTCGCGTTCACGAAGGCGCTCGCGAAGGAGGTCGGGCCATCCGGGATCCGGGTGAACGGCGTGTCCCCGGGCACGACGGCGACGCCTGCGAATGAGGCCGCGCGCGCCGGTCTCGAAATGGAGAAGTTTCTCCGCAGTTACCCGCTGCGGCGCATCGGGACGCCGCAAGACCAGGCAAACGCGATGCTCTTTCTGGCAAGCGACCTGTCCGGGTGGATTACAGGGCAGATCATCCCCGTCAACGGCGGGCATGTGATGTGAGTGTGGACTGTCCTGTGCGACATCAATCAACGCGACGGAATACCTGAGGAGGACGTGACGATGGATGTTCCTGAGACAGCTCCTTCATCGTTGAGGGAGGACGGCGTTTGCCCCGTATCATATGACCTCTGGGACGAGGACATCATTGCCAACGTCAACGAGTACTCGCGCCTTCTTCGAAAGCAAGGCCCTGTCTTGTTCAACAGTAGGATCAACGCGTACGTGGTCACGCGATATGACGAGTGCCACCAGGTCCTGACGAACCCCGCCATGTTCACGTCCACCGACGGCCAGGGGCTCGCGCACGCGCGCACTGCGCCACCGGAACTCCGGGCTGCGAAGAAGCGAGGCTACGGCTTCCCGAAGACGCTCGTTACGGCTGATCCGCCGATCCACACCGAATTCCGGCACATGATGAACAAGCACTTCACGCCCAGGCGAATGGCCGAAATGGACGAACACATCCAGGCGATCGCGTCTGAGCTGATCGATGGATTCGCATCCACCGGGTCTTGTGACCTGGTGCGTGACTTTGCCGCGCCATTCAGTATGACGGTGATGGCCGACTGGCTGGGCCAGCCCAGATCGATGTTGCCGCAACTCCAGCGCTGGGCAGAAGCGACGATGCACCCGGTCGGCCGCAATCTGACGCGCGAAGAGCTCGTCTCGTGCGCTCAATCGATCAACGAGTTCCAGGCCTATTTTGCGGGCCAGTTCGAGGCCCGCAGGTCCAATCCGCGCAGCGACCTGCTCACGGAGCTGCTCAACGAACGGCTCAGTGACGGGCGGCGTCTCACCATCGATGAGTTGCTCTCGATCGTGCAGCTCCTCGTCGTCGGAGGTTCTGAGACTACCGCGAATCAGATCGGCAATACGATGAAGACGCTGATCGAGCAGCCCGGGCTGATACAGCAAGTGCTTCAGGGTGCGCCGCAGTCGATCGCTGGTCTGGTGGAAGAGGGATTGCGCTTTGAATCGTCCGCGGCGGTCCTCTTCCGAACCGCGACACAAGACGTCGAACTAAATGGCGTTACGATCCGTAAGGGATACAAGGTGATGTTGCTGTTGGGGTCCGCCAACCACGATGAAAGCGTGTTCTCACATTCAGACACGTTCGACTTCGAGCGGAGCAACGCAAAGCGCCACATTTCATTTGGCCACGGCCCCCATGTGTGTCTCGGTGCGCCGCTTGCGCGCCTGGAGCTGCGGATCGCCCTGCAGATGCTACTCACCCGTTTGGTCGACCTCAGACTGGCCGACGACAACCTGGTGCACCACCCGGACTTCTACATCCGCGGACTCCAGCGTTTGCCGGTGACCTTCCGGGCAGCCTCTTGACGAAGTGCGTCTCGCCACTCGTACGCCTGCGCGCGGAATGCAAGACGGCGCCGAGCCGCGGCCCAGATTCAACACTGGTGCCGAAGGTGGGAGTCGAACCCACACGGGCGTTGCCGCCCAACGGTTTTTGAGGTCGTAGACGACCATCCGGAAGCGTCCACACGGATCCTCACATGCCGTGAATTTTCGGGAGTCGATTCCGCATCCGTCCGCGCCCGTCCGGCGCTATCCGGATCGGTTGCTGTCACCGTTGCTGTCAGGTGTGGCGCTTTCGCACGGGGTAGATTCTGTGCTCCGGGTCCCACCACAGTACAAACATCACTCCCTCACCCTTGTAGTCGGCGCACCAAATGCGCTCCGTGCCACCAAGGTGGAAGGAGAACACTCGCTCAAGGTCGTCGCGCCCAAGCGTAACTAAACGCTGCCACGCTTCGTCGACGACGCCGCCAGGTAGATTGTGGGGATGTCGGCACTGTCTCAGGGCCCCGTGATCCATCGTCTCGAAGTCGGCGAGCTTCGCGATAATCTCGCGCATCCTCTCCGGCGGGACAGCAGACCAAGCGAACGGCCCCTCACGGTTCGCGGCACTGAA
>DATMAW010000207.1:0-8709 GCA_035559715.1 Gemmatimonadales bacterium | reverse complement strand
CCGCCGCTCCCACTCCTCCACCTTGTAATGGACGAGCGTGTAGTCCATGTCGTAGCCGATGGCGCGGATGGACCGCAGGTTGAGCGTGCGGTTGCAGAAGATCTCGCGGGCGCGCGGGGGGCGGGGGAAACGGGGGTCGCTATTAGTCACCGCGATCTCGATCAGATGGCCGGCGCGTGAACCGACCTGGGCGCGGGAGGGCGCGTTGCGTGCCGGCGGTCCCGGCGCCGAGCCAGTGAACACCGCAAACCAGCTCGTCCTCGCGCGCTAGGCGTCGAGTCCGCCGGCAACGCCAGCGCCCGGAGGGGCGCGGGTCGGTTCACCCGCCGCCTCTCGACGGAAGTCGTGGCGCGTCAACAAAGTGATTGAGCGGCCCATGCCCGCTCCCCAGCCCCGGCGCCGCGCCGATCGCGCGGTGCACGAAGTCGAGCGCGTCGCTCACCGCCTGCTCCAGCGGCCGCCCATGCGCGAGCCCCGCCGCCACCGCCGACGACAACGTGCACCCCGTCCCGTGCACCGACGTCGTGTGGATCCTGGGCCGCGTGAACCGCCGCACCGATCCATCGGTGACGAGCACGTCGGTCACCTGATCGCCCTCGAGATGCCCCCCCTTCACGAGCGCGGCTCGCGCGCCCATCCGCACCAGATCCCGGCCCGCCCGCTCCATCTCTTCCGGCGTGCGCACTTCGGCTTCCACCAGGATCCGCGCTTCATCCAGGTTGGGTGTTACGAGCGTCGCCAGCGGAACGAGACGCCGAACCACCGTTCGCTCGGCGTCCACCGTCAGCAGCCGGTCCCCCGACGTCGCCACCATCACGGGATCGAGCACGTAGTTCCCGAACCCGTGTCGCCGAATTCCCTCGGCCACGGCCTCCACCAACTCGCTCGTGGCGAGCATGCCCGTCTTGGTGGCGTGCGGCGGCAGGTCCGCCGCGAGTGCCGCCATCTGCGCCTCGACCGTCTCCACGGGAACCGCGTGCACGGCCGTGACGCCACGCGTGTTCTGTGCGGTGATCGCCACCAGCACCGACGTGCCGAACACGCCGAACTGATGAAACGTCTTCAGGTCCGCCTGAATCCCGGCGCCGCCGCCCGAGTCCGATCCGGCGATCGTCAGCGCGATCCGCATCGCGCTGACCAGCCCGGCTTGGCGAACCCGGCCCCTCCCGACACATTCAAGCCCGTCATATGACCTCCAATCTCGTCTCGCTCGTTCGGAATCTGCAACAGCGCAAAGGACGGCGCCGCCGCAATCTCACCATCGCCGACGGCGTGCGCCTGGTGGAGGAAGCGCTCAACGCCGGGGTGCGCATGACGGGCGTCCTGGTGAGCCCGGCGGCCGAAGCGCATCCGCGCACCGCCTCGCTGCTGCAGACACTCGCCGATCACGCCGTGCCGGTGGAAACCGTGTCCGAGCGAGACATGCGGGCGCTGGCCGACACGGAGACGTCGCAGGGCATCGTGGCGGTGATCGAGCCGCGCCGCTGGTCGCTCGCCGACATCCACGTGACACCGGCGGCACCGGTGCTGGTGCTGGACGGGGTGCAGGACCCGGGCAACGTGGGCACGCTGCTCCGGACGGCCCTCGCGCTCGGCGCGGGAGGCGCGATTCTCCTTGCGGGGACCGCCGACCCGTTCAACCCCAAGGCGCTGCGCGCCGCCGCGGGCGCGAGCTTTCGCCTCCCCGCGGCACCCGCAACGGACGAGGAACTGCGCGGCTGGGTGGCGCGATCCGGCGTCACGGTGTGGGCCGCGGCCACGGAAGGGTCTTCAGTGCGCCGCCTCAAGCGCCCCGACCGGCTGGCGCTGGTGGTCGGCAACGAGGGCGCCGGCGTGCGGCCCGCCATCCGCTCCCTCGCGGCGGAGCAGGTGGCCATTCCCCTCGCCGCCGGCGTCGAGTCCCTGAACGTGGCCGTGGCCGCCGGGATCCTGCTGTTTCACGTCACGCGTGAATCCTGAGACCCTGAGCATCGTCGCCGCCCTGCTGTTCGGCGCGGTCGCGGGAAGCTTCCTCAACGTCTGCATCGTGCGCCTGCCGCTGGATCAGTCCGTCGTGCGGCCGCGGTCCCGCTGCCCCCGCTGTGAGCGCCCCATCGCGTGGCACGACAACATCCCGCTGCTCTCGTGGCTGATGCTGCGCGGCCGGTGCCGCCATTGCGCGCAGCCCATCTCGCTCCAGTATCCACTCATCGAGGCGGTCGTCGCGGCCCTCTGGGCGCTTGCGGTGTGGCGCTACGGTCCCGGGCCGGACGGGCTCGCCGCCGCACTCCTCGGGACCATCCTCCTCGGCATCGCCGTGACTGATGCGCGCCACTACCTCATTCCCGACGAGTACACGATCGGCGGCCTCGTGGCGGGGCTCGGCCTGGCGTGGCGGCACGGGCTCGGTGGCTTCACGGAAGCCTTGCTCGGCGCCGTCACCGGGTTCGTGCTGTTGTACGCGATCGCATGGGCCGGCGAAAAGGCGTTCAAGCAGGAAGCTATGGGCGGCGGCGACATCAAGATGATGGCCATGGTGGGCGCGTTCGTCGGGTGGAAAGGCGTGCTGATGACGCTGTTCGGCGGGGCGCTCCTGGGCACGCTCGTGTTCGTGCCCCTCACGCTCCAGAAGAAACGCCTGGTGCCGTTCGGCGTGTTCCTGGCCGCGGCCGCCGCTTTGGTGTTCGAGTTCGGCGACGCGGCGGCGCGGTGGTACCTGGACTTCATTGCGTGAGGCGGGTGGACGCGGGCCGGGCGACGCATGGCGACCGAGCGGATGGGCTCGCCGAAGCAATGCCGGGGCGCGAACCCCGTGGCCCGCAGGCGATGCGTAATCGGCTCGGCCTGTAGGCATTGCGCGGGCGATCCCAGCCGCTCGGGTCGCAACCAGCGTCGCCCGTGTTTGCCAACCATTTGCCTCGTCTCACGATCCAATTCAGCGTGCAGGCCCCGGTCCGCGCTGTGGCGCCACTGAGTCGTAGCCCTGGAACGCATGATTCCGACGCCACGGACGTGGCGCTGGCGGCGGCCGGGGACGCCCGGGCGTTCGAGCGACTGTACCGGGCCCACGTCCCCCGGATTCACAGCCTGGCACGCCGCATGGCGGGCTCGGACGCCGCCGACGAGCTCACGCAGGACGTGTTCGTGAGGGCGTGGCACAAGCTGCACACGTTTCGTGGCGAGTCCTCGTTCGGCACGTGGCTCTACCGCCTTGGGGTGAACGTGATTCTGGGGCATCGCGGGGCTCAAGGCGCGGCGCGACAACGGTTCGCGGAAGTGGAAGACGAGGCCACGTTGGGATTCTCGCGCCCGGCGTCGGTGGAGCACGCGATTGACCTCGAGACGGCGATCGAGCGGCTGCCACGCGGCGCGCGACAGGTGTTCGTGCTGCACGACGTGGAAGGGTTCAAGCACGAGGAGATCGCCCAGCGGTTGGGCATCACCACGGGAACATCCAAGGCGCAGTTACACCGGGCCCGCATGGCGTTGCGCGGGCACCTGGTGAGGTAAGCGAGGCTCACGATGAACGATCAGACGATGAACGATCCCTGGACCGAGCGGCTGTCGGAATACCTGGACGGCGAACTCACCGCGAGCGAGCGGCGCGACCTCGAGGCGCACCTGATGACGTGCGAGACCTGCCGCAGCGTGCTGGACGAGTTGCGTGCGGTGATCGTGCGTGCCGGGGCGCTGGAGGACCGGCCGCCGGTCCGCGATCTCTGGGCCGGCATCGCCGCGCGGATCGGTGGGGGGGAAGGCCGGGCGGGCGTGATTGATCTCGAGACCGCACGGCGCGCCCGGATGCCGCGGCGGCTCCAGGTGAGCTGGCCCGTGCTCGCGGCCGCGGCCGCGGCGCTGATGGTGGCCTCGGCCGGTGGTGGCTGGTTGCTCAGCGCGCGCGCCCTCCGCGGTTCGCTCGCGGCGGTGCCCGGTGAACAGCCGGCATTCGCAAGTCCCGCGGCCAGGTTTGCCGAGCCGAGCTACGAGCGCGCCGTTCGCGACCTGACGTTGGCGCTGGAGGAGGGCCGAGCTCGCCTCGACACGGCCACGGTCCGCGTGCTGGAGCACAGTCTGGGGCGCATCGATGCGGCCATCGTCCAGGCGCGGCGCGCTCTGGCAGCGGACCCGGCGAGCGAGTACCTGAACAACTACCTGGCCGAAACCATGCGGCGCAAGCTCGAATTGCTGCGACGGGCCGCCGCGTTGGTATCGGCCGAGTCTTGAGAGTGAGGACCACATGGTGACGGGGATCGGCGCGGGGCTGCTGCTGGCCCTGGTGCAGGGTTGGCAAACGGACACCACGGTGACGGTGGAACGCGGCACGCGGCTCGAGATCTCGCGGCTCGGTGGCGACGTGACCGTGGACACCTGGAACCGGAACGCGATCCGCGTGCGCGCGGAGCACGGGAGCACCGAGCACATCGAGGTGCGAATCGTGGGCGGCACTGCCACCGTTGCCGCCCGCGGGCAGCGCGGGGGGCGGGCGCACATCGTGGATTACGCGCTCACGCTGCCGACCTGGATGGACATCAATCTCACGGGGACGTACGGCGATCTCACCGTCAACGGCGCCGGCGGTCGCGTGGTGGCGGAGACGGTCGAGGGCGACGTGTTGGTGACGGGCGGGCGGGACCTCGTGTCGCTCAGGTCCATCGAGGGCGACATCGAACTGAGCGACGCCTCCGGGGAGATCACTCTCTACGCCGTGGACGGCACGATCCGCGCACGCAACCTCGATGGCCGCGTGACGGCTGAGACCGTGGACGGCGACATCGTGCTGTCCGGCGTGCAGTCGAGCGACGTGACGGCCACCACCGTGGACGGGAACGTGGACTACTCCGGCGCGTTGCGCGACGACGGCCGCTATCGCTTCATCACGCACGACGGCGATCTCGTGGTGTCCGTGCCCGAGCGCGTGAACGCCACCGTGTCCGTCGCGACCTTCAGCGGGACGTTCGAGTCCGACTTTCCGGTGACGCTCCGGGAAGCCCGCCGTGGCCGGCGTTTCAGCTTCGTCCTCGGCTCGGGCAGCGCGCGCGTGGAGCTGGAGTCGTTCGAGGGCGCCATTCGGTTGTTGCGCGGGAGCCCCTGACAGGAACGGACGATGAAAGGCGATGACAGGCGATCGCAGGTGATGTACGCTGCGGTTCGCCCGCCATCGCCCGCCATCGCCCGCCATCGCCCGCCATCGCCCGCCATCGCCCGCCATCGCCCGCCATCCCGGGAACTTCCCCACTCCCCGGTGTACATTGAGCCGGCATGTGGCACTTCACCGGCTATCGCGGACTGCCCCTGTCGCTCCTGCTGGCCCCGATCCTCGGGGGTCCCGCGGGATGCGGTGACACACGCAAACCTGTCCCGCACGATGAAGTCGAAGCGCTCGTCCGTGAGCTGGTGCCCGCGGTCGAGAAAGCCGTGGGGCTCTCCTTCCGCACCCCGCCCACGGTGGCGGTGCGCAGCAAGGATCAGGTGCGCGCGTACCTCCAGCACAAGCTGGACTCGGACCTCCCACCCGAGGAGATCGCGGGCGTCACCGCGGCATACCGTCTCTTCGGGCTGATCCCTGACACGCTCGACCTGCGCTCGCTGCTGCTCGCCCTCTTCACGGAGCAGGTCGTGGGGTACTACGACCCGGACTCCACCACGCTGTACGTCGTCGAAGGCACCGATCCCGCCCAGTTGCGCCTGGTGCTGGCTCATGAGCTGGTTCATGGGCTGCAGGGCCAGTACGTCTCGCTCGACTCGCTCCTCTCCCAGCCACGAGCCAATGATCGGCGCATGGCGGCCCAGGCCGTCATGGAGGGCCAGGCGACCCTCGCGTCGCTCGCCGCGCTCATGCCCGAGCAGGATTACTCCTCCATGCCGGACTTCTGGGAGCAATTCCGCCGCTCGGTGCGGGCCCAACAGGATCTCCTGCCTGTGTTCGGCACCGCGCCGGCCGTGATTCGTGAGGGGCTGATCTTTCCCTACCTGGCTGGCGCGGATTTCGTGCGGTGGTTCGGCCGCGCGTACCCCGACACGGTGCCGTTCGGCCCTCGACTGCCGCAATCCACCGAGCAGATCCTGCACCCCGAGCGGTATCGCGAGGGCGACGTTCCGGCCGCGGTGTGGCCGCATCACGACCTCGGCGCCGTGTACGAAGATGGCCTGGGCGAATTCGAGACGCGCGTGCTGTTGACGCAGCTCAGCGGGAGTGAGTCGGTGGGCGCCGCCGGTGCCCTCGGCTGGGATGGCGATCGCTACGCGGTGATCGAGACTGCCAGCGGACATGCGCTGGTGTGGTGGAGCGTGTGGGACACGGAGAAAGCAGCGGATCGCGTGGCCGTGCTCTTGGATCGCAACTGGCCCCGGCGCCCCGGCCGCCGCACGGCCATCGAACGACTGCCGGACGGAAACGGCGTGCGGCTGATTGACGCGCCGGGAGACTGGGTGGGGTGGGACGCGGAGCCCGTGGTGAAGGTGGAGCCGCGGTAGGGGGTCGGGGGTCGGGGGTCAGGTGTCGGGTGTCAGGTGTCAGGTGTCGGGGGTCAGGGGTCGGGGGTGAGGGACCGAGCGAACGCATGGGCTCCGGTCACAGGCAGAGTTATCCAACGAGCAACTGCACCGCCCAGGCCGCCACCCCCACGATGCCGCCGAGCAGATAGCCCAACCGCACGATCAGATCCAGTTCCCGCTGGGTCGTCTGACGCACTATTTGCTCCAGCCGCTCCATCGAAAAGCCGAGCACCTTCTGCTCGACCATCGCCTCCACGTCCAGCTGCGCCACCACGATTGGCACCTGCCGCTGCGTCCATTCCCACAGCGCCAGGGACAACTGCTCGGCGATGCGCTGGTGCGCGCCCTCGGGCAGCAAGGCACCCGGCCGCCCCAGGGGCCGGTCCAGCAGCGCACCGAGTGCCGCGGACACGCCCTCTTCGAACCAGTCCCGCACTTCCGGCGTGGCCGCAGCCGCAGCCAGCCAGGCCGCCGAACGGTCGGGCGGAACGTGACGCAACAGCTCCCCTATCGTCCGGTGCTCAGCGGCTGCCAGGGCCGTGTCCAGTCGGTCAATGGCATACGCCCGCGTGGCCGGGTCCCGCAGCGCCCGGGTGACCCACGCCGCAGCCGTGTCGGCCAGGCGCTCGCGTCGCTCCGAACCCAGATTCGTCAGGTGCTCGCCCAGCGGCCGGCTGAGAAAGCTCACCACCGCGTCATTGACGCTCTTGGCTACTTCAGCCCGGACCGCCGGCTCGTCCAACAGGCGCGCGAGGTGATCTACGCCCTCCCGCTCGAACGTGTCCAGCAGCCGCTCGATGGTCCGTTCCGTGACGACGAGCCGCGCCACGATCCGCTCGTGCAGCAACAGGTCCTGGGCGAACCGTTGAAACAGGTCATGGAGCGCCCGCTGAATTCGCTGGCGGGCATCGGGATTGGCGAGCAAGGCCGCCAGGCGATCGAGCGCCACGGGCAGGTAGCTCGCGATGGCGCGCTCCACCGCCGCCACGAGGCTCGACGGGAGTCGCTCGAGCAGCGGAGTTCCGTCTTCCTCCATCCGTTCGAGCTGCCGCGCGAACCATCCCCGCAGCGTGGCCTCGAGTTCGGCGCTTGCGGCGGCTGTGCCGACCCACTGCTCCACCCGCTCGCGCAGCGCCTGGCGTCGCGCGGCGGTGAGCACGTCGCCCAGGGGGCGGTCGGCGAGTTCGCGGGTGGCGCGTTCCAGCGCGTTGGCCAGCCCTTCGCGGAACGTGTCCGTTGCCGCGAACGCGGCGAACCGCGCGGCCAGCGCGGGCGCCAGGCCCTGGAATGCCCGCTCGATCTCCATCAGGACGCCCTGAGGCAGTTCGTCTCGCAGCGAGCCGCGCTCGGAGTCGAGCGCGGCCTCGACGAACGCCCGCACGGCTCGGTCGAACGCCTCCCGCACCGCCGGGGCCGACAACTGGCGGGCCAGGTCCTCCGGCGCCAGGAGCCGTTGCCCCACGGTTCGGCCCACCGTCTTCGCCAACCGGGCTCGGTTCTTCGGGATCGCGCCGTGAATGGTGAGGCGTCCTAGGCCCCGGGGCTCGTACGGGTGGAACAGCATCCAGATCGCGACCGCGTTGGTGATGCCTCCGGCGAGGGCGCCGAAGGCGATCGTGATGATCGCTTGTACCAGCACGGGATCGAGGGTCAAGACGCCGAGCACCGCGAGAGAGGCCCGGCGGAAGATAAACGGGAGGCGCCGCTTGGCCGCGGATCGGTCCCCCGTCTATATTGCTAGGCTTTATGTTCGCCGGCTTGTCGGACAGGCTCAGTACCACGCTTCGCTCGCTCGCGGGCCGGGGCGTCCTTACCGAGGACGTCGTGCGCGAGGGCCTGCGCGAGATCCGGCGAGTCCTGCTCGAAGCGGACGTGGGCTACGAGATCGCCCGCGACTTCACCGAGCGGGTGCGCGCACGCGCCGTTGGCGTCGAGCAACTGAAGGCCGTGAACCCCGGCCAGCAGCTCGTCAAGATCGTGCACGACGAGCTGGTGGGGCTTCTGGGCCAGAAGCAAGCGCTGCTCGGCTTCGCGTCGGTTCCCCCGACGGTGATTTTGCTGGTGGGGTTGCAGGGCTCGGGCAAGACGACAACCGCGGCCAAGCTCGCCGCCCGCCTGAAGCGGGAGCAGAAGGCGCCGTTTCTGGTGGCCGCGGATGTCTACCGGCCGGCGGCTGAAGAGCAGCTGCGGCAGCTTGGCGAGCGGGTGGGCGTCGGAGTGTACGGGCCCGGCGGG
>DATMAW010000206.1:0-2355 GCA_035559715.1 Gemmatimonadales bacterium | reverse complement strand
GGACTTGAGCGTGAGCTTCAGCAGATACTCACCGCTCCCCAGCCCGGCGAGCGGGAACGAAAACCGCCGGCGCTGCGGGTAATACACGGCCATGACGGCGGGCCAGCTCCGCACGGTCCGGCGGCCCGCGTCCAGCAGCTCGAACGTGGCGGTGCCGAGATATGCGCCGTTCCCCTCACGTGTGAATCTCGCCCAGGTAATGAGGGAATCGCCCGTCGCCTCGGCAGTGAAGTCCCCGACGGTGATTCCCGTGGTGATCCGGCCCTTGCGATATGTGACGGCCGCAACGAGCCGAACCTCGAGCGTGATCCCCACCCGGACCGCCGTGTCCGGACTGGTCACGGGGGCCGTGGCGCCGCGCCCGGTCACGATCATGCGAGTCCAGTACTCGCCGTCGGGCAGGTCCGGTGGGGGCTGCGCGAGAAGCCGCACCACCTGCCGATCGCCGGGCTCCAAGCGGACGCGGCGTGGAAACGGTCGGATCCATTCGGCGGCCGACGGAAACTCCGGCCCTGGGTACTCGATGAGCCGGACGAACGGGGTTCCGGTCTCATCGGTATCCGGGAACCCGAACTGTAACTGGATCTCCGCCTCCTCAGGGCTCTCGCCCGCGTTTCCGATGGTGACCTGCGCGGAGGGAGCCCGGTGATCCATGAAGACCGCCGTCGGCAGGACGAAGATGGCGTGCATCGCGGCCGGGATCGCGAGCACCACGGCCACGGCAGCACACAATCTCAACAGTCGAACGGCGTGACGACCGATCATGCTCAGATCCCCAGGTTGAAAACCGTAATAGATATTGCCGCCACGTACGTCCCGCTCGTCTGCCCGGGTATGGGAGAGACCGTTCCGCCCAGCCAGACGTGCAGCTTTCCGTTCGGCCCCAGGGCCGCCACCACCGGCGTGTGCGGATTGAAGATCGAGCGGTGGGGCAGGCCGTGCGGGAAGTCGTGGCTCCCGTCGTCGGAGGCGAAGCTGATCGGCAATGTCGCCCCGCCCGGTGACAGGAGCGCAGTGGGCAGCGACAGCTCCACTCTCACCGACGCCTCCGCCGGCCCCTGAATCTCGAACTCGCCGGAAAAGCGGGGATCGTTGCTGCGCACAGACGTTGGAATGCCCGGGAGTACCGTGCGGAACAGCAGGTCACGCCGGCCAATGACCATGAACGGCCTATCTGGGACGACGGCTCCCGCGTTCTGTGCCTGCGCGGGGATAGCGCTGCCGGCCGTAAGTGCGGCGAGAAGCATTACCGCCCGCTGAACGCCCATACCCCTCCGATCTTCCAGGCCCCACCCGCACGAACCGGCGACCACCCGAGGGCGGCCGCCGGCTCGCCAGGCGGCGTGACACCGAGAAGGCGGCTGACCGGCCTTACAGGTACGACACCGTCAGCGTGATCGTACCCGTGTACGTGCCCGTCGTGGTGCCCAGGGCTGGCGATACGCTCCCCCGGATCCCGATCGTCAGCGTCCCGGCGCCGGTGAGCGTCGTGGACAGCAGCGCGTTCGGGTTGAACGTCGTGAACGTCGTCGGGAAGCTCGTCCAGTTGAGTCCGTCCGTGGCCGAGAACGAGATCGGAATGCTGCCGCCCGGTCCGGTCAGCACCGTGGGCAAGGTGAAAGCAACCGAGACCGCCGCGCTGGGCTCGCCGGTCACGTCCCACCGGCCGCCATTGGCCGCCGGATCGGCGATGGTCCCGACCGAACCCGCCGTGACCGACCCGAACTGCAGATCGTTCACGCCGGTCACGTTGAGAGGCGCAATGCCCACGACCAGGGCGATGGCGTTGATGACGTCCGCGTCCGACGTCTGAGCCGCTGCCGGGCTCGGGGACACGCCCATCAGCGCGACCACGAGCGCGGCCGCGGCCAGCGTGCCCTGCAGCCCCTTCACACGAAACATGTTGCTTCCCCCTTTTCTCACCATTGTATGGTTTGGAAGTGTGCGTCCGCCTGGCGGATCGCCATCAGTGCACTGGGAGGACCGAGCAAGCGCCACGCCACGCGGCTCACCCGGTGACAACCTCTAAGTCGTTGTGTGGGTGAGTGTTGCCCCATGAGCCGCGACGGCAAACCGGAGTGGATATGGCGGCCGGGCCACAGATGTTGACGCCCGTCTTCGGCCTCCTTCACAGCGGCGACAGAGTTAGCGCGCTTGGCGTGTGTTGGCTAGAGCGGCGCCACGCCGTGCTGCTGGTGGCCCGCCGATTAGAACGGTAACGTTGCCTTCACCCCATGCAGCACGAGTCGTTTCATGCACCGCTCGCTCGCCATTTGTCTCGTCGCGTCGTTGGCTGCCAGTCCCCTTCCCGCCCAGGAGCGTCCCCACGACGTGCTGCTGCTCGGTGGGCAGGTG
>DATMAW010000205.1:0-2173 GCA_035559715.1 Gemmatimonadales bacterium | reverse complement strand
CGGAGCGAGGGCATCTCCATCGTGCTCGTCGTGGACGTGTCGAGCTCGATGCTAGCGGAAGACTTCACGCCGTCCAATCGGCTCGACGTGGCCAAGCAACAGGCCATCGCGTTCGTGCGGGGGCGGAAGTACGACCGGATCGGCTTGGTCGCGTTCGCAGCGGAGGCGCTCACCCGCGTTCCGCTCACGACGGACTATGCCGTGATCGAGCAGGCGGTACTCGATCTCGGGATCGGCCAGCTGGAGGATGGTACGGCGATCGGCACCGCTATCGTGACGGGCGCGAATCGGCTGCGCGCGGCCACCGGGAAGAGCAGGGTGATGGTGTTGCTCACCGATGGGGAGAGCAACCGTGGGCGGGTGGATCCGCGAACGGCAGCGGACGTCGCCGCCGAGCTGGGGATACGCATCTACGCGATCGGCGTAGGGACGGAGGGTGAGGCCCGGCTCCCGATTGGGCGCGGAGCGGACGGCCAGATCCGATATCAGATGATGCCGGTTCGTCTCGACGAGCCGTTGCTGCGCGACGTCGCTGGCAAGACGGGCGGCCGGTACTTCCGCGCCACGGACGCTGAGGCGCTTGCGCGCATCTTCCAGCAGATCGACCAGCTCGAGAAAACGGAGGTCGAGGTCACGCGGTTCGCCGAGTACGAGGAGACGTATCGGCCGCTGGTGCTCGCGGGGCTCGTGGCGCTGTTGGTCGAGTTGCTGCTCAGATCCACGATCGCGGTCCGGGTACCCTGATGATCTTCGATCTTGCCTGGATGCTGTGGGCGGCTCCAGCCGTGGGGCTCGTGGTGCTCGGGCTGGCGCTCGCCGCGCGGTTCGCGCGGATCGGCCGGGCCCGGCGCTGGTCGGCCGCGCTCGGGGACCGCGCCCGCGCGCGTGGGCGGGGAACGCCGTTCGTGCTCGGGGTGGCCGCCTTCGCTGCGGCCGTGGGGCTTGCGGGCCCACGGTGGGGGCGGCGGGTCGTGACGGCGGAATCCAAGGCGCTCGACATGGTGATCGCGATGGATGTGTCGCGTTCGATGCTCGCCGAGGACGCCGGACCATCCCGTCTGGGTCGTGCACAACGCGAGGCCTCACGGCTGGTGCACGATCATCGGGGAGATCGGATCGGTCTCATCGTGTTCGCGGGTCAGAGTTACATCCAATCGCCCCTCACGATCGATGCCGGTGCGCTACAATTGCTGATTGACGCGCTACATCCCGACATGCTGAGCGCGGGTGGCACGGAGCTGGCGCGAGCCCTGCGGCAGGGCAGGGATCTTCTGCTCGGCGGATCGCAGGTGGCTGATCGCGTGCTCGTGGTCTTCACGGATGGTGAGGCGCACGACTCGCTGCCAGTGGTGCTGGAAGCGGCGGCCATGCTGAAGCGGGAAGGCGTCCGGCTCGTCATGGTGGGCGAGGGCGAGACCGAACCGGTGAACATTCCAATTCGAGCGCCGGATGGATCGCTCCTGGAGTTTCAGCAGGGGCCGGACGGCGCGCCCGTTCAGACGTGGCGGCGCGACGAGGTGCTCACGGCGGTAGCTGATGCGGCCGAGGGCGCGTTGGTTCCTGCGGGGCTCGCCGATCAGGCCGGCGCCATCCGGGACCTTGTGAGCGGATTCAAGCGCGCGCCGCAGGCGACCGCCACCACGATCAACCGCCCCGCGAGGGCCTGGATTCCGCTGGTGGCGGCGGTTGGACTGCTGCTCGCGCATATGCTGGTGCGGCCTGCCACGGCGGCGGTGGGGCTCGTGGTGCTCGCCGGGATGTCGCGGGCGGCGGGCGCGCAGGTGCCGCGGAGCGCCGCCGACTCGGCGTGGGTGCGGGGAGACTTCCGCCGTGCCGCAGCACGATGGGTCGAACAGGTGCGGATGGGCGTGGGAGGGGATACGGCGTGGCTCAACGCGGGAACGGCGGGATTGGCCGTGGGGGACACCGCGCTCGCCCGGCGGGGCCTGGAGCACGCGGCGCGGTCGGTGGATCCGGAGATCCGGTTTCGTGCGCTGTACAATCTGGGCCTGCTGTCGCTGCGACTCGCGCTGGCGGATACCGCGCACCGCGCGGCGCGTCTCGAGGAGGCGCGGGCGCGCTACCGAGAGGCGCTGTTGCTCTCCCCGCGCGATGAGGCCGCCAAATGGAATCTGGAACTGGCGCTGCGGCTGTCGAGCGAGAGCAACGCCAG
>DATMAW010000204.1:0-3821 GCA_035559715.1 Gemmatimonadales bacterium | reverse complement strand
GCGCGGACGGCACCGCAACGCGCCGGCGGCCGGCGAGATATTGCCCCGTGAGCGTTCCGGCCTGGGCTGCACCGGCGACCGGACCGGCGTACACCACCCGGCCGCCCGCCTCGCCGCTGCCCGGTCCAAGCTCGATCATGTGATCGGCTCGAGCGATGGTGCCCGGATCGTGCTCCACGATGACGACCGTGTTGCCGGCGGACCGAAGTCTGAGCAGCAACTCGACCAGACGATCCACGTCTCGTTGATGCAGTCCGATCGAGGGCTCGTCCAGCACGTACAGCGTATCCACCAGGTTGGCGCCGAGCGCGTTGGCGAGCGCGATGCGCTGGGCTTCCCCGCCCGACAGCGTTCTGGTCAAGCGATCCAGCGTGAGGTAGCCGAGTCCCACGTCGCACAGGAAGCCGACGCGCGCGGCCAGCTCCGTGAACACGGTGCGCGCGACATCCCGTTCGAACGGCTCCAACTCCAGGTTCGCTACCCACTCTCGAAGGGCCTGAGCCGTGAGCGCCGTGATGTCCGCGATCGTGATCCCGGCGACGCGCACGGCGAGGGCTTCGGGCCGTAACCGTGCCCCGTGGCACGCAGGGCAGGTGATGGCGAGCTGGTACTGCCGCAGGAACACTCGGATGTATTGCTTGTAGCGCTTGACCTCCAGAGCCCGGAGGAACGGGATGACGCCGCGAAACCGGCCGTCACGGCCATGCAGCAGAAAGCGCCGGTCACCCACCCGAAGCCGCGACCAGGGCACGTCCAGCGGAATGCCGCGGCGGCGAGCGGTGTCAGCCAGCAGCCGGCGCTTGTTCCCATACCGCGGTTTGGTCCACGGATCGAGGGCTCCCTCGTTGAGCGTCCGCCGGGGATCCGGCACGATGAGCGACTCATCGTACTCGAGGACGGCGCCGAAGCCGTTGCACCCCGGACAAGCGCCGCGCGGGTTGTTGAACGAGAAGAGCGCCGGCGAGAGGCGTGGCGCGGCCCTGCCACAGCCGGTGCATCGCGGGTGCTCGGCGAAGACGAGCGTTCGATGCTCCGCCAGGACCTCGGCTCGACCGTCTCCCTCGGCAAACGCGGTCGCAACGGCCTCGGCGATGCGGCCACGCGTGTCCGGCCGGGCGGTAACCCGATCCGCGATTACGCGAAACCTCGCCTGCGCGAGCATCGCCGGCTCCACCTCGTCCAATCGCATCACCCGGCCGTCGGCCAACACTCGGACGAACCCGAGGGCCTGGAGGTTGCCGCGGAGCTGATCGGGGCTGGCCCTGGCCGCGTGCGGCAACGCAAAGGCGACCAGAACGTCGAGGCCGGCGCACTCCGTGACGATCCGATCGGCGGCGGTCGTGGGCGAGTCTGCGACGATCGGCTCACCGCAGGCGTGGCACTGCGGCCGGCCGACCCTGGCCCAGAGGAGCCGGAGGTAATCGTGAATCTCGGTGGCGGTGCCGACCGTGGACCGCGACGTGGTGGTGGGGTTCTTCTGCTCGATGGCAACGGCGGGAGCGATGCCGTCAATTCGGTCCACGGCGGGTCGCGGCATGCGCTCGAGGAACTGCTTGGCGTACGTCGAGAGGGATTCGATGTAGCGGCGCTGGCCCTCGGCGTACAGCGTGTCAAACGCCAGGGAACTCTTGCCGGAGCCCGACGGCCCGGTGACGACCGTGAGGCGCCGATGCGGAATCTCGACGTGAACGCCCTTGAGATTGTGTTGCCGTGCGTTGTGGATGACGATGCGATCGGACGGCATGCCACCAAGCTTAGCGGCGCCGGCGGGATCGTGGAGAGCCCCACCGCTCGCGCCTTCCGGCATTCGGTTACAAAGCCTAGGTTGTTGCCCCATCATGCCCGCCCTGATTTCTCCTCGCTTGCTGCGCCGCGGCCTCGAGGTGTTCGCGGGGATTTCGCTCGTTGGCTTCGTCGGGCTGCTGTTTTATGGCAACAACTTCGCCCGCTTCGTGGACGCCATGCTGTCGCTCAACCTGCGATGGCTGATCCTGGGGCTCGTCCTTGCATCCATGGACTGGATCGGTGGGGGGCTCAGGCTGTGGGTGCTGGCCCGTCACGTCCACCGCGACACGAATCTGGGGGGCGCCATCGTCGCCGGCGGCCTGAATACGTGGGCCAGCCTGCTCACGCCGTCGCAGACGGGTGGCGGGCCCATGATGATCTACGCGTTGAAGCGCTACGGGGTGCCGCTCCCTGAAGCGATGATTTCGAGTCTCATGACGTTCGTTGCCACAGTCGTGTTTTTCGCCATTGCCGGGCCGCTGGCGGTGATGTTCGGGGGCGGGCGATCGCTCGAGCAGCACGGTATTCTGGGGGTTCTCACGCTGTACGACTTGTTCCGCATCAGCCTCGGGGGCTTCGTCGCGATCGGCCTGGTCATGGTGGGGATGTTCGTGTTCCCCGGCGCCGTACGCGCCATGGCCCGGCGGGTGGTGACGTGGCTGGAATCGCACCAGAGCCATCGGCTGGCTCACCGCATTGATGACCTGCGAGCCGGCGTGGACCGGTCTCACGAGTGTGTCGTGACTTTTTTCCGCGGCCGTGGATGGGGGGCGCTTCTGGCCGGGGTCTTGCTGTCGCCGCTGGCGTTTGCCAACCGTCTGGTGGCGGGGTACGTCGTCCTTCGCATGCTGAACATCGAGGCCCACTTCGTGGACGTGCTGTTGCTGCAGACCGTCATCACGTTCCTGTTGTACTTCGCGCCAACGCCGGGGGGGTCGGGGCTGGCGGAGGTGCTGTCGGCGGCGGTGATGTCCATCTACGTACCTCGCGAGCTTACGCCTTCGTACATCCTGCTCTGGCGCATCGTGGGATCCTACCTGACCGTGTTCTTCGGCTCCGTCGTGTTCTGGCGTTGGCTCAAGGGCGCGGAGGACCGGGATGAGCTGGCTGCGGCCTCGTAACGGGATCTCCGCATTGCAAGGCATTCCGGCGACGAGTAGCTTTTCTCTAAATCGCCCTCCCGTAAGGACGATCGCGCATGTCATTCTTGGAAACTGGCGGCCGGCGGTATCCCGTTCCTGTGGGGGAGATCCGGATTGGGACTGATCCGTCCTGCCAGATCGTGCTCGCGGGCGACGGCATCCTGGCGGCGCACGCGATCGTGCAGGGGTACGCGGACGGTCAGGTGGCGATTCGCCGCGCCGCGGACGGGGCCGCAACCCAGGTGAACGGGGTGCAGCTCGGGCCCCAACCGAGTCCGCTGCTTCACGGTGACAAGGTGCAGATCGGCGGGCACGAGCTGCTGTTCGTGGACGAACGGCGCAGCGGCAGCACGGTGTACGTCCAGGCCGTGGATCCCGGTGTGATGCAGGGGGCCAAGCCCGGCAAGAAGGGCCAGGCGACGGCCGCCACCGGCGGGCGCGTGGTGTCGCTCACCGACGGCCGCGAGTACGCCATTACGGGCGCGAGCATGGTGTTTGGCCGGGACGCGAGCTGCGATGTCGTGATCAGCGACAAGAACGTGTCGCGGCGGCACTGCGAGATCATGGTCACGCCAAAGGGCTACGTGCTGGTGGACAGCAGCACCAACGGGACGTTCGTGAACGGTGAGCGGGTGGAAGGCCAGCGCCTCCTGGCGCGGGCAGACGTGATTCGCGCGGGGAGCGACGAATTCCGGTTCTACGCCGACGTCGCGCCGGCTCCTCCGCCTCCCGGCACTGGCGGGACGCCCAGGGAGGCCGCTGCCGGCGTGAAGCCGACGCCTCCACGCGAGGTCCCCACGGCCGCCGAGGCCCCGCCGCCCGGCGCCGGCCCGGAGGCGACGCTCGCGGAGCGGCCCGCAGCCACAGCCGCTCCGGCCCCTGCCACCGCGGCGC
>DATMAW010000203.1:0-11274 GCA_035559715.1 Gemmatimonadales bacterium | reverse complement strand
GGTGGCGACACCACCGATTTCGACGGCGTCATCGCGAGCGACAACCTGAGCGGTACGATCAGCGTGAGCGTCCCCGCGGCGTTGGCGTCGGTCACATCGCCCAGCTTCTCGGGGGCGGTGAGCCTGAGTCCCACCGAGCCTTCCGCCACGGTCAACGTGACGGCCACGCTCAAGATCAAGGGTGGTTCGAACGTCACACTGACCGGCACGTACGATCTCGATAGCAAGGCGCTGGGACTCTCGGGCGGCGGGTACACGTTCGCCGCCACGTTCGCCAATGGCCGGTTCAGCGGGACGTTCACCGGGCCAGGTGGTGGCGGCCTGTTCACCGCGTTTTCTCGTCGTGGCGGTGACGTCGAGTTGTTCTGCGGCACGTTCACCGGCGACGCGGCCGGCGTGTGGAACCTGGCGCGGCGCGGCAACGACCTCGTGGGCGCGTTTCACGAAAACGGCGGCGCCGGTGCGGGAACGCTGACCGGCACGCTGAGCGGAAACAGCGTCAGCCTGACGTTCACCGGTGGCACGGCCACCGGCACGCTGTCCGGGACGAGCATGACTGGCAGCTGGACCGCGAGTGGTGACAACGGGAGTTGGAGCGGAAGTCGCAGCGGGTGCTGAGAACCGTCAACACAAGGGAGAGTCCGGGAATGAAGTCCACTGTGAGAGTGTCCGCTCTGATTGCCGCGCTCGTCTTCGCCGGGTGCCGGGAAGATGTTCCGACTTCTCCGGCGAGCCCCCAGTTCGAGATCAGGGATGGCGCGCATTCAGGCGGGAACGGCGGGTTCTATTTCTTGCCTCCCTTGGTGGGTGCTCCGACCTACGCAGGCACGTTCGACGCCGCGCAGTCGCCGGAGGTGCAGATCTGTGAATGGCAGGGCGACGGCTGTGCCGACGTGGTGGCGAGGTACACCATGGCGTCCGGGTCTGGCTCTGAGTTGCTGCGCGTGAGCGAGGCGGACGAGCATTACAGCGTGAACTGGCACACGGATCAGTTTGACCTTGATCCCGAAGCGACGTACCGGATTCGCGTGCTCGTGGCTGGTACGGTACTCGGATTCGCGGATGTCGATGTCGTGACGTCCGGCAAGGAGCTGAGGAACGTCAACACCGGTCAGTACATCGGATTGGTGGACGGACGCACCTTGCCCATCAAGTTCCGGATCGAAGTTGGCGCGGTGACGATCCTCGGCCCGGACGGCGGCACGGTGGAGTCTACCGACGGAAACGCGACGGTCGTGGTTCCCGCCGGCCTTGTGGATGGCCCGTTGGGGTTCACCGTGCATCGGGCCCCGGTCCCAACGGAACAGATAGCGGAAGCCGGCCTCGTCGGGGGTACGGCGTACGAGTTCGGGCCGAGCGGGACGGTGTTCGCGGACCCCGGTGTGACGGTCACGCTGCGCTACGACCCGGCCGCGCTTGGCGGTTTTGATCCGTCCGAACTGACGCTGCTCACGGAGATTGACGGCCGGTGGGCCGAGATTCCCTATCCCCAGGTGGATGCCGCCTCACACACCGTGTCGGCCAGTGTCGGACACTTCAGTGTCATCGTCCTCGGCAAGTCGCAGCTTGCGACGATCAACGAACCGTACCTCACCTTCGTGCCGGGGGAGGGGCCGAAGACGCTCACCTATACGATTGGCGAGTTCACCCGTTTCATCGGCTGGTCCACGTCCAATGCCGCAGTGGCGCTGGTCGCGGCCTCCACCGATGGCCAGAGCAACGGCATTGTGACCCAGGTGGCGCCGGGCGCCGCGCAGATCCGGGTGAGCAGTTACGACCCGTACTACGGTGGATGGAAAGACTCGAAGTGGGTGACCGTCCTCGCCAGTGTGCCCGGAGCGAATCAGCTGGCGTGGTTCAAGCAGCGGGAAGGCGTAACGAGCGCCGATCTCTTCGGGGTCGGCGGCACCGGGCCCACCGACGTGTACGCCGTGGGCCGCGGCGGGACCGTGATTCACTACGATGGCGTGACGGCGACGCAGATGACCACCCCCACAACGTGTACGTACCGCGGAGTGTGGGCGCGAGCGGCAAACGACGTCTATGTTGTTGGTCGCTGCGCGGCCGGCTTCGGCAGCAGGCTCCTGCGCTACAACGGATCGTCCTGGAGCGTCGTGGCCGCCCCGCCGGACGCCGGTTTCTGGAACCTGCACGGTAACGCGGACTATGTGTTCATTGCCGCGGGCGACCGGTTCTACCGTTGGGCGCCCACGACGGGCCTCGAGCTGGCGGCGACGTTCTCGCCCAGCGTGGTGCTTCGTGCCGTGGCGGCGGAGGGAAGCGATGTGGTCGCCGTGGGACAGGACGGTACGAACGGCGTGATGTTCCTCTCCTCGGACAACGGCCAGACCTGGACCACAGGGTCCACGCCCGTGGACTACTGGGGCCGGCCGGCATCGGGTCCGCTCACGGCCGTCTGGCGGGATCCCGGACTTCCATTGATCGCCGCATCCACGCTGGACGGACGCGTCGTCATGTACCGCGAAGATTGGGGCATGTGGGCGATCAATGAGCAGCTGACCAACGTGGTGTTCGAGGCGATCACGTCGAATCCGCAGGTCAGCCCCTACTTCAAGCCGGACGTCTTCCTGGGTGGGGACAACGGCGAGCTCGATTGGGCGGAGCGATGTCGCTGCGGGTTCGGAGCGCCGGGGTTCAGGTTTGAGCAATCGGTCCATCAACACATTCTGGGTCTGTGGACGGAGGGTCCAACCGGCCGGATCTGGGGCGTTGGCACAGCCGGCCTCGTGTTCCGCCAAACCGGCTACCGGCGGCACACGTTCGACGTGCTGGCACGTGGTCAGCCGTATGCGGACGTGTGGGTCCATTCCAGTGGCAGGGTGATCGCCGGGGCGGTGGCGCCGAACAGCGAAGTGTGGATGACATCCAGTTTTGGCGCCGATTGGTTCGGCGCATCGCTCCAGCGGGGCGGCGCCGGCTTCCAGGGCGCCTGGGGCGCGGCCGACGGGAGCGAGGCCTATGTGGTCGGACTGAACGGCGCCATCGCCCGCGGAACGCCGAGTTCGAGCGGGTTCGCCTTCACCAACCTGACGAGCGGGACCACACAGGAACTACTCGACGTGTGGGTGAATTCCACCGGGTCGGTTCGCGCCGTGTATGCCGTGGGTCGCTCTGGCACTGTTCTCCGTTCCACGAACCACGGCGCGAGCTGGGTATCGCGCAGCAGCGCTGTATTTGGCGGGCAGCACATCTCTCAGGTGTACGGCCTCAGCGATGACTACGTGGTGGTCACCGCCGCGGACGGGTCGATCTATCGGACGGCCGACGGTGGACTTTCTTGGACGCGGATTCGCACGGGTGGGGGGGAGTTCTTCTCCGGCCTGTGGATGTCGTCCCCCAGTGAGATCTACGTTTCGGGCCAGGGCCCGAACGGTGGTGGCGTACAGGGCGTCTCTTTCCATACGCATGACGGGGGAACCGCCTGGATCCCGGCGTACTTCCCGGCCAATCGCTACCTCGGCGGCACGTGGGGTGACGGTTCAGGAGCGGTCTACATTGCCGGGAGCGGCGGCACGGTGCTGCTCGTTCCAGCGCACCTTGGAGGTCCTGAGCCCGCACCCGCGACCTGGGCGCGGCAGCCAACCGGAACCGTGAAGGATTTGTTCGCCGTGCACGGGGCAGGGAACGTGGTGTTCGCGGTTGGGGCCGCCGGGACGATTGTCACCGGACTGCGACCGTAGGACGCGCGATCACGGGGCGCAGCTCTGGGAGACCGCGGGGGGCCAGATGCCCTGCGGTCTCCCGCTTTCCGGCGTCGCACGCCCCCCGGCCTTCGAGCAGCGACAGGGTCCCGTCCTGCCGCCTTAATTGGCGTGAGGCGCCGGGAGCGCCATTCACTCCTCGCTATCCGGTCAGCAGCAGACTGCCCAATCCCCAGGCCAATGTGAGCAGGGTCACCGGGATTCCCACACGGGCGTACTCGCGGAACCCGATCGTCACACCCCGCTCCTGCGCTCGCTCAGCCACGATCAGGTTCGCAACGGAACCGATCAGCAGGAAGTTCCCGGCGAAGGTCGAGCTCATCGCGACCACGCGCCACATCAGCGGCTCGTTCGGCAGCGTCGGCACCACGTCACGCCACAGCATCACGGCGGGGACGTTCGAGATCAGATTGGACAAGACGAGCATGGCTCCGCTCACGGCAGCGGCGGTCCCGGCTGCCGACTCCACGCCCGCGAGATCCAGCGCGCGCCGGTCAATCCACTCCACGGCCCCGGTCGCCTCGAGCCCGCGCATCACCACGAAGAGAGACGCGAACATCAGGAGCAGGTCCCAATCCACGCGCTCGATGGCGTAGGCGGGGTCACGCTGCGCGATGGCCACCATCATGGCCCCGCCGGTGATCGCCACGAGGGGAAGGGACCCGCCGGCGAGCCAGCCCGCCACGGCCATGGCGAACACCAGGAGCCCCTTCGCCATCAGCGTCCGGTCCGCGTCTACCCGCGCCGCCCCGAGCGCGGCGCCGAAGCTCCGACCCAGTTCCCGGCGAAACGCCCAGCGGAGATACCCATATGTGATGGCGAGCCCGCCAGCCGCCACGGGCAGCATGTGCAGGAAGAAGCTCGCGAACGATGTCCCACTCCAGATTCCCACCAACATGTTCTGCGGATTGCCCGTGACCGAGAGCACCGAACCGACGTTGGCGCCCATCGCCAGTCCGAGGAGGTAGGGCAGAGGACGAACGCGTAACCGTTCGAGCGCGGCAAGCAGAATTGGCGTGACCACGAGGCAGATCGTGTCGTTCACGAAGAACGCGGACAGCAACCCGCCGCCAACCACCACCGCGAACAGCAGCGCGGGCGGCGTCACGGCTCGCTCCACCACCCATTCCGCCGCCCACTCGAAGAAGCGGGCCACCTCCAGGTAGCCCACGATCAGCATGAGCCCAAGGAGGAAGACGAGCACGTCGAGGTCAATCGCCGCGTAGGCGTCCTCGATCGTCACCACGCCGAACACCACCATCGCCACCGCGCCCAGCAGGCTCGCGGCGGGGCGATTGAGCGGGAGGAATGGCAGCCGCTGGACCGCGATCAGGAGATACGTCGCGGCGAAGATGGCGAGACCTGCGCTCATGGGCGGCGCCCTGGCGTCCGGTACGAGGCCGCTACTTAGCGGCGCGAGCCGGCGGCCGCACCCGGCTCGAGGACAAGGCGGTCTGCGGTCACCTTCTCCACGCGCTCCCGCGAGTAGAACACGGGGAAGAACCGGTCGGTGGCCCACATCTCAAAGAGATCGCGGTAGTGAGGACTATCCGGATCTCCGCTTTGTCCCGGCGTGTTCGTCCCCACCGCGCGATCCCAGTCGCCGGTGTCCACCACGATACGGAACGACGCTCCGCTGGTCTGATTGTCGCCGTTCCCGGTGGCGAGCGGCGTGGATCCGTATCCGCCACGCGGCAACGGGCCCACTTCCAACCGGCGGCGCGTCTCTTCGTTCACGACGGCCCCCAACGGATGGCGAATCAGGGCGTGGTGGTACTTCTCCTGACCCCAGCGCCACTGCTCCATGTCGGCGCCGAGCTTGGTGGTGAGACGGCTCACGGCCGTCTCGAGAGCGGAGAGCAGGATCGAGTCGCGCGCCGCCGTGGGGTTGGGGCCGAACTCGCCGGGCGGCGCGATGAGCCAGGACGCGACCTTCGACAACGGCAGGTTGCGGAGTGATGTCGGTCCATCCCGCGGGACCAGGCGGTCTGCCACGGCCTGACGCAGAGCGCCCTCCCACGCCGCATAGATGCCGGCCGGAACCGATGTCGCATCCATACGGTGATCCCAGGCCAGAAGCCGTTGCCGCGCCTGCTCCACGCGCGTGCTCGCGGCCCGAAGATGCTCGAGCAGCGGCACGGTCTGCCGCGCGGGGAGCGAAACCGGGTCCGTTTGCAGTCGCATCATGTCCGCTACCGAGTGGCGGCGTCCGCCCGCCAGCACTTCGCTGATGCGAGCCCAGCGATAGGGATCGGCCCACGAAAACCCGACCGCGTCCATGTAGGGATAATCCCGCGGGATCAGATCGTTGTTTGCGGTGGCGAAGTAGCCCTCGGGGGGATTCACCACGTGCGGCTTGGCCTTGATGGGGAGGTATCCGTCCCACTCGTAGCGGCCGTCGCCGGGCACCGGCACGAGCCCGGAGAAGTTGCGGCGAATCGGCGCGATGCCCACGGCCTGCCAACCGATGGTCCCGTCACGGCCGGCCCACACCATGTTCTCGCCCGGGATGTTGGAATACGCGCACGCCTCCCGGAACTCCTCCCAGTTCTTCGCCTGGTCCATGCGGAGGCTCGCGAGATACGGCGCGCCGCCGATCTCCATCCATGCCGCGCGCACGGCGAAGGCTTTGCGTCGCGCGCGATCTTCGAAAACCACGGGACCGTGCCGCGTGTACTTCAACTCCACGGTCGCGGGCGCCTGGCCCTTCACCGGGATCGTCTCGCCGATCACGGTCATCGTCTCCCACGCGCCGCGGTAGCGATACTGGTTGGGGTTCTCCGGGTTGGTGTCGTACACGTAGAGGTCTTCGCCATCCGTGGAGAACACCGTCAGGCCCCACGCGCCGTGCTCGTTGTGGCCGATCGAGACGCCGGGCAATGCCGGCTCGCCGCCGCCGATCACGTTCCAGCCCGGCCCCACGAGGTGTACCCAGTAGCGCAGCGACGGCGCGGACTGGGCGCGGTGGGGATCGTTCGCCATGAGGGGATAGCCGCTTTCGCTCAGACGGCCGGAGACCACCCAGTTGTTGCTCCCCTCCTCCTCTCCGCCCGCGAATGATCGCTCCAGCTCGACCTCGTCCGTCTGCGATCGCCCGCTGTTCGCGCTGGCGCGGTATTGCGGCGCGACGTCCTCCGGTCTGAACTGCATCCCCTCTCGGAACGCGTCGTACAGCTCCAGGATGTTTGCGGCAAGCAGATCACGGGTAATGGAGGCGTCGAGCGTGAGATCCGGATCGCCGGGGCCAAACGCCGAAACGAACTTCACCCGCTCGGCACCGACGGCGGCTACTGCCCGTCCGGTGGACAGCTCCTGCCCGATGTTGCCGAGCAGTCCCTGATGGCGTGAAATCACGACGTCCGGTGTCCAATGCTGCGGCCGGATGCCGAGCATTCGGAACTCGAGGGGCAGGCGCTCGGGCGCGCGGTTGGCCTCGTCAATGTAGGCGTTGATTCCGCGAACGAACGCGCCGATGATCGCGGCGCCATGTGGATGGTAATGATCCAGCTCCTGCGCGAGATCGCCGCGGAACTTGAACAGCCGCGTGCCGATGTCCCGCTTCAACTCGCGCGGTCCCAGGATCTCCGCCACCGTTCCCGTTGCCTGGCGGCGCCACAGTTCCAGTTGAAACAGGCGATCGCGCGCGGCGTTGTACCCCTGCGCGAAGAACAGATCGGCCTCCGTCTGGGCGTAGATGTGCGGGATGCCCCAGCGGTCCCGGAGGATCTCCACGGGTCGCTCGAGGCCCGCGACCGAAAGCCGCTGTGCCTCCTGGCCCTGGACCGGAGACGTAAAGGCGAGGGCGACAATGCCGGCGAGTCCGCGGCGAACCCCAGATTGGAATCGACTCATAGCGTGCGCGAGGTGATTGGGTCGGGCAAAAGATGAACGGGTGTGCGAGCGGACGCGAGGGAAACTGCGACAACCCCTCTCGCCGGCAGACGGCCTGCTCCAGCCCGAGCTCAGGTGCTCACGCCGGAGCTGTTCCAGTTCTTTGATGCCGAGTGTGATCGCCTTGGTCCGACGTGCAAGCGCATGGGAGAGCTGCGCGAGGAGCGGGGAGGCCGGAAAAAGGCTATCGACTACTCCGGCCGGTTCGTGGACCTGTGGCAGGATGCGGATCCGGAGTCGCCGCCGCCGGTGACGGAGGTGAAGGGGCGGATGGCGCGTCTGGTGACGGAGGGGCGGTAAGGGACGATGGCGGGTGTGGGGAGCCGCGTTTTTTCGACCCTCCAGGTGTAAGATTTGATGACGACACCCTCGCCGCCTACCTTCATGTTGGGCGATCCTCTCACGTGGGGTATCGTCCATGACTATTTCGGCCAAGCTGTCTCGCCGGCTCTACGAGACCCTGGGTGATGACGCGGCAGGTGACATGGTAGACTGGATGCAGCGGATAGACACGCAGCGCGCGGAGCTGCGTGAGCTCAACGAGCTCAACTTCGCCCGGTTCGATGATCGGTTCGCCCGGATGGACGAACGATTTGTGCGCATCGACCAGCAGTTCGCCCGGATTGACGAACGGTTCGCCCGGATTGACGAGCGGTTCGCCCAGATTGACGAGCGGTTCGCCCAGATTGACGAACGGTTCGCCCAGATTGACGAACGGTTCGCCCGGATTGACGAACGGTTGACCGGGATCGACGAGCAGTTCGCCCGCATGCGCCAGGATATGGAGTTGAGCTTCGCTCGCTTGGAGACCCGGATCGAGCGGCGCACCGCGGACATCATGAAGTGGTCGTTGGCCTTTTGGATCGGGTCCGTGGTGACCCTGGTCGGGGCGTTACGGCTGCTGCCGTAGAGCCGCTGAAGCCCAGGCTCAGCCCCAGCCGGTCCATCGCGCTGCAGCCCGGCCCCGGGCAACCACCGGGCGATCGCATGCGGCGCAAGCGGCCCTCGGCTCAACAGTGGAGACTCCCATGAGCATTCGCCCGTTTCCTGCTATTGTCCTGGCGGGCCTCGTGGTCGTGCCCGCCACAGCGCCCGCTCAACAGCGCACTGCGCGCCCTGCCGTTGTTGCGCCCTACTATCCCGGCCCCGGTGACGACTGGGAGCGCCGCACCCCTGCGCAGGTGGGTATGAACGCCGCGCTGCTCGAGGAGGCCATCGCGTTCGCCCGCGCGAACGAGAGCCCGGAGCCGCGTGATCTGGAGCAGGCCCACTATTTCTCGTTCGGGCGCGAGCCCCACGGCGAAGGGATCGGTCCCTTCAAGACGCGCGGCGATCAGACAGGGATCATTCTCAAGAACGGCTACATCGTGGCGGAATGGGGCGAGCCGCACCGCGTGGACATGACGTTCAGCGTTACCAAGAGCTTCCTTTCCACCACCGTGGGCCTGGCGTGGGAACGCGGGCTGATCCGCAACCTGAACGACAAAGTGAAGGACTACGTGACCACCGGCGAGTTCGACTCCGAGCACGCCGCGAAGATCACGTGGGATCATCTGCTGCGGCAGACGAGCGACTGGGGTGGGACGCTGTGGGGCAAACCGGACTGGGCCGATCGCCCGCCGGCGGACCAGCCCCTCGCGGACTACGTGAAGCGAGTCCACAACGAGCCGGGCACGACGTACGAGTACAACGACGTACGCGTGAACCTGCTGGCCTACGCGGCGCTCCAGGTGTGGCGCCGGCCGCTGCCCCAGGTGCTGCGCGAGTACGTGATGGACCCGATCGGCGCGTCGAACACCTGGCGCTGGCACGGCTACGAGAACTCGTGGGTGCTGCTCGACGGCCAGATGATGCAGTCGGTGAGCGGGGGAGGGCACTGGGGTGGCGGGATGTTCATCTCGGCGCGGGACCAGGCGCGCTTCGGGCTGCTCACGCTGCGGCGCGGGAAATGGAAAGACAAGCAAGTCCTCTCCGAGGAGTGGGTCAAGCTCGCGCTCACGCCCACGCCGGTACAGCCGGGCTACGGGTTCATGAACTGGTTTCTGAACACGGAACGGCGGATGCTTCCTGCGGCGCCGGAGAACAGCTTCTGCCATCGCGGCGCGGGCGCCAACGTGATGTGCGCGATCCCCGATCAGGATCTCCTTGTGGTGGCGCGGTGGATCCAGGCGAACCAGGTGGCGGGACTCGTCGAGCGGGTGCTGGCGGCGGTTGCGCCGAGGGCGGAGAACGGGTCGCGGTAAGCAACCTGCCGCTCAGTGGCGCGCGACGAGCGATCAGGTGAGCTTTAACCCTCGCGGGCCCGCCCCCCCTTGCATGCTCGGCCGCGCCGAGCATATGCTCGGCGCATGGACCGTGAGCACACTGCGGGACGCTTGATGTCGCTCGAGGAGTACCTCGCCTTCGAGGAGCGGAGCCCGTTCAAGCACGAGTACGTAGCGGGCGAGGTGTACGCCATGAGCGGCGTCACCACGCGCCACAACCTGATCACGCTGAACATCGCCGCCCACCTGCGCGCGGCCGCGCGCGCACGCCGGTGTCAGCTGTTTGCCACGGACATCAAGCTGCGGGTCGCCGACCGGGTGTATTATCCCGACGTCATGGTCGCGTGCGGCAAGGCAGCCAACGTGGAACTCATTGTCGAAGCGCCCACGCTGGTGGTCGAGGTGACGTCTCCCAGCACGCGGGCCACGGACCGGCGAGAGAAGCTCGACACGCATCGCCGCATTCCGTCGCTCAGGGCATACCTCATCGTTGATCAGCGACGGCGGCACGTCCTCGTTTATGCCAGGGGTTCGAAGGGCGAATGGGTGAAGGAAGAGTTCAACGGTCAAGGAGAGATCCCCCTCGCCGCGTTGAACACGCGGATCACGATGGATGAGATCTATGAGGGGGTGGACCTCCCGCCGCTCGCGGTCGGAGAAGAGGAGAGCGACTGGGGCGACTACGGGGAGGACGATGGGTTTTCGCCCTGATCGCCCCGTGGTCGCGTTCGTGCGTGATTCGCGGGTGGCGCAGGCGTTTCGGTGCCGGGAGCTGGGACGACTCGCGTGAAGCCCCGCCCGCTCCCCCTCCCCCGGGACTTCGCCCGCGCCCTCGCCGCGCGCAAGGGCGCACGGGCGGCGTTCGACAAGATGCCGCCCTCCCACAAACGGGAGTACATCGAAGCGATTGAGGAAGCGAAGAAGCCGGAAACCCGCGCCCGGCGCATCGCGCAAGCGGTCCAGATGATCGTCCGATACAGGAAGGCGTAGGGCTCGGGGGAGAGAAACGTCGGGCCCTTTGGATCAAGGCTCGTGATTCGCGTTACGGGCCAGAATGGTGCGGCGTCTCGGGTACTCGCGGGACGCTCACACCGCTTTTTCCAGCCGCCCGCACAACGTTTTCAAGATCTTGACCCGCGCGTACTTCTTGTCGTTCGCCTCCACCAGAACCCACGGGGCGTACTCCGTGTTCGTGCGCTCCATCATCTCGTTCGCCGCGATCTCGTAATCGTTCATCTTCTCGCGATTGCGGTAGTCCTCCTCGGTGATCTTGTACCGCTTGAAGTCGGTGTGCTCGCGCTCCTGGAACCGCCGCAACTGCTCCGCGGCGTCAATGTGCAGCCAGTATTTGATCAAGACGACGCCGTGCTCCGCCAACTGCTCCTCGAACTGATTGA
>DATMAW010000202.1:0-18175 GCA_035559715.1 Gemmatimonadales bacterium | reverse complement strand
GGTAATCTCGGGAATCGGTGGCGCGCCGAGGCCTTCGATCAACGGACCAAGTATTTGCCGGTGTGTCACCACGAGTATGGTCTGCCCCGGGTGGTCCACCCGAATCCGGTCCAGCAACTCGGTGATGTAGTTCTCGGTGGTTTCCAGATTCCACACCGGCACGCCCTTCAGGTCCGCCAGCGGTTTTGCCGTTTGCTGGGTCCGCATGTACTGCGTGGCGTAAATGGCATCCACCTTGGCGTCGCCGAGCACTCGGGCCAGCTCTCGCGCGCGGGTCCATCCTTGTCGGCTCAATGGGAAGTCACCCAGGGGGCGGGACTTCTCGGCGTGGCGAACCAGAATCACGGTCGTGGGCCCGAGGTCGGATTGCGCCAGGGCAGACGGCGCAAACATCCCGATCGTGAGTAGCGTGCACAGCGTGGCACGAACGGCTCGGCCGATTAGAGGCATCGGTAATACAGTACTACAGTGCGACGGCGCGGACCACGCCAGTCAGACCACGGACGCCCGGCTTGCGCCGGGCGTCCCCTCGTGATGGCGATGGATTAGAAGCGAGAGGCGACGAGCGTTACATCAGATCCCCGCCACGCAGTGCGGAACTCCTCCATCACGTTCGCTGCTTCCACGCCCTTCCCCTGGGCTTCCAGGCTCTTAGCGAGACCAAAGAGCGACCAACCGTTCCCGGGGAACCGCTTGAGATCCTCACGATAGGCACGCTCGGCCTCCACGGGCTGGCCAGCGGCGAGCAGCGCGCGACCCAGCGACTGCCGGATCGGGTAGTACCACCGGGGTGGCTCGTCGTAGGGCAGCGCGTCTTCTCGCGCCGCGGCATCGCGGAAGTGGCGCACCGCCTCGGCCGCCTGGCCAGCCCGGAGCGCGATTTCCCCCTGCAATGCGGGCACGGCCACCGCGAGAATGCCGGCCACGGTGGCGGGATCATCACCCACCACGGCACGGCGCTCGCTGTAGATCGCAGTCACGGAATCCAGCGCGATCCGCGCTTCAGTCCACTTGCCCAAGGCCGCAAACGCCACACCGCGCGCGTAGTACGCCAGCGCGGTGGACGTGCGCAGCTCAGCCGGCGGCATGGGCTCGCGCAACACCTCCTCCCAGCGACCGAAGCTCACCAGCGCCAGATGTGGATACACCGGCATGGGCTCGAGGAACGGCGCCAGGGTCACGACCTCGATCGGCATCGTCTCCCGCACTTTGCGCGCGGCTGAGATCGCAATGTCGGCCCGGCCGGCGAGGATGGCGGTGAATGAGAGGAAGTGATAGTTGTGCGGGTAGTAGCCGCCAGTGTACGCGCCGGTGCCCGGCGAGTATTCGCTGATGTAGGCCTCGTCTGCGTGCACTGCGTGCTGGTTGGCCTCGATCGCATCGGCGTACCGGCCCACGCGGATGTAGATGTGCGCCGGCATGTGGACCACGTGCCCCGCGCCCGGCATCAAGGCGGCCAGCCGTTCCGCACACGCAACGGCTCGTTCGGGATGCGCAGCCTCCACCGCGTGTATGAACATGTGGCAGGCACCCGGGTGGTCCGGGTTCTTGGCCAACGCACTCTCGAGGCGGGACAGCAGCTCCGGCGTGTCGGGGCGGGGCATGCCGTCAGCCGTCCAGTAGTTCCACGGGCTGAGATTCATCAGGGCATCCGCATACAGTACCTGCGCGTCGAGATCGTCCGGGTATTGCCGCGCGAGCTCACCCATGGCCCGCGCATATGCGGAATCCAGCGCCGCGCGATCCGCGCCGGGAGCGGCGCCGTAGCGCTTTGCGAGAGCGCGAACGTAGGCCCGTTCTCGCGGGCTCTTGCCAGTCACGAGCTGCTGCGCACGCTGGATGGCGTTGAACGCTTCCACGCCGCTCGCGGAGTCCATCGGCAGGTTGATGTTCGGACCGAGCGCCAAAGCCACACCCCAGTAGCACATGGCGCACTGTGGATCGAGCCGCGCGCCTTCGCGGAACGCGCGGATGGCCTCGGCGTGATTGAAGCCGTAGGTGAGCCGAATCCCCTGATCGAAGTAGTTCTGCGTTTTGGGATTGGCCGTGGTGATGGGCATGTGGTGCCTGCCCAGGTTCGTAAACAACGGAACGTCACCGCTTTGTGCCTGAACTACGGCCAGCGCGGCGAACAACATTGGAATGGCGGGAGGGGCAATCATGGTGCGTCTCCTTGGGTCTTTGGTTCATGCGACTCGCCCCCGGCGGCGGCGGCGGGCTGGCCCTGTCTTCCCAGGCGCGCCCGCGCGAAGGCGCTGCGGAGAGCCAGTTCGGCAATCTCGCGGTCGGTCAGACCCGCGTTTCGCAGCGCCGCCACGTCCCCGGGCGTCAGCGTGAGCGAGCGCCGCAACAGTTCGTCATCAGGCACCACTGGTTCGCTCACGGTCCGGGGGGAGGTCAGTCCGCGGCCAAGATAGACGCGGTCCGATCGCCCCGCTTCGCCCGGAAGGACCAGGACGGGCGGTCTGGAAGCCGTGGTTCAAACGAACCACGGCATGGGGATCACGTGGTTACACCAGTTGATGCTTGGCCGCGTACGCCGCGGCACCCGCCCGAGAGGGAAGGTCCAGCTTTCTCAAGATGTTCTGGACATGCCGCTTGACGGTGAACTCGCTCAGGGAGAGGCGAGACGCGATCTCTCCATTGCTCAGCCCCCCGGCCACGAGCCGGAGCACGTCCAGCTCGCGGCGTGTGAGGCGTCCGGCCGGGGCCTTGCTCGGCTGGCGCTCGGACGGCGGTCCCGCTTGGAGTTGGCTCAGTACCGCCTCCGCCCGTTTCAGCTCCCGGGCGGCACCCAAATCCGCGAACCTGTCGCGAGCGCCACGGGCTTCCCGAGTCGCTGCCCCGCGCCGGCCCAGGACAGCGAGCTGTTGCGCAAGTTCGAGCCGGGCCCGCGCAGCCTCGAACGGCGTGCCGCTTCGGGCGAACAGATCCACCGCATCTTCGAACCGGTGCTTGGCCGTTTCTCGGTCTCCGACAGCGGCGGCGAGCGCTCCCTCGGCGTATGCGAGCGACGCCTGAACCGGTTCTGTCCCCACGGCCTGGACGGCGCCACGCAGCTCCTCGAGCCATTCACGCGCCCGATCCCACTGGCCCAGCGACGTGCAACCCAGAACCAGCAGCTCCACCGCCTTGAGCCGCTCGGTCTTGCTCTCCGGTTTCAGACGCCGGAGGTATCGCTCCGCCAGGTCCACGGCCGCCTCAGCGTCCCCATTGTCCAACGCCAACGCCGCGCGGACGTACTGCGCGAGGACGCTCGTCTCCAGCTCGTTGAGCAGGATTTCCGCCTCCTCGAACCGGCCCTGGCGCCGCCTCAGGTCCGCCAGCCGCACGATACCATCCCCACGCAGGCCTGGTCGGACCTGCTCGAGCGTGCGAATTGCGGCCCGAAGCTCCCCCTCGGCAGCAGCCCATGCCCCTTGCCACGTGAGTACTCCGGCATGCTGCACGCGGCAGCTCGCGAGCAGGCTGCCGATCCGGAGGGACTGACAGAAGTCCAGCGTCTTGTCGCACCACTGCGCGGCGCGGTCAATGTCGCGAGTCATCTCGCAGGCCGCGATCATCACACAGCACGAGGCCGCGATGGCGAGGTAATCGTGCATCTCTCCAGCGGTGGCGGCCGTGGCCGCTTCGTCCAGGAGGCGCATGCCTTCAGTTACCTGCCCGATGATCACGAGCGCCAACCCATCAATGGCCCGCGCCAGGATCTCCAGATCCAGGCTGCCAGCTCCCCGAGCCGCCGTGGCGACTTCCGCCGCGTACCTGCGGGCCGCCTCCGGATCATGGTCAATGAACAACGCGAGTTGAGCGCGCCCCACCGCAAGCCAACCGTGCTCCTCCGTGGAGCCCAGGCCCGAGAGCAACGCCTCCGCCCGCTGATACCAGCCCTGGGCCACTGCGGGCTCGCCGCGGTATTCCAGGCAGTCGAGCGCGATCATGATCGCCACGCGCGCCGCCCCGCGGGGATCGCCGCCTTCCCGGTACCGGCGATACGCCTCTTCGCGAAGCTCCAGGCTTCGTGGGATCTCATCCAGCCACCAGTGGGCGGTGGCAAGCCCTTCGAGCGCCTCGGGGCTGCGCTTGCGCTCGAGCGCTGATTCGAACGCCGCGCGAGCCTCTTCCCACCTGGCTCGCTGGAGAGCCTCCTGGCCGGCGGTGAGGGGGTCGGCGAAAGAGGGAGGGGCTCCCATATGGGCGGTAAGATTGCGGCGAACGGCCCTCACCGCCACGGGCCAAGGCAGCCAGCCCAGGCCGGAGGGGTGCTAGTACACGCTCACCCAGGCCCGCTCGTCCAGCGGTACTGCCCCGGCGGTGGCGGTGAGGGCCTTGTGAAGCGCGCAGGAGGAGTACGTGACGGTCGCACTCCCCAGTACACTGCCGGGCCTGAGACTCGCGCCGGACGCATACACGGCCCCAGTAACGCGTCCACCGGCGCCCGTCATTGACAGCGTTCCGGCCACGATCACCACGCCCGCGAAGTGAAACCCGCCATCCACCTCGAGATCGCCGTCAACGACCAGAACGCCCTGGCCGCCGTTGCCCGAGACCGTGGCGTTGCCACCAATGAAGATGAAGGGGAAGTAAGCGCCGCACGGGCCCCCAACAGCAGGCGGGTTGCCCCAGTTCTCTGCGGCGGCCACGTCACACGTTTCGCCGCCGGTGGCGCCGGTTCCGATCTCCGTGTACGAGCCTCCGGGAAGTGTCTTGTTGGCGAGGAGCGATAGTTGTGAGAGGCCGCCGGTTGCAAGCGGTTCCGTGGTGACGGTCGAGTCCGCGAGGATCTTGGGGGATCCAGACAGACACTCGTAACCAGGGCAGCCTTCGTTCACGATCGTCGTGGAGTCGGCGGGCGGCAACCGCAGCCCAGCCATGGGCGCGGTAACGCCCGGGCAGTCGGTCCATCCCGCGGGAGGCTCGTCGTTCCCACTCGCGGAAGTCGACGTGCCGAGGTGCACGCTGCCGGTAACCGTGAGCGCCGCCCTGGGATCGAATTCCAGGGGCTTCAGCCGCGCGAGCACCCCGGCGCCTTGTCTCGCCGCGCTGTCGGGGCTGTACGCCTCGATCGCGATGAAGAAGAGTTGCTGAGTGAGCCGCCGAACCGTGCCGCGATACCAGCCGGACTCGCCCACCCAGCGCTGCGGCAGCGAAGCGCTCTGGCCCAGGGCCAACCGGTTGTAGCCCGCGCCGCTCCACTGGCCGATGACCTCCGCCACGCCTCCGTCGGCCACGGCGAAGGCGGCGTTCACTTTCAGGGAGTTCAAGCCCAGGCGCTGCTCCAACACGCTCACGCAGAACGCCGCCGATACGAGCCCTCCGACCACGACCAGTGTGTAGATGGCGGCGGGGAGAGCCATTCCCGTCTTGTCTCGCAGCGGTATCACTCCGACGTCTCCGGCCCTGTGTCGCGAACAAGATCGGGCCGACGGGGTCCTGCGACGTCATCAAGACAACGCGTCCGGCATCATTTTCACGCGTACGGGGGCGGGCGGTATGGGCTCGATTGCGGCGGTGTTGCTGAGTGCAGGCGACTCGACGCGTGGGGAACTCCACCGCTCGCGTGCCGGACGGGCCGGGTCCTTCAATGCGCGCCACTGGAGAGTCGGCGTCGCCGGCGCGGTAGTTGGGGCCGCGCGGAGCACGAAGCCCGACCCCACGTATCGTGAGATCGGGCTTTGAGTTGCCCCTCCCGGGCTCGACCGCGCAGCCCGCAAGCGACTGAGACGGGAGGGAAAACGAAGCGCGGGCCGAGGCCCGCGCTGAGTTGCCCCTCCTGGGCTCGAACCAGGACTCTCCTGATCCAGAGTCAGGCGTGTTGCCAGTTACACCAAGGGGCAGTGGAGCTGAGGGGGCTCGAACCCCTGACCTCCTGGGTGCGATCCAGGCGCTCTCCCAGCTGAGCTACAGCCCCCCAACGGGACACGGAACTTAGGCGACCCGGGACAGGCTGTAAACCCGGAAGCCACGGGACGGCAGCACGATGCGCATACGGCACGCCAGAGGGGTGGCCACAGGGGAAACCACGCGCAGCGCCTCTGGATGGAACATTCGACTTCGGCTAGACTAGTAGCTTACAACCCCTCCGCAGGAGCGATGGTCCATGCGACTTCCCGTTCGGGCGCGTGCCTTCGCCGGCGCGTTGATCCTCTTGTGCGCCACCATTGCGGCGTGCAGCGACAGCAACGCACCGGACAACATCACCGTGCAGGTAAAGGACAATTCCTTCGACCCCATGACCGCCACGGTCGGAACCGGTGCGACCGTCACGTGGAACTGGGCCGGCGCCAACCAGCACAACGTGACATGGGTGAACACAAGCGGAACCAGCAACTCCCCAACGCAAGCTACGGGAACCTTCACGCGCACGTTCTCCAACACCGGCACGTACGACTACTACTGCACGTTACACGGCACGGCCACCACGGGCATGCGTGGCAGCGTTGTCGTTCAGTAGGACGGGTGTAATCCAGGAAACGAGCAACGAAGGGGTGTGGGCACCGGGACCCTCACCCCTTCAACGGAGTTTGCACGTCGGCGGCGTCTAGGCGGGGCACGGGGCCTCGATTGTCATCTTGTCCCTCGCCACGACGATCTCGCGAAACACCGCTTGCCCAGGGACCGGGCCTGACGCCAGGCTTGCCGGCGCAACTTCGAATTTCACCCGCTGGACCCGGTGACCGCGCTCACCACCGTCGCGTGTAGCGCAGCGTTCCGAGGAACTCCGTGTACGGATCTGGCACGCTGAACAGCCGGGTGTAGCGACCTTGCAGTGAGAGCGCATCACGTGGTGTGAGCCGGAAGCCAAGCTGCGCGTCCTGCCGTAACTGCAAGCCCGCCCGGAGTTGTGTGTAGGTGCCGGTGACCGTCGCCGTGAGTGGATGCCGCGGCGCGCGGCGCGCCAGCGTGACGCCCATGGATCTGTAGCTCTCGGATACGCCCGCCCCCTCGAACTCCTGGTAACCGGGCCGCACGCCCACCTGGAATTGCCCGGCCAGCGTGACGGAGTATTCGAGCGTTGCAGCTCGGGACCGGGCATCCAGCAACTGGCCGAAGCGGGGGCTCGCATCGTCCACGCGCTGCTCGCTCAGCGTCACCGTGATCTGGTGCGGCACGCCCGCGGTGAAGCGAACCTGCTCCACGAGCGCGACCGACAGCGCCACGTTCTTCAGCCGGAACGAGTCTACGACGCCGGGATCGGGCGCGGTGGGCGGGGCCGGCGCAGGATCCCGGGTCGTCCCGTTCACCATCAGGTTCGCGGATGAGACGAGCCATCGGCCGCCAATGATGGTGTAGGTGAAATTGCCGGTCCGCCGTCGACTGGTGCCGCGCTTGTCGCCGGCCAGGTTGTCGCGCCGCTCGCCCACGGAGCCTGCGAGGTTCACACGGCCCCGCATCACGCGCAGGGTGCCGAACATGCGCGCCTCGCGTCGGTCATTGACGAAATATGGGTTGCCGAGCGTGGTGAACCCCGGGCCGACGTACTCGTACTGCGCGCCGAAGCTGCCCGGACCCGCCGTAACGCGCGCCTCACCCAACCAGGCGTAATCGAACCGGCTGGAGACTCGCGGCGTGAAGAGGCTCTTCGTCCACTCTGGCTGGTCAATGCTGTCGATGGGGCCGGCGCGGATGTCCCGGCTGAAGAGGCTGCCGCTTCCTTCACCACGGAGGCGAATCCGCCCACCGAGGAGCGTCAGGCCCGCCGCCACGGCCCCGACCAGATTCTCCTGGGGCGGCACCGACAGCATGTCCGCACCAGCCGCCCTGTCCACGGCCCGCAGCGCGGAGAAGTCAACGAACGTGCCGTTCGGATTCCCCACGCCGATCATTCCTGAGTAGAGCATGCGCCGCGGCGCCGCATCAAACACGGACAGGTCGGTGGCCTGAAGCGCCTCGCCCGCCGCCGCCGACACACGGAACGGCCCGGGTGAGAGGTCAATACCGCCGCCCCGGACGCGCACGGAACTCGCAGTGTACCGGCCGTGGCTCGGCACGTAGTCGCCGGCGTGCAGTTGACCCCAGGACCAGCGCGGGTTCAGGTAGTACCGGTTGATGCTCTGCGCGGCAAACTGGTTCTCCGTGCTCCACAGCAGGTTCAGGCCCACGGACAACCCCAGCCACGTGAATGTTGGCGAGGCGTAGAATCGCAGCGTGCCGTCCGGTCGCTGCGCCGGGCGGCCGTCAATGTGGTACACCTCCGAGTGAAACCCCGTCTCGCTGCTCACCGACGGCCGGCCGCTCTGGGCCGCGAGCGGCGTGGCGGCGGCAATCAAGGCCACGCCGAGGTTCGCAATGCGGTTCACCGGGCCTCCTCCGCCGGGACGTTCACGCTCCGGGGCCGGGACTGGGCCGAGTTGCCGAACCGATCAAGTACGCGGAGCACGTACTCCAGCCGCACCGCCCGACTCGCGACGGCGTCCTCAAACCGTCGGCTGGCGGGCGGTGGCCAGCCGACCTCGACCCACGTGGTATCCCGTTCGCGTCGGCGGAGCACAGTCACCCGCGTGATTTCCGCTGGCGGGGCGTCCCACTCGACTGTTACGGTGCGCCGCGCGCCGTCGAGCCGGGCGCGCCGGATCTCGACCACCGGCGGCGGACGCCGCTTGAACGCCCGCGCTGTGACGGGACGTGCCGCGGCGGATCGGTTACCGGCATCGTCAATTGCGATCACGGAGACCTCCACCAGCTCGCCGGGAGGCAGGCCGGGGATCGTATCTGTCACCTGCGGTACGGCGACGCTGTCCGGCCGCTCCAGCCAGGCCTCGCGACCGCGCATCCGATGCCGCACTCGATACCACTTGACGTCCGGCTCCGGGTTGGCGGCCCACGCCGCGACCACCATGCCTTCAGCCGGCGCGACCGCCACGATCTGGGGTGCGCTGGGCGGCGCCACGTCCGGCGGGCTGACGGCAACGACAAGGGAAGGCCGGCTCTCGTTGTACGCCGAATCCACCGCGGTCACGCGGTAGTAGAACGAGTGATCGGCGCCCACCCGCACCGAGTCGGTGAACGGGGGGGACGCAATCGGCGTCTCTGTGAGCAAGCCGAATTCACCCTGGGGCGAGAAGGCGCGGTACACGCGGTAGCCGCGCAGGTCTGGCGCCGCGACCGCGGCCCAGGTGAGGCTCAACCGTCCCACCCGGCCGGCCCCGCGCAGGCTGTCCGGTGTCGCCGGGGCCTCGAGGTCCGGGACTTCGGCCACGGCCATGAACGACTGCGCGCTCTCGTTGCCCGCAGCATCGGTCGCCGTCACGTAGTACCACCAGATCCGCCCGGCGGGGCGGGCGGCGTCCCTCATGCTCCTCGTCGCCGGCGCGAGCGGCGGTCCCGCGGGCTCGAACGGCCCGTCCCTGGTCGCCGCTCGCCAGACACGGTACCCGCTCACGTCGGGGTCAGGCGACGGCACCCATGTCACGACGATCGTGTCCCCGCGTACCGAGGTGGCGACCTGCTCCGGGGGAAGCGGCGGCACCACGTCGCGCAGGACGATCCGTGCCTCGGTGGAGCGGTTACTCAGTCGGCCGAACGCGTCGATGCCGGCGACGGCATACGACGCGGTGTCGCCAGCCTGGGCGGTGCTGTCCCGGAAGTAGTGCGGCGCCGCCTCGGTGCCAGAACCGGTCTCGTCGCTGAAGACCACGACGGGCGCTCCGCTCAACCTGTCCCACTCGCCCCGCGCGCCGAGCCGGCGGAACACGTGGTAGGCCGTGAACGCGCCCAGCGTGGACCAGCGAAGCGTTACCCCGTCCGCCTGCTGCATCGCGTGAAGCGAGTCCGGTCCAGCCGCCGGCTGGAACGCGCCAGCCGTCACCGGTCCCCCGGTGCCGAGATCCCTCTCCCCGCCCCGACTCACCGCGATCAGCCGGTACTCGTACACGCCGCCGGCCCGCGCCCCACGGTCGTCGTATCGCAACCCGAGCACCCGTGCGACGCCCGGCTCGAGGTCGGCAAGCAGGAGCAGCAACGAGCGATACGACTCCGGGTCCCGCAATTCCTCCATAGGGTCGGTCGGGAAGAGCATCGTCTCGTAGCGGTCAAAGGCATCCCCCAGGCGCCCCCGCGCGTCGGCGCGCGACCGCACCCGGACGACCGGCTGCGCGGTGATCCTGGTCCAGGCACCGCCCGCCTCGCGCCGCTCCACGTGGTAGCCCAGCGGCCGCTCGCCCTCGGGCCAGGCCCACCGCAGCACCACGCCCTCCGTAGCGGGAGCGACCAGGAACGGGGTTTCCCCCTCCTGCGCGGCAGCTCCACCAACCGCGGCGAGAAGCCCGGCAGTTGCCGTCACCGCGGCCCCGCACGCCCTCCGCAGCCACCCTCGCCGACGATCGCCCGCGATCGCCTTACATCCAGTCCCGGTCGGCCGGCGTCGACCTGCCTCGCGCGTCTTCACGGTCGCCTCACCTTCGTGACGTCAATGGTTGGCGCCGTCACGGTGGTCGTGGTGAGGGTGGTCGTCGGTTGCGTCACCGCTCCCGTCACGTTCGTCACGCCCGCGGCCAGGGTCGCCGGGATGGCGTACGTGAACGTGTGCCATCCCTCACGCCGGTGGTTCAATCGCAGCGTGAGGCTGGTCGTGCCGGCGGCGGGCAGCGACGCGTCTGACTCCGCCGTGAACTGGACGTCGAGGATGTTCTCGAACGTCGGGGTCGCGCCGCAAAGCTTCCCCACTGTCATCCCGCGCATGTCGATCCCCACCGTGGGGCTCATCGCCCGGCAGCGCGTGCGCGGTGTCACCTGCCACCCCGCCGTGACGCCCGTGACCTCGACCGAGTCGATGTCATCCCATTGCATGGCCTCGAGGCTGGGCAGCACCACGCGCACCTTGAGCAGGTAATTGCCCGTCCCCGAGACCGGACCAGGTCCGCGCGTGGGCTCTACGACCGGAGTTTCGGCGCCCATGTGCTCCGCGAAGCTCGCGTACCGGCTCGTCACGAACGACACGGCCCAGTGTTCCCGCGCCGTCGTGTCGTTCTGAACCAGTGCCAGCCGGTACGTCGTGCTGGGCGCGAGCGCACCCCCGCCCGGCGTGAACGCGTAGATGGTCGGGTCGCCCGTCAGCCGAGTGGCAAGCGTGTACGACGACGTGCCCCAATTACCAGCGACGGTATCCGTCCCGTTGGCGACTACCCGGCCCACCGCCGCGCGCGACGTGAGATCCGGATGCGTGTTGGAGAACTTGACGCGCACCGCGCCGCCGTTCGGGCCGCCATAGTACAGGGGAGAGGCGCCACCCCGGGGATCGCTACCCGTAACGAACTGCGCGAGGATGGGGGTAGCACCGCTCGTGGTGAATACCAGGGTGTCACTCACCACCTGCTGCGTCTGCCAGCCGCCATCGGTCTGCTTCTCAAGCGTGAACTGCACGATGCTGCGGTACGTAGCCCCAGCGGCGAGCGGAGCGTATCCCGGTCCCACGAGCGCCAGGGTCTGGCGCTCCTCGTCCCACACGCGCTGCGGCGTGCCGATGGACGGCCATGTAACAGCGGACGAAATCGACACCCGGCCCGTCCGCGGGTCCCGCAACGAGAGTTGCGTGACGGTCCGTTTGCCAATGACCGGCGTCGCGCTGAGTCGAAGGCGGTAGACGCCTCCATCGGTTCCATACTCCACGCCTTCACTCAGCCCCAGGTAGTACGAAATGCCGTTCACGGATGCGCCGGTGTCGTTGGGCAGCGGACTCGTGGCCGCGATGATGACGAACTGCGTGGTGTCGGCGGCGGCGTCGTCCCCGCTACCCCAGGAGTACCGCATCTTGTACGTCCCCTTCACCGCGCCGCCCGCCAGTTTGTACTTGACTTTGATGCGGCCTTTGATCCACGTGGGGTCGGGGAACTCGAACGCCATCGTGGCCCGCGCGGTCCCGGAGAGCAGCTCGTACCAGGTGCCGGCCGCCTTCACCTTGGCCACGATTTCGCCCCACAGTTCGCCGTCTCCTGCGGCGCGGAACGGACGATAGCGCAGCTCGGCGTTCGCTTCGTAGCCGGCTGCAACGCGCCCGTAGAACGCGCCGACGCGCTTTTCCTTCTCGAGTTCAGTGGCGAAACCCGCCGCCACGCCATCGTCGTCCATGTGGAAGTGGGCGGCGGACCGGAGGTTGAGCGTACCGGGTAGCAACGTGAGCGAGTCCGGCCGGCTTGGCGTGCCGATGTTCACGTACCAGCTGTCGGGATCGAAGTGGAGCTCTGCCCAGCCGTTCCCCGTCATGGCGGGCTTCAGGTCCACGTTGAGCGTGAGATTGGCATGGAACACCGGGCGCGACACGGGAAGATCCATGAATACCGTGCCCCAGATCTTCTCCTCCCGCCGCGACACGTCGGTCAGCATCCAGTTGTCGCCGCGCAGCGTGAGCGACTGAAGCCCCCCGCTCGCAGCAGCCGTCGCCTCGAGCGTCGCGTCCGCGTTCCACACGTAACCCGCGTTCGCCGAGGTTCCGAGAGAAACCAGGGCCTTGAGGCCGAACATCGTGGACTGGTCCGGCACGTACGTCGCCTTGAGCGTGATCGTGTCGATGTTGGCCCGCATGCGCGAGAAGGCGCCACCGCCGAAGCCATACAACGAGAGCGGCAGCGTCCCGAGCTGAATGCCGGGCGGGGGCAGGCGGAGCGCCGCGTCCACATACCAGTAGCGGAACGACGTCGCGCCGGCGATGAACGTGCCGTCCACGTCGAACTGGTCCTGGACCCGCATTCGGAGACCGGCCTTGAAGCCATCGCCGTACACCGGGTCGTCTTCCATGTAATCCATCTGGCCGCGGAATCTGACCGCGGCGTTCTCGTAGGAGACGTCGAGCTTGTCCACGGCGAGCCGGTGGAAGGCCCACGCGGCGCCGGGTCGCTCGCGCCGGGCAAAGAAGCGGAATGCACCTTTTCCGCTCGGCAGGTTGTCACTCAGCGAAAACCGCCCCGCGAGCCCAAGCCATACCTCGTTGCCGTCCTGCCCGCTGCCGAAGCCGATGGAGTCCAACGCGACCGGGAAGTTCTTGAAGTTGGCCTCGCTCGCGGCGTCGAACGTGATCCAGCTTTTCTGGAGCTTGATGCCGCCGTCGTTGGAGATGGACAGGCCGTACACCTGGACGTCGCGCAGCGAGATGCCCTCCTGGTCCACGGTGAGCTTCGCATCCATCGTGAACGTGCCAATAGGTCGCTCGTAGTTGAACTCGCCCCGCTGGATCACCACGCGGGATTGCAGAGCCGGCATCGCAATCGCCTCTTGCGACGTAAGCCTGGCGTAGGCCCGTTCGAAGCCGACTGGCGAGAACAGAGCGTGGTAGGCGATCTGGCTCGAGAGGAATGGGACGTTCAAGTACCCCTCGACAAACCCCGTGTCGAGCGTGGACTGATTGATGACGAAGCGGAGCGAGTCGAGCGTTCCCTGGAACCCGCCGAATGAGACAGGCCCCAAACGGCTCAGTCCGGAGGCTGCCACGTCGCCACTGAAACCCGCGTCGTCCAGCACGAGCCGGTGACCGGAGATACTCACAGGACTCATCACGCCCTGGACGAACGGATCGATGTTGCCGAACGACCAGTCCTCAGGCAGGAACACGCGCGCGCTGTCGAGGTAGACACCGCGCCAGCTCGCCGGACGCCCCTCGGGTGAAAGGTCGCCGGACAGATCCACGACCGCCTCGCCGGTCTGCAGCTTCAGGCTGGTCTCACCGATTTTCGCCAGCGGGATCCCGGCCACGGCCAGGTAGAACTCTCCGCCCGTTCCGAGACGGGCGCGTGTGATCGGAACCGTGATCGCCGAATCCAGGACGAGGGGGTTATCCGGGTCATCCGGGTCCAGGTCTCGCTTCACGGGCTCGCTCAGCCGCAGGCCGCTCGACGGCGGAATCGTGAAATCCCCCTTGATGTCGAGCGTCCCCACGCCGTCGGCGACGACGAGCCTCGTTGAGTCTTGGTAGAGCGTCATCTTGAACTGATTCGCGCTGATCTCCTTGCTGGTCCAGCGTTGCGCCAGCGTCAGAGACCCCTCCGGTCCGTCCGGGCCGACGCGGACGTCGCGGAATCGAAAGTGCAGCAGCTGGCGCTTGGTGCTCTCGTAATCCGCCCGCAACTGCGCCCACCAGGATGGCTTCGGGGCGCTCGGCGGCTCGAGCTCGTCACACTGCTCGTCCCACGCCGCGAGAACATCGGGTTCTTCCTCTCCAGCAGCTTCCTCGGCCTCGAGCGCCGCGATCGTCTTGTCCATGCACTGCTGCAGTGACGCGTCATAGGCCGCCTGCTGCTCCGCGTACTGCTTCGCCTCGGCTTCGGGAATGGGCGCCGCCTCGCCCTCCAGCGGCAGCCGAACGATCAGGTCGCCCTGAAGACCCACGTAGCGATCTCCGGTCGCCGAGTCGGCCACCAGCTCGATATGCGTCAGCATAACGCCCACCGGCACCGTGGCCACGGCGTTCAGCAGGCGCGACCAGTCGTAGAGGTTGTCGTCCGATGGCACGCGCAGCCTGTGACGCGGCGCGTAATCCACTCGGCGCAGGTCTTCCGTGAGCCGCACACTCCGGAACCGGAACGCCGGCTCAAACACGCCCGGGATGATCTTGGCGCGGCCCCGGCCGGTGTAATTGGACCGCGACGAGTCCGAGAGAGACAGCACCCTGATCTCCACGCCGGCCCAGTCGAACCGTGATACGACCTGCTCCTCCTCCGTCGAGTCCGCCGGAGTGGAGTCGGGCACGGCCACGATCGGTGGCAGGCCCGGCCCATGGTAGAACGTCCACACTTCGCTCTTGCCCTGCCGCTCGCCGAACGGCTGCCCCGCTGCGTCCAACGCCTGGACCTGCCAGGCGTACACGGCGCCGTCTCGCAGCGCGAGAGCCGTCGGCGAGTACAGAAAGGAGGTGACACCGAGGTCGGCCTCTTCGTGCGGCAGGTTGTTGATCGCCTCGAGTGGCGTCTGCCCCGGCAGCACCTCCACGATGCGCAGGTGGTATGTCACCGGCGCGTTGATCCCGGTCACCACCGGCGTCCACGCGAACAGCGGAAGCGACATGGTCGTCGTATCACCGTCCGACGGAGCCACGAGAGAGGGTGGGGCCGGCGCGGTGATCGAGAAGTCCGCGCAGGCCTGCGTCAACGTCGTCCCCGGGCTCTCGCTGGTTCCCTGCCGGACGTCCACGCAGAACTTGTAGTCCCCATCCGGAATACGTCCCGTGCGGATCAACTGATCCCGCAACTCGGACTCGTACGTGACGCTGCTCGATTCCCAGATCCCGTCGCGCGTGGTGAGCAGGAGCTGGGAGGGCCGGACGAACTCGAACTCCGTGCTCCGGCCGGAGAGAATCGGACTCGTGCCGCGAAGGATCGTGCCGTTGAGGTGAAACGCAACGTTGATCGAGCCCGTGTACGAGAGCACAAGGGTCACGACCGATGGGTCGGACTCCCAATCCGCGATGTAGGGGGACGGATCCGGACGGACCGTGAGGAAGGCGTTCCAGTCCGGCGACTGGGGTATCGCCGGTGCGACCACACCGAGCAGGCCCAGGAGTACCCCGAACGGAATGCGAGAGCTCCGCATCATGGCCGGTACAGCTCGATGCCGCGTTGGAGATTGCCCCCGGTCGCCCCGAACACTGCGACCAGGTCGGACGGAAGTAGCACAGCCACGTGATTGTCCCGCGGCAACGACATGGCGCCCGTCAGGCTGAACGTGCCGCTTGCCGGGTCATAGACCTCAGCGCTGTTGGTCAACCCGCCCGTGACGAGCACCCGGCCGTCGGGCAGGAGCGTCATGCGGTGTCCACGCCGCGCGTCTACCATGCTGCCGGTCGTCGTGAACTGGCCGGTCGCGGGATCGTAGATCTCCGCGGACGCGATGGGTCGGTTGGCCCCATAGTCGTACCCGCCGGTCACCAACACCCTGCCGTCCGCCAGCGCGATTGCCGCGTGCTCTCGCCGGCCGACGGCCATGCTGTCAGCGAGCGCGAAGGTCCCGGAGGAGGGATCGAAGATCTCGGCGCTCTGGAACCCCCACTGGAAGGACGCGCCGATGCCGCCCGTGAGCAGGACCCTTCCGTCGGGGAGCCGCGTCGCGGTATGCTGCTGGCGTGCGACGACCATTAGACCGGTCGGGGTGAAGGTCCCGGCCGTCGCGTCGTACAGCTCGGCGCGATTCAGCGCGTAGGACAGGTTGCCGCTCGTCGCGCCGCCACCACCCGCCACCAGTACTTTCCCATCCGCCAGGAGTGTGGCCGTGTGCAGTCGCCGGCCGGTGCAGCACACCGGGCTCCCCTCGCCGAGCGAATCGGTGTATGCCGTGGTCCCGGTCGTGGGATCGTACAGCTCGGCCGTCCGCTGAACCGTTCGAACGAAATCGCCGTACCGGCCGCCGACCAGTAGGACCCGGCCGTCAGGCAACACCGTAGCGGTATGCTCGTACCGGAACGCCCGCATTCCGCCGCTCGCAATGCTCGTGTCGGTCGCAGGGTCGTAGAGTTCCGTGGAACTGGTGACGATCACGCCTCCGCTGTAACCAACGATGCCGCCCGAGATCAGCACGCGGCCATCGTTCAGCAGGACACCGGCGTGCCCGTAGCGGCCCTGCGTCATTTCGGTCACGGGGGCCCACGTGCCGCTCGGGTGCGACACCGGAACCGACGTCGTGTCCCAAAACAGGTTTCCGTACCGCGCAATGACCCGGGCGCGGCCGCCGGCCCGAGCGGTCACGAGCCCAGTCGGATCCACCTGCGCCACGAGGTAGTCCGGGTAGACGCCGTTCACGAGCCACTGGAAATGATTCTCGGCCGTAATCGGCGCGCCGCTCTGATCGGCAGCCGTGCCGCTGAGCTGGCGGGTCTGACCGGGATCCAGGGGTGTGATGGTGTCACCGGCAATGCCGATGCTCGACAACACGCTAAGGCTCGCGGGGGGTGCGTGATCCGGCTCGTACTCAGCCACGCCGTCGGGAGAAAGCCGAACGCCCGATGAGCCCAGGTTGCCGCTGTAGATCCCGTGCGGCCCACCGTCCTCGCTCTCGAACACCACGCGATCCCACGTCCCAGCGTAGGCCGCGTTGGCATCGAACGAGAGGCTGTGGTCCGGCAGCAATCCGTTCGGACTCCCGAGATGCGCGGACGCCAGCGTCGTGTCCCCGCCCGACGGTTCGCTCGTCATGGCGATTCGCCACCCTTGCGGGCTCCAACGCACGGCGTGCAACACTGACGGCGCGCCTCCGTAGATCCCCAGTGTGTCCACGCGGGCGCCCGCGGAGTCAGCGAAGGCGAGCCCGCTCCAGCAACCTTCGGGGCACTCATACCGCACGTACGCGATGTTCGCACCGTCGGGAGACCAGTCGCCGAAGTAGTCACCCACCGGGTAGACCGCCCCCGGATCGTTGACCACCCGTCCCGGGCTTACGAGCCGCCGCTGGTTGCTTCCGTCGCCGGCCATCACCCAAACTTCCTGCAGTCCGCTGCGCGACGTCGTAAAGGCGATCTTGGTCCCGTCTGGCGAGAACCGGGGCCGGATGTTCTCTCCGTCCACGGTGAGCTGCCTCTCGTCGCTCCCGCCGGCCGAGATCCTGAAGATCTGGTGCGCGCCGCCCACCACGCGCTCGAACACGATTGCACTCCTGTCCGGCGCCCATGCGGGCCGGTACTCGTCTTCGGGCGTGTTCGTGATGCGGCGCGCCGCGGACCCGTCGGCCTCCATCACGTACACCTCACGATTGCCGTCGCGCGTGGAAATGAACGCGATTTCTTCCGTGGCGTAGGTGATGGTGCCGTCAACCGTGAGCTCGGCGGTTCCGGAGACCTCACCTGCCAGCGCGCTGATTGTCGTCGTGCCCCGCGCCACGGCCGTCGCGAGGCCGGTGCTGTCCACCGTGGCGACCCCTGGCGGCGACGCCGACCAAGTGAACGTCCTGCCCGTGAGCGATGCGCCGCTCGAGTCGAACGCCGAGGCCGTGAACTGCTGCGTCGCTCCGGCCCCGGTCAGCCGTGCCGCGGCAGGCGCCACCGCCACCACCGCTACCACCCGGCTTACCGTGAGCGAAGCGGTCCCCGACACACCGTCTGCGGCAGCCGTAATCGTCGTGGTCCCGTCGCCGGCCGCGGTCGCCAGGCCGGTGGAGTCGACCGTGGCGACGGCGATCACGGACGACGACCACGTGATCAGCTTGCCCGGAATTGCCATGTCGGCTGAATCCAGCGCGGTTGCCGCGAACTGGCGGGTTCGACCGG
>DATMAW010000201.1:0-10096 GCA_035559715.1 Gemmatimonadales bacterium | reverse complement strand
CGCTGACTCCGCCCGTAAAACCGCCGGAGCCGGCGCCAATTTGGTCCACGCCGACGCCTGCTCCCGCCGCAGCGCCCGCGGAGCGACCGGCGGCATCTCCGAAACCCGCTGCGAAAGCCAAGCCCAAGCCAAAGAAGAAGGCGGCCAAGAAGCGCGCGGCCAAGGCGAAGAAGAAACCGGCGCGGAAAGCAAAAAAGACAAAGCGTCCGGCGGCGCGGGCGAAAAAGAAAGCGAAGAAGGGCGGCAAGAAGCGGCGCCGCTAGCGCCCCGCATGAACGTGGTTCTCGCCCCCGGCCAGCCCCCCCCACGGACTGCGACCGGGGGCGGCCACTCTTGGAAGCCAGGTCTCGCACACTGCCACGTGACGTGAAACGACTCGGCGCTATCGCGCTCACTTTCGCCTCTGCCTGTTCACCGGGCAAGGGATCCACGGCCTACGTCGGCGCCACGCTGTGGGATGGGGCAGGAGGGCCCGCGGTTCCGGATGCCGTGGTGCTGGTGTCCAGCGGGCGTGTGACCGCAGTGGGATCTGCAGAGGATGTTCGCATCCCCCGCGGCGCGGAAGAAGTCCACCTCGACGGCAAGTGGATCATCCCCGGCCTCATTGATGCGCATACTCACGTGACCCGCTGGACGCTTCCGCGGTTGCTCGCCTACGGCGTCACGAGCGTGCGGGATGTCGGTGGGCCGAACGACAGTGTGTTCGCGCTGCGCGACGAAGTGTCCCTGGGTGCGCTCGCGAGCCCGCGTCTGTTCGTTGCGGGTGCGATGATTGACCGTGCGCCTGTCACGTGGCCGGGGGCCGTGGGCGTGCGGAACAGCGAGGAAGCGCGCCGGGCAGTTGACGATCGGACGCTGCGCGATGCCAGCCTGGTGAAGGTACACGCCCGAGTGGACTCAGCGCTTCTCGCAGCCGTGTTGGACGAGGCCGGGACCATGCACCTGCCCGTCGCGGCTCATCTGGGCAAGGTGGATGCGATCACCGCCGCGCGGATGGGTGTGGCGACGATCGAGCACCTGACGGGCGTGGTCGAGGCAACGGTGGGAGACCCCGGCGCGCTCGTCCGGGCTCATGACGTTTTCTTCGACGGGTGGAAAGCGGCGGGTCGCGCCTGGGCCACGCTCGATTCCGCTCGATTGGATGCGACGGCGCGCACCCTGAAGGATGCGGGCGTGGCCATGGTCCCGACCCTGGTGCTGCACGAAACGATCGGTCGGTTCGACGATGAGTCGTTCGTCGCCAGCCTCGACCTTGGCGGCGTGCCGGAGGCGGCCCGAGCCGGATGGAACGTGCCCGGGTTGCTGCGAATGGCAGGGTACGGCCCCGGCGACCTGGCTGCGTTTCGACGCTCGCGCCCGGCACAGGACCTGTTCGTTCGCCTGTTCAAGCACGCGGGTGGTTTGATCGCTGCGGGCACGGATACACCGGGCCCGCTGATTCCGCCCGGGGCAAGCCTGCATGACGAGTTGGGCCTCCTCGTCAAGGCAGGGCTCACGCCGGATGAGGCGCTGCTCGCCGCGACTCGCGATGCGGCCCGGGTCGTGGGTGTGGATTCAGTGGGCGTGGTGCGGCCTGGAGCTGTGGCGGATTTCGTGGTTCTATCGGCGAGTCCGTTCGCGGACATTGCGAACAGCCGCAAGATCGAACTCGTGGTGGTGCGAGGTGTGGCCCGCCGGCCCTCAGAGCTTCGGGGGATGTGGCATCGATAGCGCAGCGCGAGCGTTAATGCCCGGCCCCAGGCACGCTCTTCACGAGCCACCACAACCCGATGGCGATGCTCCAAACAGCCGTGACAAGCCCGAGCGCGCGGGCGCCGCGGGGGGAAGCGGCCACCCGCTGCACGGCGCGCGCGGCAATGGCGGCGTAGGCGCCCATGGCCAGCGTCGTACCGAGCCCAAACGCGGCAAGGTAGCCGAGCGCGACTGATCGATCGGAGAGGAGAGTCACGGGAATCAGTGCCACGGCCGGCGCCGTGCCGGCGAATCCATGGACGGCACCCACAACGGTCGAGAGGTGGCGGTGGCGGCGGGCGCTGGAATGCGCGTGCGTGTGTTCGTGGGTCGGCGCGTTGGCCAGGTGGGCGTGCAGGTGTGCGTGGTCGCCATGGCGGTCTGGGGGATGCACGTGCAGCCGCTGGGTGCGCCGGGCGGTCCACAGCCCGAGGGCCAGCAGCATGACGCCCACGGCGCTTTCGCCCCAGGTGGATGCCGCAGCCGGAAGGCGCGCACCGCTCCACGCCAGCAGTCCGCCCAGGGCCATGACCACGGCTGCGTGTCCGAGCCCCCACCGAAGGCCGAACGCTGCAGCCGCAGCCACCCGCGGGCGGCCACCTATGAAGGCGGTGACCGCGACCATATGATCCACCTCGAGGGCGTGCGCCGCCCCCAGGGCCAAGGCCGCCGCGTAGACGGCCCAAGGTCCATCCATGCGTCCTCGCAAAGGAGCGAGTGATGGCCGACCAACCGCGCGACCAGAAGCCCCGCATCAGGCTGACCACGCTGTCGCACGGGGCCGGTTGAGCCTGCAAGCTCGGCCCTGACGAGCTGGCGCAGGTCCTGCGCCACCTGCCTCCCGTCAGTGATCCGAGAGTCGTGGTCGCCGCCGCGACATCCGACGACGCCGCCGTTTACCGGTTATCGGATGATCGCGCGCTCGTGGCCACGGTGGATTTCTTCGCGCCGATCGTGGACGACCCGTACACGTTTGGCGCCATCGCCGCGGCCAACGCGTTCTCCGACATCTACGCGATGGGCGCCCGGCCGCTCATCGCCTTGAACCTTGTGGCGTGGCCGCGGGATCCCGCCATGCTCGCAGTGCTGGGCGACACGTTGCGCGGCGGCGCCGACGTTGCAGCCAAGGCCGGCGCATTCATCGTGGGCGGCCATTCCATTGACGATTCGGAACCGAAGTATGGGATGGTCGTCCTCGGCGACGTGCGACCCGACAAAGTAATCACCAACGCGGGAGCGCGCGTCGGCGACGCACTGGTGCTCACAAAGCCCATCGGCACCGGAATCCTCTCCACCGCACTGAAACGCGATCTGATCGGGCCGGGCGCCATGGCAGACGCTGTCCGCTCCATGACCGCGCTCAACGCCGACGCGCTCGATGCGGTGCGCGAGGTCGAAGGCGCGGTGCACGCCATGACCGACGTGACGGGGTTCGGCCTGCTTGGCCATCTCCACAACGTGGTGGCGGCGAGCGGCGTGGGGGCACGGCTCGCCGCCCGCAGCGTCCCCCTGTTCGCCGGCGCCCAAGACCTTGCCGCGCGCGGCATCGTGCCGGGTGGCACCCGACGGAACCTTGAGGCAGCCGCACGGTTCACCCGGTTCCCGCCCGGGCTCGACGACGCCACGGCGCTGTTGCTTGCGGACGCACAGACCTCCGGCGGACTGCTCGTGGCGGTTGCGGTTGACCGCGCGGATCACCTGGTGAGCGCCTTGCGGGCGCGCGGGACGCCGGCCGCGGCGCGGATCGGCGAGATCGTCGCGACTGCCGGCACCATCGAGGTAGTAGCGTGACTTCGGCGCCGATCGTCGTCGTTCACGCGGATGAGAGTTGCCTGGGGAACGGACGCGACGGGCTAACCCCCGGGGGCGCCGCCGCGCTGATTGAGACTCGTACGCGCGGCGGCATTGCCCGGCGCGACGTCTATATTTCAGCGCCCGACACCACGAACAACCGCATGGCGCTCGCGGGTGCAATCGCGACGTTCGCGCTGCTGTCGCAGAAGGGGCGGCGTCTCAGCGTCGCGTACGTGTCCGACTCGGAATACCTGGTCAAGGGCATGCGCGAATGGGTCCCGTCCTGGCGGGCCCGGGGCTGGCGGCGAAAGGGAGGAGCGATCGAGAACCTGGAACTGTGGCAAACGCTCGCTCGTGTCGCCGCGAAGCACGACGTACACTGGCGCTGGGTTCGGGGCCACGCGGGGCACGCCAAGAACGAGTACGCGAACGACCTCGCCATGCGCGCCGCCGGGCAGCAGCTCACATCGGCGGGGGCGGTGGAGAGCGGGTTCGCGGCCTGGCTCGAGGAACGGCGGCGCCGCGGGCAGTTCACCGACTACGATCCCGATGCGGCTTTCGATGAACTGGTCGAGGCGATGCGCGAATGACGGTGGCCAAGGACGGTGTCCGTGCCAACACCCACCCGCTGAATCTCCTGCCCGACGGTGCCGAGCCGGACCTTTCTCGCATTCCTTTATATGAGGTCTACATGCGGATGGCCGAGGAGCTGGCTAAACGCTCCACGTGTGCCCGCCTGCAGGTCGGTACGGTGATCACGGACGCGCAGCTCGAGAACGTCGTGGCCATTGGCTACAACGGCAACGCAAAGGGCCTCCCGAACCGCTGCGACTCGGCCGTGCCGGGAAGCTGCGGGTGTATTCACTCTGAGGTGAATGCCCTGGTGAAGGCACCGGGGGCGTTACGGGACAAGGTGGCCTTTGTGTCGTCGAGCCCGTGTGTCATGTGCGCCAAGTTGATGATCAACTCGGGCGTGACGCACCTGTTCTACCGAAGGCCGTATCGCGACCCGAGTGGCATCGAGCTGTTGGCCGGCGCTGGCGTGGTACCGGTGCAATACGATCGCTGGGAGCACGAGTGGCGGTAGACGACGCGGGCGACGACGTGCACCGACTGTTTCGGCAGCTGGTGTACACGCTGGCCGACACCCGTCCCGATTACCTTCATAGGCCGTTTCAGGTCTCCGAGCTGTACCAAGACATCATCCCCTATCGCGTGTTTCGCGCACGACTTCAGTTCGACACCAACGAGGACTATGAGATGGCCGTGTTGCGGTTGTTGGCCGGCTATCGCGATCTCGTGGCGCTCGAGCCACCCGAAGCTGGCGCCGCCCTCGCGCAGGAGGCCGAGGCCATCAATCCGCTGCCGGGGGCGTTTCGCGAATTCGCCGCCGCCCGCGTCGTGCTGAATCCAATTGCCGTGCGCGAGTTGCTCGACGCACGGGACGCGTACGCGCCGGCCCCGGCCGCTCCACAGCCCCAGCCACTCACGCGGCCGGCCGAGCCGTTGGGCGAACCGGACTCGTCAGGCCCCGGGGCGGGCGCGGTTCCTCTGCCCTACAGCTTCGATACGGCGGAAGGCACGGGATGCCGCAACTGCCAGCGGCCGCTGCCGCAGCACCGAACGGTGATCTACTGTCCCTTCTGCGGCGAGCAGGTTGCGCCGGCGCGTTGTTCCGTCTGCGGAACCGAACTCGAGCCGGGCTGGGTGTTCTGCATCAGCTGCGGACATCGCTCTCGCACCCCCAACCCATAACCCGAGCGCGCCCGGTGGCCATGACTGCCTCACACCCTCAGACGTTCACCGTCGCCGTCATCGGCGGCGACGGCATTGGCCCCGAGGTGGTTGAGGCAGCCATTCCGGTCATCGAGCGCGCCGCCCACATCGCCGGCGGCACGATCGAGTGGGAGCGGCTCCCGTACGGGGCGGACCATTTTCTCAAGACGGGCGAGACGCTGCCCGACCATGCGTTCGAGCATTTGAAACGGGATGTGGATGCCATTCTGGTCGGTGCGCTCGGCGATCCACGCGTGCCCGATCAGGCCCACGCGCGCGATATTCTGCTGGGTCTGCGGTTTCGCCTGGACCTCTATATCAACTTTCGCCCCTGTGCTCTGCTGCATCCGGACCTGTGCCCGCTCAAAGGAAACTGGGCCGCGGCGCCAGCGCATCCAGGGGGCAGCACAATCGCGGCTGGGACCGCCGGGCCGTCGGGCGACCGGACGATTGACTTCGTGATCTTCCGCGAGAACACGGAGGGCCTGTACCTGGCGCGCGGCTCCTCCAGGAACGTGGGGACCAAGGACGAGGAGCAGATCGCCGAGGACGTCCACACGGCCCCGAAGGTCGAGCGGATCATCCGCGCCGCCTTTACGTGGGCCCGCGCGCATGGGCGGCACCGGGTGACCATGGCCGACAAGTCGAACGCCATCCCGGCCCACCACCTGTGGCAACGCGTCTTCGCCGAGGTCGGCGCCGAGTTCCCGGACATTGAGCGCGAGCATTACTACATCGACGCGCTGTGTATGCAGCTCCTGAAGCAGCCACACCACTTCGACGTAATCGTCACCAACAACATGTTCGGCGACATTCTGTCGGACCTGGGGTCGCAGCTCGTGGGTGGGCTTGGCATCGCGCCCAGCGCCAACCTTCACCCCGGGCAGGTGGGGTTGTTCGAGCCGGTCCACGGATCGGCGCCCAAGTACGCCGGGAAGGGGACCGCCAATCCGCTCGCTACGATTCTGACGGGCGCGTTGATGCTCGAGCAGCTCGGTCTTGCCGAAGGCGCGGCCAGGCTCACGGCGGCAGTGCGCGCGTCCCTGGAGAGGCGTGTCAGGGCTCGGGACCTCGGTGGCACGGCCGCCACGCTCGACGTCGCCGCGGCCGTCGCCGACGCGCTGTAAGGCGCGTCGCGCCGCTCGCGCGGCCACGGTATCTTCTCCGGCAAGCGGCGTTCCTCGGGGGCGTCGCAGCGGGGCTGGACCGCACCGATCGGTGCTCGCGCGCTCCGACGGCCGGCCGCTTCCCTCCCCCTTAATCCATCAGCCGCGCGCGACCAATTTCAGGAGGCCCCAGTGGTCATCGCCCGTCGCAGCACCGGAAGCCCGTTCGTTGGTTTGGCCGCGGCATTCGCGCTCTCGCTCCTTCCCGGCGAAGCCCGGGCCCAGGCGAGTCTCAAGGACGCGATGGAAGACGTGTTGGACTGGGTTAACCTGAAAGAGGATGACTACGAGGCGATTCCGGAGATGGGGCAGTGGGGGATGATGTTCGGGTGGTTCGCGGAGGGGGAGGAGAAACCGCTGCAATTCGACGTGACGAAGGGGAAGTCCTACTTCATCGCGGGCGGCGGTGACGGCAACTCCAAGGATCTCGACATCTGCGTCTACGACACGCAAGGCAAGGAAGTCGAGTGTGACACTGCCACCGACGACATTCCGCTGGTGACGTTCGATGCCGGTCAGTCGGGCACGTATCGGGTGGTGCTCAAGGCGTACGACGTGGATGGGAGCACGACGTTCGCAGGCATGGTGATACTCCGCAAAAAGGGCTGATGGACATGAAAACGCAGGGGAAACACGCGGATGTGGTGTTCTTGTCGGGCGTCCGGACGGGGTTCGGATCGTTCGGCGGCACGCTGAAGGATCTGTCCGCCACCGACCTCGGGGCCATCGCCGCGCGGCACGCCCTCGAACGAGCGGGCGTTCGTGCGGAGCAGGTGGATCACGTCGTATTCGGCAACGCGCAACAGACCTCTGCGGATGCCATCTATCTGGCGCGTCACGTGGGGCTCCGGGCCGGGCTGCCCATTGAATCTCCGGCCGTGACCGTGAATCGCCTGTGCGGTTCCGGATTCGAGGCCATCATCCAGGGGGCGCAACAGATTCTGCTGGACGAGTCCCGCGTGGTGCTCGCGGGCGGTGCGGAATCCATGAGCCAGGCCCCCCATGTGGTTCGGGGTGCGCGCTGGGGCATCCGCCTCGGGCCGGCCGCTCCGCTCGAGGACTCGCTGTGGGAGGCGTTGAAGGATCCGCAGTGCGGCCTGTCCATGGCGGAAACAGCCGAGGCGCTGGCCGAGAAGTACGGGCTGACCAGGGAGGACGTGGACCGCGTGGCGCTGCGGAGTCAGCAGCTCGCCAAGAAGGCATGGGACGATTGCGTGTTCGAGCCCGAGGTCATCCCTGTCCCGGTGAAGGACCCCAAGACACGTTCCACCGTAGACTGGCGCGCGGACGAACACATGCGTCCGTCCACGACACTGGAGGGACTGCTCGCGCTGAAACCGTACTTCAAGAAGGACGGTCTGGTGACGGCCGGGAACGCCTCGGGCATCTGCGACGGGGCTGCGGCCACCGTGATCGCGAGCGAGACGTTCGCCCGCGAGCACAAGCTCGCGCCGCTCGGGCGCCTGGTGGCGTGGGCCGTCGCGGGGGTCGAGCCGAAATACATGGGCATTGGGCCGGCACCGGCCGCGCGCAAGGCGCTTCAGCGGGCGGGGCTCAAGCTCGACGACATGGATCTGGTCGAAGTGAACGAAGCATTCGCGCCGCAGTATCTCGCCGTCGAGCGCGAACTGGGGCTCGACCGCGACCGAACCAACGTTCATGGTGGCGCCATCGCGATTGGCCACCCGCTCGCGGCGAGCGGCACGCGCATCACGATCCACCTGCTTCATGCGCTTCGCCTGGCCAGGAAGCGATACGGTCTGGGTTCGGCGTGCATCGGAGGCGGCCAGGGCGCGGCGGTGATCGTGGAGGCTTTCGTCTGACACGGAGCTGAGGACCCAATGGAGTTCCTGATCGGCGGTCTCGCGCTCGCGCTTGCCTACACCTATGGCAGCCTGCACGTCGTCAAGCAATACGAACGGGCCGTGGCCTTCTTCCTGGGTCGCTACTGGGCCACGAAGGGCCCGGGCCTGATCTTTGTGCCGCTGTTCTTCGCCAAGCTGAACCGGGTCTCGCTCCGGATCGTGGCCATGGACATCCCGCCCCAGGACGTCATCACGCGTGACAACGTCTCGATCAAGGTGAACGCGGTGTTGTACATGCGGGTGAAGAACCCGGAAGCGGCGATCATCGAGATCGAGAACTACCTGTTCGCGACGAGCCAGCTCGCTCAGACCACGTTGCGCAGCGTCCTCGGCGAGGTCCAGCTAGATGAGTTGCTGGCGGATCGCGAGAAGATCAACGGCATCCTGAAACAGATCGTGGACCAACGCACCGAGCCCTGGGGCATCGAGGTCTCCGCGGTGGAGGTGAAGGACGTGGACCTGCCGCCGGAGATGAAGCGCGCCATGGCGCGGCAGGCCGAAGCCGAGCGGGAGCGTCGCGCCAAGGTGATTGCGGCCGAGGGCGAGTTCCAGGCGTCGCACAAGCTCGCCGAGGCAGCGGGTGTCATCGGCACGCAACCCGCGGCACTCCAGCTGCGCTATCTCCAGACGCTGGTGGAGATCGCGACGGAGAACAGCTCCACGACGATCTTCCCCATCCCGATCGACCTGTTGTCGCCGTTCTTGGAGATGGCGCGGGCCGGCGCGGCCGCCGGGAAGAGCCTTCCCGCGTCCACGGGTGTTCCGCTCCCGGGCGGTGCCCCGTCGGCTGCAGCGCCTGCTCCGATCGCGGAGCGGCGAGGGTAAGGACGGCAGTGACGCTGCCAGCGCCGCTCGGACCGCGCCTGGATCGCGGGGCCATCGAGCGGATCATTCAGCGCGCGGCCGAACTGCAGGCGGGCGAGCGCGACATCGGTGAGGGCTTGTCCGAGCCCGAACTAATGGCGCTGGGCCGGGAAGTGGGCATCCCGGAGCGCTATCTCCACCAGGCGATCCTGGAAGAACGCACACGTGCCGGGTTGGAGGCTCAGCGCGGCGTGACCGCCTGGATCGCGGGTCCGAGTCGCGTTGCCGCCGGGCGCGTGATCCCGAGACCGCGCGCCGAAGCGGAAGCAGCCCTGTCGCGCTGGATGGCCGAAGGCGAGCTGCTGCAGGTGAAGCGCAGGTTCACGAACCAGTTGGCGTGGGAACCGCAGCAGGGGGCGTTCGCGTCGCTCAAACGCGCGTTCCGCTCGGGGGGCCGTCGTTACGTTCTTGCCCGCGCGCGTGAGGTTGCCGGCAGCGTCACCGAGCTCGAAGGCGGCCGGGCGTATGTGCAGCTCGTGGCGGACATCGGCAACATCCTGCGCGAACGGCTCAGCGCCGCGATGCTGGGGAGCCTGGCAGGCCTTGCGGCGACCGGTATCGCGCTGGTCATCGGCGTCGTACCGCTGGTCGCCGCGATTCCGGCGGCCGTGGGCCTTCCGCTCGGTGTGGCCGTGGCGCGGAAACAGCGCGACGAGGCCGCGGAGGTGCAGGGAGCGCTGGAGCAGGTGCTGGATCGGCTGGAGCACGGCGACCTCGAGCCGCATCGAACGGGGTCGGGAAGCCGGCGGGACCCGCTTCTCCGCGTGGCTGACGAAATCCGGGGGATGATACAGAAGGGGCCATAACAAGCACGGCGGCTGCCGCCATCGTCAATCACACACAAACCCGGGTTGGAGCAAGGAGTCGCATGACCGACATCAAGACCGTAGGCGTACTCGG
>DATMAW010000200.1:0-25779 GCA_035559715.1 Gemmatimonadales bacterium | reverse complement strand
TGCGCTGCCGCTCGAGCAGGCTGTCGCTCAGGTGCGCGCGGCCAACCCAATGCTCCGCGCGGCGCGCCTTCGCGCCGAGGCCGCATGGGAGCGCGTGCCCCAGGCCGCGGCACTGCCGGATCCTGAAGTGTCCTTCGGGCTGATGAACCGGATGGTGAACGGCCTGGGATCAACGATGGATCCCATGACCATGAACCAGTTCCAGCTCAATCAGATGCTCCCGTGGCCGGGCAAGCTCGGCTTCGCCAAAGATCGCGCGCAGCGTCTGGCCCAGGCGGACCAGCTCGACGCGGATGATACCGAGCTGATGCTCATCGCCCGGGTGAAGTCGGTCTATTACGAAGTGGCGTACATTGACCGCGCGCTGGAGATCATGGCCAACTCCCGCGACCTGCTGCGCGACTTCGCTCAGGTGTCCCAGACCATGTACGCGGTGGGCTCGGGCCTCCAGCAGGACGTGCTGCAGGCGCAGGTGGCCGTGGCGCGCATGACCGAGGAGATCACGGTGATGCAGCAGGAGCGCATCGCCATGGCCGCGCGGCTGAACGCGCTCATGGGGCGTGACGCCACGGAACCCGTGGGAGCGCTGGAGCTGCCGGAAGTAGGTGCCGAGCTACCTGGTATAGACACGCTGATGGCGCTGGCCGTGGAGCGGCGCCCAAGACTCCGGGCTGCGCGTGAACGCGTGCTGGCCGCCGAGGCAGCCTATCGCCTGGCGCGCCGTGAGTTGTATCCCGACCTCATGCTGGGCGCGAGTTACGGCCAACGCCCGGCCTTCGATGACATGGCCTCACTGATGATCGGCATCCGGGTTCCGTTGTGGGCCCGCTCCCGGCAACTGCCGATGCGGAAGGAGATGCAGGCCATGCAAGCGATGGCGGATGCCGAGGCCCGCGACGTGTATAACGAGACGTTCGCTGAGCTGGCGGAACTGCGGGCGGAAGCGATGCGAAGCCTCAACCTCTCGCGCCTCTATGCCACCGCGATCGTCCCGCAGGCGCGGGCCTCGGTTGACGCGGCACTTGCGGCCTATCGCGTTGGCAAGGTGGACTACATGAGCCTGGTGGAGAACCAGATGACGGTGAATCGCTATCAGACCGAATCGGTGCGCCTGGCCGCGGCCTATCACAAAGCCGTGGCCGAAGTTGAGGCGCTGGTGGGTACGGACCTGCGGGGTGCCCGATGAAGCTCAGGTTTCTCTACGGCCTGACCGCGCTACTCGTCGCCGGCGGGTGCGGCAGGGACGGCCGGGAACAGCCGGACGCCGCCGCAATGGACATGACCCCCGAGGAGCACGCGCGCATGATGGCGGGCGGCACGCAGGGCGCCACCGACACCACCGGGCAGGCAATTCGGCAGGCGGTCCATCTCACTGCCGAGCAGGAGCGCGCCCTCGGCGTGGTGTACACCACGGTCAGGCGTGGCTCCATGACCCGCACCATCCGCACCGTGGGTCAGATCGTGGCACCCGAGCCGATGATCGCCGACGTGACGCCGAAGATTGACGGTTTCGTGGAGCAGCTGTTCGTCAACTTCACGGGCGATTTCGTGCGTAAGGGCGCGCCCCTGCTCACGATCTACAGCCCCATGCTGGTGGCAGCCCAGCAGGAGCTGCTCACCGCGAAGCGGCTGGCAGCGCAGGTGGATTCCGCGGCGGGCGAGGCATGGCGCAGCGCCCAGGCGACGCTCGCCTCCGCGCGCCGCCGCCTGGCCTACTGGGACATCACGGCGGAGCAGATCGAACAGATCGAGCGGACCGGCGAGATCACCAAGACGCTCACCCTGGTGGCGCCGGTCAGCGGCATTGTGCTGGAGAAGCAGGTCCTGCAAGGCCAGCAGGTGATGCCGGGCATGCGGCTGTACCGCATTGCCGACCTCTCAACGGTGTGGGCCGAGGGCGACGTATTCGAGCAGGATCTGCAGTTCGTGCGCGCGGGATCTCAGGCGCACATCGAGGTGGCCGCTTACCCCGGGGAGCACCTCATGGGCCGCGTGAGCTTCGTGTATCCCACGGTCAACCCGGACAGCCGGACGAACCGGGTCCGCGTGAGCGTCCCCAATCCCACGCTGCGGCTCAAGCCGGGGATGTACGCCACGATCTACTTCGACGTGACCATCGGCCCCGGCGTGCTCGTGGTGCCGATGGATGCCATCGTCGTGACGGGGGAACGGAACCTCGTGTTCGTGCGGGGCAGCGATGGTGTCCTGACACCGCGCGAGGTCGTGCTCGGAGCGCGCGCGGGCAACATGGTCCAGATCCTGACCGGGCTCACCGAGGGCGAGACCGTCGTGGCGGCCGCGAACTTCCTGGTGGACGCCGAGTCCCGCCTTGCCACTACGGGCAGCGCCATGCCCGGCATGCAGCACGCGGGCGACCGTCCCGCCGCCCCGGCGGCGAAACGCGACACCATGCCCGGCATGCGGCACGATACGATGCCCGCAGGACACCGCCATGATTGACGCCGTCATCGCCTGGTCGGTCAAGAACCGCTTTCTCGTGGCGCTCGGGACGATGGCGGTGATCGGCGGCGGCGTCTGGGCCATGCGGACCACGCCGCTCGACGCCATCCCCGATCTGTCCGACGTGCAGGTGATCGTCCAGACGGATTTCAGCGAGCAGGCGCCGCAGATCGTGGAGGACCAGATCACCTACCCGATCGCCTCGGAGATGCTCAAGGTGCCGGGCTCGCGGGTGGTTCGCGGGTTCTCGTTCTTCGGCCTGAGCCTGGTGTACGTGATCTTCGAAGACGGGACCGACATCTACTGGGCCCGATCGCGGGTCCTCGAGTATCTGAACGGCATTCGGACGCGCCTGCCGCGCGGAGTCGAGCCCACGCTCGGTCCGGACGCCACGGGCGTGGGTTGGGTGTTTCAGTACGTCCTGGAATCTGACAGCCTCGATCTTGCCCAGCTCCGTACGCTTCAGGATTGGTACATCCGCTACCAGCTCACCGCCGTTCCCGGTGTCTCCGAGGTGGCGAGCCTCGGAGGGTTCGTCAAGCAATACCAGGTGGAGGTGAACCCCGAGCGGCTGCGGGCGTTCAACATTCCCGCCACGCGCGTGGCACAGGCGATCGGCGCGCACAACATGGACATCGGCGCCCGCGTGCTCGAGATGGGCGGGCGGGAGTTCATGATTCGCGGGCTGGGGTACCTCAGGGGCGTTCGGGACATCGAAAACGTTGCCGTCGGGGCCACGCCGAATGGCACACCGATTCGCGTGCGCGACGTGGCCACGGTGCAGGTGGGCCCCGAGCCGCGGCGTGGCGCCGCCGACCTGAACGGGCGGGGCGAGACCGTGGCCGGCATCGTGGTGATGCGGTACGGATCGGATGCGCTCAAGACGATCGAGGCCATCAAGACCCGGCTTGCCGAAATCCAGCGCGGGCTCCCGTCGGGGGTGAGGCTGCGCCCGGTGTACGACCGCAGCGACCTGATTCACCGCGCCATCGAGAACCTGCGGGATAAGCTGATCGAGGAATCGTTGATCGTGGCGGCCGTGACCGTGCTGTTCCTGCTGCACGCCCGCTCGTCCCTTGTCGCCATCGTGACGCTGCCCCTCGGTATCCTGATCTCGTTCATCGTGATGCGCTGGATCGGCGTGAACGCCAACATCATGAGCCTCGGCGGCATCGCCATCGCGATCGGAGCGATGGTGGACGCGGCCATCGTGATGATCGAGAACATGCACAAGCACATCGAACGCGCCCCCGAGGGGAAGTCGCGCTGGGAGATCGTGCTGGAGAGCTGCCGGCAGGTGGGCCCGCCGCTGTTCTTCTCGCTGCTCATCATCACGTTCAGCTTCCTGCCGGTGTTCTCGCTCGAGCAGCAGGAAGGACGGATGTTCAAGCCGCTCGCGTTCACCAAGACGTTCGCGATGGCCGGCGCGGCGCTGCTGTCCATCACGCTTGTGCCCGTGCTCATGGGGTACCTGGTCACCGGACGGATTCGCTCCGAAGGGGAGAACCCGGTGAACCGCGTGCTCCAGCGATTCTATGCTCCGGTGATCTCATTCACGCTGCAACGGCCCTGGACCGTGATCGCCGCGGCCGCCGCTGTGCTCGCGGCGACGATCCTGCCGTGGCAGCGGCTCGGCAGTGAGTTCATGCCGCCGCTGCAGGAAGGGTCGCTGCTCTTCATGCCGACGACCGTGCCCGGCGTGGCGATCGCGCAGGCGCGGGAGATCATGCGATACCAGGACAGCGTGCTCGCCTCTTTCCCAGAGGTGGAGTCCGTGCTGGGCAAGGCGGGCCGGGCCAACACCGCCACCGATCCCGCCCCGCTCGACATGTACGAGACCACGATCACGCTCAAGCCGGAGAACCAGTGGCGGCCCGGAATGACGCCGGAGCGGCTGGTCGCGGAGATGAACGAGGCCGTGCGCATGCCGGGCGTCACCAATGCGTGGACCATGCCGATCAAAGGCCGCATTGACATGCTTGCCACCGGCGTGCGGACCGCCGTCGGCATCAAGATCTACGGGCCCAACCTGGACACGCTCCAGGCGCTCGGCGAGCGGGTGGAGCGTATCATCAGGGAAGTGCCGGGGACCCGAAGCGCTTTTGCCGAGCGCAACGTGTCAGGCTATTACGTGGATATCGAGATTGACCGGGCCGAGGCAGCGCGATACGGGCTCAATGCCGGCGACGTCCACGACGCCGTGATGGCCACCGTGGGTGGCATTGACGCGGCGTTCACGGTGGAGGGACGGGAGCGCTACGCGGTGAACGTGCGCTACCCCCGCGAGCTGCGCGACGACGTGCAGAAGCTGCGGGAGGTGGTCATCCCGGCGCCCGGCGTCACGGCTGCGGTTGCCGCCGACGGAATGGGTGGCGGCGGCGGGATGGGGAGCATGGCGCCGAACGGTGGAGCCGGGGCGCGCCTCACGCAAATCCCACTGGGTCAGATCGCCACCATCCGCGTGCTCCAGGCGCCAATGGCGGTGAAGACCGAGGACGCTTTCCCCGTCACCACCATCTACGTGGACATCGAGGGCCGGGACGTCGGCGGGTACGTCGAGAACGCCCAGGAGGTCGTGCGGCAACAGCTGGTGCTGCCACCTGGATACACGCTCACCTGGAGTGGGCAGTTCGAGTTCATGCAGCGCGTGGCTCAGAAGCTCCAACTGGTCATTCCGGTCACCCTGGTGATCATCTTCCTTCTGTTGTACCTCAACTTCCGCGGCGTTACCGAGTCATTGATCGTCATGCTGTCCGTACCCTTCGCGCTGGTCGGCGGCATCTGGTACCTCTGGCTCGCGGGGTACAACACGAGCGTGGCCGTCTGGGTGGGGATCATTGCGCTCGCCGGCATCGCCGCAGAGACGGGCGTGGTGATGCTGATCTACCTGGACGAGGCGTTCTATCGGCGAAAGGCCGAAGGCCGTATGCACAACGCCACGGACGTGGCGGAAGCCGTGCACGAGGGTGCGGTGGAGCGGCTGCGGCCCAAGATGATGACCGTCACGGCGATCATCGCCGGCCTGGCGCCGATCCTCTGGGGTGGTGGTACGGGCGCAGACACCATGAAACGGATCGCCGCGCCGATGGTAGGCGGGATGGTGACTTCCACGATCCTCACGCTGGTCGTGATCCCCGCCATCTACTTGTTGTGGCGCAGCTGGCAGCTGCGGCGCTTCCCGGAGGGGCGTCTGGCGTAGTCGCCGGAACCTCAGGCCGCGGGTCCGCCCCGGGAAACACCCGCCGCACCGAGCGGCAGAGCGCCGCAGCCGGGCTGGCGGGCAGGGGTGTTGACCGGACTACTTGAGCCCGAGGCGTTTCTCCAGGTGCTCCCTCACTCCCGGCGTGATCACGCCGCGCTGCAGCGCGCCGTCAATCGCGGTCTGGATCGCCGCGCGGTCGGCGTCCATCTTGCGGTCCCGCAGCTCCTGAATCACCCGGGCCAGCCGCTGGTCGTACTCGCCGTGTTTGAGCCTTCCGGCATCCATCTCGGCCTTGAGCTTCTCGAGTTCCTGTACGAAACGCTGCACACTGACGGGCTCAGCCATGGCGCGACCTTGTGGTTGAAGGGATTCGTGTCGGGGCGCGGAATCTAGTGCGCGGGTTACGCACTCTGCAATCGTCGCTTCAACGCCGCTTGGCCTTGATCAAGACGGCAATCTCGTCCGGGCGCGGATTCTCGAAGTCGAGCCTGATCCGGCCGTCTGACGTCTCGGACACCGTGGCCGGGATGGAGCTGGCTGTGAGAAACCAACCTTCCGGCAGAACCACCGCATTGCGTGGCCGGCCGAACGCGCGGTCCCATACCAGCTCCTCGCCACGCAACCCATACCGGCTGGAGTCCGTGTACGTCTCGGAGATTCTCAGTCGCACCGATCGGCCCGGTTGGACCTGCGGAAACCGGATCACCACGACCTCCGTCGCCGGTGTCACGGGCTGGCCGATGTCGATTCCCGCCCGCGTGATGGCCTCGCCGCGCAGGATTTCCATTGTGAGCTTCTCCCCCGTGTCCAGCAGCACGGCCGACGGGTTGGACACCGTGCTCCCGGCGCGCACCACGTTGAGGTACATGCTCTCGCCCGCGCGCCACTCCGTGTAGTCGTGGTAGAGATCGAACGTGTGGGTCTCGGGCTGCCTCAGGAAGTACACGATCTCGCGATCCTGTCGCGCGCGTTCGCTGAGGCGGGCGGCTTCGCCCTGGGCAGCGAGGGGCGACACGCCCAGAGCGGCGGCGCATACCAGGCTCACCCCCCACGGCCTCATCGGGGCAGCCTCCGTCCTCGGACCACGAGGGGCACGGCCATGGGCCCGGGGTTCATGAAGCTCACCGCGATCCGGCCGTCGGGCTCGCTCAGCACCTGCGACGGATAGTTGCAGCCGATCAGCTCGTACCCGGCGGGAAGCACCACCGCGTTCCGCCGGATGCCGAGCGAGCGATCGAACACCACGGTGTTCCCTTCCACCCGGTAGCTGCGAGGATCGCGGTAGGTCTTCACAATCCTGAGCCGGACACCGCCGCCCTGCGGCACCGGCCGCGGCAGCTGGACCTTGATGTAGGACGTGGCAGTGTCTGCGGTGGGGTGGCCTTCGGACCTTGCCTGCCGGCCGGTCACGATCTCGAAGTGCAGAGATTCTCCCGTCATCAGGTCAATCACGGACTCATCGCTCGCCTCGCTGCCCCGCCGGATCGTGTTGAAGTAGAACCGCGCTCCGGGTGTGGTGGCCGTGACGTCATAGAGGATGCGGAACTGGGCGCTCCCGGGCTCCAGCATCTCGTAGCGCGTGTACTCGTCCTCCTCGGTCTGGATCGCGGCAGTGCCGGACGCCCCCTGGGCCTGGAGCCCCAGAGGGACGGCAAGAGCTGCTGCCAGGGCGAGGATGCGCGCGTATGCGGTGAGTGGCACGGCGGGAATGTATTGCTGGGGGGCGAAAGGCGCAGCGGCGCTCGTGGCGGTGCCACGCCAACGCTCCACGCCTGCGGGTCTCGGGCGTCGAGGTCCGCTTGACCCGAGAAGTCATCTATGCATCAGTGTCGCGACAGGCGTGATCTGCATCTCTGGAATAGGCGTTCTTTAAGGAGGTCATTTGCTCCCCTCTGACAAAGTTGTGTAGCGTTATGGTCCCTGAGGGAAGGCCCATGACCAACCCCAATCCCCGGCTCGCCGCCATTGACGTCGGGACCAACTCGTTCCGGCTCGTCGTGGCCGAAGTGGAGCCCGACGGCACCTACCGCGTCCTGGACGAGGAACAAGAGATGACGCGGTTGGGCCGGGGCCTGTTCAAGACCGGGCGCCTGGCCCATGTACCCATGGAGCGGTCGCTCGAAGTCCTTGGCAAGATGAAGGCGATCGCCCAAGGCTTTCAGGTGGCCGAACTCCGGGCCGTGGCCACGAGCGCGGTGCGCGAGGCATCCAACGGCCGCGCTTTCCTCCGCGAGGTTTGGAAACGCCATCGCCTCAAGGTGGAGGTGATCTCAGGAGAGGAGGAGGCGCAGCTCGCCTTCCAGAGCGTGAACCGCCACTTCAACCTGGAGAATCGTTCGGTCGCGATCGTGGACATCGGCGGGGGTTCGGTCGAGGTCATTCTCGTCGCCGACGGCGTCATTGACCAGGTCCACTCCCTCCCGCTCGGCGCGGTGCGGCTCACCGAGAAATACGTCAAGTCCGATCCGCTCAAGCGCAAACACTGGAGAGCGTTGAAGCGCCACATTGACTCTGTCGTCGAACGCGTGATCGGCGAGCCGCCGTTCACGGCCGAGGTCATGATCGGCAGCGGCGGCACGTTCTCCAACCTCGGCCAGATGATGCGCTACGCCCGCGAGGGCCAGGCGGGCCCGCTGACGGGCTATGCGCTCACCCGCGCCGAGGTGATCCGCTTGCGAGACCGGCTGCGCGAGACCCCACTCGGCGCGCGGCGGCAGATCCCGGGCGTGAACCCCAAACGCGCCGACATTCTGCTCGCCGGCGTGGCCGTCGTGACCCGCCTGTGCCGCCACCTGGGCACCCAGCGCGTGGAAGTGAACGACCGCGGCATCCGCGATGGCGTGCTGCTGGCGATGATCGCGGACCGGCTCGGACCAGAGGCGGCTGCCAAGCCGGAGGCGCTCGATCGGCTCGAGCGGGTGCGGCAGTTCGCCCAGAAATGCCGCTCGAACGAGCGCCACTGCGGTCACGTGGCGCGGCTTGCCGGCGACATCTTCGATGGGCTCAAAGGGGCCTTCGAGATGCCGGAGCAGGCTCGTGACATCCTCATGGCGGGCACGCTGTTGCATGACATCGGCTACCTGATCAACCACGCCAAGCACCACAAGCACGCCTATCACCTGATCATGCACGGCGAGCTGCCCGGGTTCTCGGCGCGGGAGGTGGAGCTGATCGCGAACGTTGCGCGGTATCATCGCCGCGCCATGCCGCGGAAATCGCACGAGAACTTTGGGAGGCTCGACCCGGCGGATCGGCGCCTGGTGCGCCAGCTGGCCGGGATCCTGCGCGTGGCCGATGGGCTCGATCGCACGCACACGCAGGCGGTGAGCGGGCTTCGCGTCGTGGTGGAAGACGATGAGATCGAGATCCGCATCCGCTCGCCGCGATATCCCCGGGTGGACATCGAGGATGCGGTTCGCAAGTCGAAGCTGTTTCGCAGGGCGTTCCATTGCAAACTCGCGATCGAATGGGTGAAGGAGCGGGTTCCCGCCGCCCATCCCGGATCGGGGGCGAAGACGGGGACGGGAGGTGAGGCGTGACGGAACGGCCCGCCCCGACCCACCCGCCGGAGCTGTATCTCAACCGCGAGTTGAGCTGGCTCGAGTTCAACGGCCGCGTGCTGGAAGAGGCTGCGGACCCAGCCACGCCGCTGCTCGAGCGCCTCAAGTTCCTGGCCATCTTCAGCTCCAACCTCGACGAGTTCTTCGAGGTACGGGTTGCCGGCCTCCAGCAACAACTGTACGCCGGGCTGGAGCCCCAGGATTACGGGGCCGACGGACTGGACGCCGCCGAGCAGTTGTCGCGCATTGACCAGCGGGTGCATGAACTCGTGGCCGCGCAGTATCGCCTGCTGGGGGAGGAGGTGTTCCCCGGGCTCGCGGCCCAGGGGATCGAGCGGGTGCGGTACGAGGATCTCACGGAGGCCGAGCAGCATCACGTGGACGTGCTGTTCCGCTCCAACATCTACCCGGTGTTGACGCCGCTTGCGATCGATCCCGGGCATCCGTTCCCGCACGTGCACAACAAGAGCCTGAACATCGCCCTGTTGGTCCAGGGCCTCCGCGAGCGCGGGGATCGGCGGCTGTTCGCGGTGGTGCAGGTGCCGAGCGTTCTCGCCCGGATCGTTGTGTTGCCGGACGCGGGTGAGCGGATGCGCTTCCTGTTGCTCGAGGACCTCATCGCCGCGCATCTCGGGGAGTTGTTCGGCGGATTCGAAGTGCTGGCCCACACGGTGTTCCGCGTGACCAGAAACTCGGATCTCGCGATCGAAGAGGACGAGGCCGAGGACCTGCTCGAGACGATCGAGGAAACGCTGCGGCAGCGGTTACGGGGCGAGGCCGTGCGACTGGAGATCTCGGCGGACGCCGACGAGCGCTTCGTGCAGATGCTGGTGGAGAGCCTCGATCTTGCCGAACGCGACGTCTACCGCGTGCCGGGGCCCGTGGACCTGTCGGCGTTCTGGGCGCTTCACCGGCGCGAGGGATTCCGCGCGCTGCACGACGAGCCCCTGTTGCCGCGGGTGCCGCCGCCGCTCGCCGGCGGGCGGAACATCTTCGAGGTGATTCGCGAGCAGGATCTCCTGGTCCATCACCCCTACGAGTCGTTCGGATGCGTGGTGGATTTCATTGATCGCGCCGCCGACGATCCCGACGTGCTGGCGATCAAGCAGACGCTGTACCGCACGAGCGGCCCCTCGCCCATCATCTCCGCGCTGGCGCGGGCCGCGCAGAACGGGAAGCAGGTCACCGCTCTCGTGGAGCTGAGGGCGCGGTTCGAGGAGGAAAACAACATCGTGTGGGCCCGGTCGCTGGAAGAAGCGGGGGTTCACGTGGTGTACGGCGTGGTGGGGCTCAAGACGCACTGCAAGGCGGCGCTCGTGGTGCGGCGGGAGGCGGACGGCCTGCGCCGCTACGTCCACCTGGCCACGGGCAACTACAACCCCACGACCGCACGGATCTACACCGACCTGGGCTTGTTCACCGCCCGGCCGGAGTATGGCGAGGACGTGAGTGAGCTGTTCAACCTGCTCACCGGGTATTCCCACGGCCATCGCTGGAAGCGGCTGTTCGTGGCCCCGTTGGGGCTGCGGGAGAAGGTGATCGAGCTGATTGATCGCGAGCGCGCCAACGCCGCCGCGGGCATGCCGGCGCGTATCATTGTCAAAATGAACGCGCTGGTGGAGCCGTCGGTGATTGATGCGTTGTACCGCGCCTCGCAGGCCGGCGTGGCGATCGACCTCGTCATTCGCGGCATCTGCTGCCTCCGGCCGGGGATTCCGGGCGTATCCGCGGGCATTCGCGTCACGTCCATCGTGGACAAGTTCCTGGAGCACTCGCGGGTGTTTTATTTCGAGAACGCGGGGAATCCTGAGGTCTTCCTGGCCAGCGCCGACTGGATGCCGCGGAACTTCTTCCGGCGGATCGAAGTGATGTTCCCCATCGAGGACGAGCGCCTGAAGCAGCGCATCGTGGAAGAGATCCTTCCGGTGACGTTGGCCGACAACGTGAAGGCGCGCGAGCTTCAGCCCGACGGACGGTACGTGCGCGTCACACCCGCCGAGGGCGCCACGCCGATTCGCTCGCAGCTCGTGTTCCAGAACCTGGCTCGGGAGGCGGCGCGGGAAAGCGCCGAGATCGTCCGCCGCATCGTGCCGATCCATCAGCGCCCGCAGCCGCGGGCGGGAGAGACGGAGCGCGCGCTCACGCCGGCCTGAGGTTCACCATGCAGTTGCTCGTCATTCGTCACGCCATCGCGGAAGATCGGGAGACATTCACGGGATCGAGCGATGCGGAGCGCCCCCTCACCGCGAAAGGGAGGCGCCGCATGCGTGACGGCGTTCGCGGCTTGAAGACCGTGGTCCGGCGGCTGGATCTCCTGGCATCGAGCCCGTTGGTGCGTGCCCGCCAGACCGCCGACATCGTGGCCGAGGCATACCGCCGGGTCCCGCGCGTCGAGATCGCCGAGTTGTCCCCGGGGGCGGAGCCCGAGGCCTTCGAGACGTGGCTGGCGGGGCAGGCCGGCCTCGAAATCGTGGCCGTGGTTGGACACGAGCCCACGCTGAGCCAGTTCGTCACGTGGCTCGTTGCCGGCCGCGCCGAGTCGGCGCTCGAGCTCAAGAAGGGAGCCGCCTGTCTGGTGGATTTCCCCGGAGCCGTGGCCCGGGGGAGGGGCGTGCTCCAGTGGTCGCTCACGCCGGGGCAGCTGCGAAAGCTCGGAGCGTGACGTGACCGGTTTCCCCCCGAACCTCCTGACACTGACGCCGGCCGCCGGCGCCGTGGCGGTCACGCGAGTGCTGCTGGGCCGGGCCGTCGAGGCGCGGCGACGTCTCGCGGCTGCCGCGGACACCGAGGCGTTGCACGACTTCCGCGTCTCGCTTCGACGCCTGCGCTGTTGCCTCCGGGCGTACCGCCCCTACCTGGGAGGCGCGCTCCCCAGGAAAGTCCGGCGGCAACTGCGGCAGATCGCGGCCGACACCAATGCCGCACGGGATGCCGAGGTTCAGCTGTACTGGGTCCGGGGGCGGGAGGCGCAAGCGTCGAGGCCGGAGCGCGCGGGCGTGAACTGGTTTGCCTCGCAGGTGGAGGAACGGCTCGCCGCGCAACAGGAAGCCGTGCGCGAGGGAGCGCGGCGATTCGATCGCCTGGCCCGGTCCATCCGCGCGCGGTTGCGAGCCGTCGCGCACGACGCCGGGGCCGGCGACGGCTCTGGATGGCCGCCCACGTTCGGAGCAGCGACCGGCGGGCTGGTGCTGGAGCACGCCGCGGAGTTGGGCGCGCGCCTCGCCACGGTGGCCTCGGTCACCGACGAGGAGGAAGCGCACCTCGCCCGCATCCGCGCGAAGCGCCTGCGATACCTGCTCGAGCCGGTCGGCCTCGTTCGCTCCGATGCCCAGGCGCTGGTGGAGCGCCTCAGGGCCCTCCAGGACCTGCTGGGGGAGTTGCACGACATGCACGTGGTGGCGGCGGACATCGCGGAGCTGCTCGAGCGCGCGGCCGTGGACAGCGTGCGCGCGCTGCGCTCGGCCGCGACCGCGGGGCAACGCGGCAAAACCAGAAATCGACGGGTGCAACCCGGCTTGCTGTCGCTGATCCGTCAGTCCGCCGCGCGGCAGCGGGAGCTGTTCGCCACGCTCGAAGCTGAGTGGCTGGGCCCCTCACTCGGCGCCTTCCTGGAGCAGGCTGAAGCGGTGGGGAAGGCGCTCGGCGCCACGAGCACCGTCCCGGCGGAAATCGAGCGGAAGTTCCTGTTGAGGGGCTTGCCGCCGGTGTTGGAGGGTGCGGCGAGCGTGGAACTGAAGCAGGGGTGGTTGCCGGGAACGGTGCTGCAAGAACGGCTGCGCTCGGTGACCGACGGCGGCAGCACGCGCTACTATCGCACGGTCAAGTCAGGGACCGGCGTGACCCGGATCGAAATCGAGGAAGAGACCAGCGCGGATTTGTTCGACCGGTTATGGCCGCTCACCGAGGGCCGGCGTGTCGTCAAGCGCCGCTACCTCCGGGCGGACAACGGTCTTGTGTGGGAGGTGGACGTGTTCACCGACCGCGACCTCGTGCTGGCGGAGGTGGAACTGCCGGCGGCAAACATGCAGGTGCAGTTGCCCGACTGGTTGTCGGAGTGGGTGGTGCGGGAGGTGACGGGGGAGCCGGAATACGTGAACGTCAACCTGGCTCGGTAAAGACCGGGCGTTTCTATCGCGCGGCCAGCTCGATCGCCTGGAGGAACTGCTCCTGCGCGCTCGGCCCGGGTTCCCCGCGTGACGCCCGCACGTAGGACCCATCGCCCTGCAACACCCACGCGTGCGGGTCGGACAACTCGGCGTCCAGGACCGCCTCGAGCCGGGCGCGAGCGGTCGCATCGGCGATCGGAGTCACCACTTCCACCCGTCGCCGCAGGTTGCGCGAGCGCCAGTCCGCCGAGCCGATGAAGTACTCCGGCTCACCCCCGTTGCCGAAGTAGTAGATCCTGCCGTGCTCGAGGAACCGCCCCAGCAGGCTGACGACCCGGATATTGTCGGACATGCCGGGCACGCCGGGGCGGAGCGAGCAGATCCCCCGGACGATGAGTTCGATCTTCACGCCGGCCTGCGACGCGCGGTACAACGCCTCGATCACTTCCGTGTCCGCGAGTCCGTTGAGCTTGGCCCGAATGTGGCCGCCGCGGCCCGCGCGCGCATGCTGCATCTCCCGGTCAATCAGCTCCAGGAACCGCGTGAGCATGTACGTGGGCGCCACGATCAGCCGCTGGAAGTTCCCCGTCGGCGCCCGTGAGGAGCCCGTCAGCTCGTTGAACAGCGCGTTGAGATCCGTGCAGATGCTCGGGTCCGCCGTGAGGAGACCGAAGTCCGTGTACTGCCGCGCGGTGGACGCGTTGTAGTTCCCGGTCCCGATGTGGGCGTAGCGCCGGATCCTGTCGCCCTGCCGCCGAACCACCAGCGCCACCTTCGCGTGCGTCTTGAGGCTCACCAGGCCCGTGACCACGTGAATGCCAGCGCGCTCGAGCTGCTTGGCCCAGTAGATGTTCACTTCCTCGTCGAATCGCGCCTTGATTTCGACGAACACCGCCACGTCCTTGCCGGCGGCGGCCGCGCGGCGCAGCGCCTCGACGATCAGCGAGCGCCCCCCCGTCCGGTAGAGCGTCATCTTGATCGCCACGACCTCCGGATCGTCCGCCGCGTCCACCAGGAACCGCTGGACCGTCTGATCGAACGATTCATACGGATGGTGCACCAGCACGTCGCGCTCGTCGAGCTGCTCGAACACCGATCGGTCGGGATCCAGCGGGATCATCGGCGAGAACTGGGAATACTGCAGATCCGGCAGCGGCAGGTCCGCCAGCTCTCCCAGCGCGTCCAGATCCACCATGCCGTCGGTCTCGAACACGTCGCTCGGCTCGAGCGGGATCCCCTCGCGGTTCTCCTCCCGCCGCAGGTCGCGGAACAAGAGGTCGCGTACCACGTCGGGCATGGAGCGCTCCACCTCCACGCGGAGGATCGCCCCATGCGGCCGGCGCAGCAGCTCCTCCTCGACCACCTCCAGGAAGTTCGCCGCGGCCTGTTCGTCCACCTGAATCTCGCCGCTCCGGATGAGACGGAACGCGTGCACCTCCTGCACCTGCCGATTGGGGTACAGCACGCCGGCGTTGGCGCGAATCGCGTCCTCGATGGGAATGAAATCCAGCCCCTCGCCGATGCGGACGAACCGGGGCAGGGCGTCGGACACGTTGAGAATGGAGAAATGGTCCCGGCCGGAGCGTGGGTCCCGCACCAGGATCGCAAGCGAGAGCCGCAGATCCTCGATGTGCGGCAGCGGGTGCCCCGGCGCGGTCGTCACCGCCTTCGGCGTGAGCACCGGGAAGACGTGCTCGTCGAAGTAATCCGCCACCAGCTTGCGCTGGGCTTCGTTCAACTCCTCCCAGCCCAGAATCCGGATCCCGCGCTCCCTGAGTTCGCCGTTCTTCAGCTCGTTGAAGCAGCGATATTGCCGCGCCAGGAGCGCCCGCATCCGCACGTTCAGCGAGTTCAGCAGCTCCTTCGGCGTCTTCCCGTCAATGGACTGCTTGGTGATCCCCGCCGCCACGGCGTGCTTGAGGCCGCCCACCTTGATCATCGTGAACTCGTCGAGGTTCGAGCTCACGATGGACAAAAACCGCAACCGCGCGAGCAGCGGAACGGTCGGGTCCTCGGCCAGCGCCAGTACGCGCGTGTTGAATTCCAGCAGGCTGATCTCGGGGTTGATCACCGGCTCGAGGCTGCCCGCCGGACCGGCGCCGAGTCCCGGAATCTGGGCTGCCTCCATGATCACCGACCCGCGCCGGCGGTCGGGGACGGTGGGTGCGGGCTCGGGCGCGGCCGGGGATGGGATCTGCGTTTCGCCGGTCGTGACGAGCCCCACGGCGCGGCGGAACGCGTACAGGTCGCCGATGTTCAGCCGCCAGAGCGCCAGCACCGTGAGGTTGAACACCACCGACATGACAAACGCCACCGCCACCGCGCCCACACCCGCCGCGAGCCCCACGCCCACGGCGAGGAAGATGTACACCGCATCCTTGGTGTCTTTCAACGTGTTGCGGAACCGCACGGCCGCCACCACGCCCGCCAGACTGAAGGCGAGCGCCACGCTCTCGCGCACGATCATCGCGATGCCGGCCACGGCGATGGGGAGGATGATGACCGTGTGGACCACGGCCTCGTCGTACGCGATCTCCTGCTTGGTAAGCATGTACACCCAGGCGATGGGAACCGACAGCGCCAGCGCCCCCAACATGACGAGCAGCGTGCGGCCGGCGGTGCCGCCGACGCCGGCCATCTGCTCGCGCATCAATGCTGCCGGATCGGCGCCGATGGAGTCCGCGAACGCCCTGAGATCCGCCGGCGCGGCGGTCGCCCCGGAGAGGAGCGAGCCGACTTGAGGATACAGCGCCACCGCCACCAGGGCGGCGGCGGCGAGCAAGAGGTAGTAGAAGGTGACTTTGCCGATGGACGAGCGCAGCGCGCTACTGATCATCAGCTCTTTCGACAGGGCCGGATGAATTCCCGCTGAACCGCCCGCGGGTCATTGATGATCTTGTAGAACTCGTCGTAGTACGCCAGCACCTCAGCGCGGCGCTTCTCATCCAGCCCCGCCTGGTTCTGGTACAACGCGTACAGCTCGTCCTTCTTCTCGTTGAACCTGGCGAAGATGGGCGCCAGCTCTTCGGCGCTGCGGCAGTAGCCGCGGTAGAGCCGCTGCCGCACCGACCGGATGGGGAGCTTGACGTCGGGGGCCGCGTACGGCGCGTTAATCACGCCCGACCAATCGAAATCGTACGGCACCGGCATGGGGAACATCGTGTTGGGCAGCTGCACCAGCACGATGTTGTGTCCGGCGTACACCGACCAGTCCGTGTTGCCGATGAAATACTCGTACACCCAGATGAGCGGAATCTGATCGAGGTCCGTGTTCTCGTCGTGGACTTCGGTCAGGTCCGAAATCGTGCCGCCGATCCGTTGCGCCATGGCGTCGTTGTCTTCCACGAAGAACGCCCAGCGCGTGAGCGTGTCCCGCTTCCCCGCAAGGTCCACATAATGGATGCGGGCGAGGCGCACCCGGAAGCTGTTGTCCGTGAACAGATTGAAGCCGCGGTAGATCAAATACTCCAGCAGCACCGACTGCTCATACTCCGGCTTCTTGTCCTGGCAATGCACGGTGAGCTTGAGCTTGTCCTGACCCTCGAACGGCGTGCCTGCCGTTCCCTCTTTGGGGAAGTTGAGCCGCAGCGGCGGGAAGCTGCAGATGCGAGACTGGAGCCGGAAGTTGCCGCGGGTCTTGACTTCGACGTCAATGGTCTTGGGTTCGCCCCCTGCTCCCTCAGCGGCGAGGATGGTGAGCTTCCCGGGGTAATACTCGCTGTCCTGCGTTCGATCCTTGAAGATGGACGTGAAATCCGCTTCCAGCTTCAGGTTCAATGGATCATGAGACGCAAACAGGGGGGCCGGTGCCGGCGCGGCCGCCGGAGCAGCCACCGGGTCCTGACGCGCCAGGGCCGGCCCGGCTGCGCCAAGCCAGATGCTCAGCGCAGCCAGCGCATGCGGGAGGGTGCGGGGCATGGCCAGAACATATAGTCAGTCGAGCGTGGTGGCCAGATCACCCGGGCGCCGCCGGGGCCCCCGCCAGCGCGCGCAGGGTCTCGGCGTCGAGCCGGTGGCCTCCCGAGAACGGCACCACCCGGAGCGGGATGCCATGGGCAGCCAGCGCCCGCTCGTGATCGGCAACCGCCTCGCGGGTCACCCACTTGTCCTCGAGCCCCAGCACCAGCGTCAGATCGAGCTGCCGTAGCCTCTCGGCATGGGCCGCGATGTCCAGATCGTGGGGCAGCCGCTCCGCCCACAGAATCAACTGCTGCGCCCGAACCCGCCCCATCACCGCCCAGCGGCAAGCGGTCGCAACGCCCTGCGAGAAGCCAAGAACGACCGTGCGCGCGACCGGCCCCCCGACCCCGGCCATGACCTCGTCATGCACCGCGTCCAGGTAGGCCACGTAGTCCGCGATCTCGGCCAGGCGGTCTTCCCGGGTCATCCACGTGGCGCCGACCCGGGCGTTGGCGTGTCCTCCCTCGGGATCCTCGAGGTAAAATCGGTTCAGGGCCTCCGGGGCCACGACGACACGGCCGCCCGTGGCGAGCGGCTCGAAATGTCGCAAGAACCGCCGGGCGAGTTGGCCGTACCCATGACACACGAACCAGACTTGCCGGGTGGTGGGGCCTGGCTCCCCGGCCAGATAGTAGCGTGCGGTGCGGGAGACGCGGATCGAGCGTTCGTGCATCGGGTCACCTGGCGATCGGCCGGGGGGAGAATGGCGCGGCCCGGCCCCCCTGGGAAGGGTGAAACCCCGCCGCGTGGGCTCCCGTAGGGGTCCACAAGACGATGGGATCCCGGGACGCCTGATTCGGGTTCGGAGGAAACCTATGACGGGGATACGAAAACTCTGGGTGCGCGTGGCGGCGCCGGTCATCCTGCTTGGCGGGATCGGCGCGGTGACGGGGGCCAGACGCGCGCACGAGATGAAGGAATACCTCGCGACGTTCGCCGATTCCCTCAAGCACGGTGCGGGTCCGCTCGAGCTCAAGGTCAAGTTCGTGCCGTTCTACGTTGACGGCCAACGCCTGGGCTTCGTGGACGCGATCCACATCGAGCGGCATGCCGCGGGCACGGTGGATTCGGTGCGCATGGAGGTCAGTCCCCGCGCCCATGTGGCGCTGGCGGACATGGCCAACGAATGTCACCTGTTGCTCACGTCGTTCGATCCCGATGACTTCAAGCACGCGCTCAGCTGCGAGCCGGAGGCCGGCGACAACGTGCGATTCGGCAGCGTGAGCGTAAGAGAGGGGAACGCGGCGATCCCGCTGTACCTTTCGCCCATGGACCATGTCTGCGCGCCGTGGAACCGAACGCGGGAGGCATGCGACGCCGCTCGCGCGGCAACCGGGCCCCGGATCGAGGCCGAGCTCGCGCGCGCCCGGGCGGAGGTACACCGCGCTCGTGCCGACGTGCAGCAGCGAATCCGCGAGCAGGTCCGGCGTGACGTGAGGGCCCAGGCCCGGTAGCTCCCCGCCGGCTCGCCCGCGTACATTCCCTCCACCTTGAGAGCGGGGCGCCCAAGGCGGCGTCCCGCGATCGTTCTTGTCCGCCACGTTTCGAGAAACCCATGATGCGACACCGGCGCGCGTTCGGGCTCGCTCGAGCCATTGCAATGGGAACGGCCCCGCTACTCTGCGCCTCTTGCGACAGGGCCCCACCGGACCTCGACGAGCGGCTGGCCCAATACGCCACGGTGGAGTTGACCGCGGATACCACGCAGCTCACGCCCCGCGAACGCCGCATGATCGGCCCCTTGATCGAGGCGGCGGCGCAGATGGACACCCTGTTCTGGCACCAGGCGTACGGGGATCACACCGCCCTGCTCGCCGGGATCAAGAACCCTTCGCTCCGGCGGTACGTCGAGATCAACTATGGGCCGTGGGACCGGCTGCGCGGGGACGAGCCGTTGCTCGACGGCGTGGGCCCCAAACCGGCGGGCGCGAACTTCTATCCCAGGGACATGACGAAGGAAGAGTTCGAGGCCTTCCTGTCGGCGAATCCAGACCAGGCGGCGGCATTCCGCAGTCACTACACGTTGATCCGGCGCCGGCCTGACGGCACGCTGGTGGCCCAGCCCTATCGCGACGTGTACGGCATGCGGTTGTTGCTCGCGGCCGCAGGTCTCCGGATGGCCGCGCAGTTCGCCGAGGACCCGGCCCTGCGCCGCTACCTGTTGCTCCGCTCGGACGCCATTCGGTCGGACGACTTCGACGAGAGCGATCGCGCCTGGCTCGACATGAAGGATAACACGATTGACATCGTGATCGGGCCGATCGAGACGTACGAGGACCAGCTGTTCGGCTACAAGGCGGCGTACGAGGCCTTCGTCCTGGTCAAGGACCGCGAATGGAGCCGGCGACTCGCTCGGTATACTGAATTTCTTCCGGCGTTGCAGCGGGGGCTTCCGGTACCGGCGGCATATCGGCGCGAGCGGCCCGGCGTGGACGGCGATCTCAACGCCTACGACGTGCTGTACTACGCGGGCGACGCGAACGCCGGCGCCAAGACGATCGCGATCAATCTCCCCAACGACGAGCGGATTCAGCTGGAGAAGGGAACCCGGCGGTTACAGCTGAAGAACGCCATGCGCGCCAAGTTCGAGACAATCATGGTGCCGCTCGCCAACTTGCTGATCGCCGAGGACCAGCGCCGCCACGTCACCTTCGACGCTTTCTTCGCCAACACCATGTTCCATGAGGTGGCGCATGGACTGGGGATCAAGCAGACGATCAACGGCCGCGGAACGGTGCGCGCCGCGCTGAAGGAGCACGCCTCGGCGCTGGAGGAGGGCAAGGCGGACGTGCTCGGGCTCTACATGGTGGAGCGCCTGTATGAGCAGGGCGCGATCACCGAAGGCGACGTGCGGGACAACTACGTCACGTTCCTCGCCGGCATCCTGCGCGCGGTTCGCTTCGGCGCCTCGAGCGCGCACGGCAAGGCGACCATGGTGCGGTTCAACGTGTTTCGGGAGCTGGGCGCGTTCAGCCGCGACAGCGCCACGGGGACGTACCGCGTGCATTTCGATCGTATTCCCGAGGCCGTGCGGGCGCTGTCCCAGCGGTTGCTGGTCCTGCAGGGGGACGGGGATTACGAGGGCGCCGGGAAGCTGCTGGCGGAGAAGGGCGTGATCGGTGCCGCCCTTCAGGCCGACCTGGACCGTCTCGCCGCCGCCAGGATCCCGGTGGACGTGGTGTTTCGTCAGGGCGAGCGGTGGATACGCCCCGAAGTGCGCGTGGAGGTGGGGCGGTAGAAGACCGGCGATGACCGGTGATGTCGGGCGATGGCGGCGATGACAGGCGATGTGGGAGGCCGCTACCACTCGAAGATCTCATCGCCTGCGATCGCCCGCCTTCGCCCGTCGTCACCCGCTGTCTGCCAGCACCGCCGCAAACACGTCTCGATCAACGTTGCCGCCGGACAATACCAATCCGACCGTTTTCCCCGCCATTCGTTCCTGTTCCTGAAGCAGCGCGGCGAGCGGGGCCGCGCCCGCCCCTTCGGCCACGTTGTGGGTGTCGGTGAAATAGTGCCGCATGGCGGCGCGGATCTCATCCTCGGAGACGGTCACGACGCGCTCCACACCCTTGAGGATGACTGCGAGGGCTGACTCATCCGGCACGCGGCAGGCCACCCCGTCGGCGATGGTCTGCGCGGGCGGCGTGGAGACCGGGCCGCGCCGCTGGTACGAGAGGGCGTACGCCGGCAGCCGTTCCGAAACGACGCCCACAATCCGCGTGCGGCGGTTCAGCGCGGTGCGCGCGGAGATCATGCCGCAGATCCCCGAGCCCTGGCCGATCGGGACATAGACCGTGTCCAGGTCCGGCACGGCGCGCAGGAACTCGAGGCTATAGGTGCCCACGCCACGCACCAGCCACGGATGGAACGTGGGGATCATGTGGAGCCCGCGCTCCCGCGCCAGATCTCTGGCGCAGGCGTATGCGTCGTCGAAGTCCTGGCCGTGCTCGATCAGTTCCACGCCCAGCGCCCGCATGGCGGCGTTCTTCTCCACGCTGTTGCCGTGCGGCACCACGAGGACCGCGGGAATCCCAAATCGCCTGGCGGCGAATCCGATGCTCTGGCCGTGGTTGCCGCGCGTGGCGCTGATCACGCCGGCGATGCGGGGCTCGGAGCGACGCAGCTCGTGGAGGTACACCAGGCCGCCGCGGACCTTGAAGGCCCCGATCGGCGTGTGGTTTTCGTGCTTGACCCAGACGTCGCAGCCGCAGCGCGCGGCGAGCAGGGGCCAGCGATACTGGGGCGTGGGCGGCACCACCTTGCCCACCAGGGCGGCGGCGGATTCGAGCTCGGCGAGCGGGATCATGGGTGACAAAAGAAAGCGCCTGTGAGGAGTTTCGCACAAGCCGAGCGGGTCGAAGGGCGTCATTCGCGCCCGCGCCTCCCGTTGCCTGGCTCATCCTGCCACGCCTCTCCGCTCACGCAGCACCGCCGGGGCGGGACTCACGTCAGTCTGCTCCGGGGACGCAGGCGAGTTCCCGGTACGCCTTTTCTCCCTGCGGTGCGCGGCGCTATCATCAGTTGCCCACACGTCCCCCATCAGCCCAGGATTGCCGGTTTATGTCGTTCTGCAAGGAGCAACTCGCGCGACTCAAGCCGTTGTGGGACCGGATGCTCTCGCACCGGTTCCTGATCGAGATGCGCGACGGCAGGATGTCCGACGAGCGGTTCGCGGTGTGGATGCGCCAGGACTATCTGTTCGTCGAGGCGGCGATCCCATTCATCGCGGCGCTCATCCCGCGCGCGCCGCGGCGCCACTGGGAGCCGCTGGCCGGCGTGATCGCCGCGCTGGAGAAGGAGCTGAAGCTGTTCGAGGAGCGGGCCGCCGCCGCCGGCGTGAACCTGCGCGGCGCCCCGCCATCGTTCACCAACCACGCCTACATCCAGTTCCTGCTTGCCACGGCGTATCGGGCGTCTTACGCGGAGGCCTACACGGTCCTCTACACGGCGGAGAAGGCCTACCACGATTCGTGGCTCGTGGTGAAGCGCGGGATGGACAAGGGCTCGAAGTGGTACCCCTTCGTCGAGAACTGGGCCGGCGACGCGTTCGCCCAGTACGTCGCGTATCTGGAAGGCGAGCTGGATGGCCTCGCCCAAGAAGCCGCCCCGGCCGAGCGCGAGCGGATGGCCGGGTACTTCGAACTCACGACGAAGTACGAGATCGCCTTCTGGGAGATGGCCGCGACCTCGGAGGGGTGGCCGGGAGTGGACGGGCGATGACAGGCGGAGGCGGTTTGATCACTGACGACCAGTTTCGCGCGGCGAAATCAATTTGGGACGCCCAGCTCTCGCACCCCTTCGTGAAGGGCATCGCGGACGGGTCGCTCGAGGTGGAGCGGTTCAAGCGCTGGGTGTTGCAGGACTATCTCTATCTCAAGGACTTCGCCCGCATCTTCGCGTGGGCCGTGGCCAAGGCGGAGCGGCTCGACGCCATGTCGTGGTACGCCATGGTGCTCAATCTCACGCTCAACACCGAAATGGAGCTGCATCGCAAGTACGCCGCCCGCTTCGGGATCTCGCCCGAGGAGTTGGAGCGGCAGGAGATGTGGCCCACCAACCGGGCGTACACGGACTTTCTGATTCGCACCGCGGCTGACGGCGATCTCGCCGACCTCGTCGCGGCGCTGCTGCCCTGCGCCTGGGGGTACGTCTACATCGCGCAGCGCCTCGCCGGCGGGAACCCGCCCGGTGACCAGCGCTACGCCGACTGGATCGCGCAGTACGCCTCGCCCGAGTTCGCTCAAGCCGCCGACTGGCTCAAGGCCGAGATGAACCGTCTGGCCGAAGGCGCCACGGCCGCGAAGCGCCAGCGGCTGATTGACCTGTTCGTCTTGTCGAGTCGGTACGAATGGCAGTTCTGGCAGATGTGCTGGCAGGGAGAGCGCTGGCCCGTCTGAGGCGGTCTACTCCTCGGCGAACAGCTCCGTCACGGAGAGGCTGAACCCCGGCAACACGTTGCCGCCCTCCAGCACGTCGCCGATTCTGAGCACGCGCGTCGGCCGTTTTGGCTCGAATACGCGGACCGTCCGCGAGTGGGGGTCCACCAGCCAGGCCAGCCGGGTGCCCGCGTTCAGGTACTCTCGGAGCTTGGCGGAGAGCTGAGCCAACGTCTGATCAGGTGAACGGATCTCCACGGCCAGATCGGGGCCGTTGGAAACGTACCCTCGGCTCCCCAGCGCCTCCGCCCGTTCCCGCGAAAGGAAGGAGACGTCGGGTCCACGCACGGTATCGGGATCCCTCTCCAGGATGTATCCGGTCTCGACGTACACCGTTCCCAGTCGGCGGGGTCGGACGAATGCACGGAGCGCGCTCGCGATCCGAACAGCGAGGTCGCCCTGGACGGGACCCGGAGGATTCACCGGGACGAGGACCCCTCGTACCAGCTCGCAGTTCCCGTCCGGTGTGCCCATTCGCTCCAGCTCTTCGGCCGTGATGAGTCGGTGAGCGGACATCCGCGGCGGTTCCTCTTTCGGCTGTGCACGCAAAACGTACCCTCGGCTCGGTTGCCGGGGCAACGTATGGCGCCGACGGACAGGTACCATCATCGTTTTACCGCGTGACGGATCGAAACGTCCAAAGCTCGGCGAGCAGAGACATCCCTTCGCGGAGTTCTCAGCCTGAGGAGCTCCGATGAGGCAATCAGCGGCGGATCGGCAGCACGGGGTTAGGGCGTGACGGGATGGACGAGCGAGAAGAGCCGGGGCATTATGGCGTGCGGCAGAGGTGGCAAGACGGCAAGAAGGCAACACGACCTTCCGAAGGTCGCTCATCAGACACTCGATCACATCTCACCTGCGAGGCTCACATGCGATTCCTCCGTCGCCTGACGTTGATGATCCTGACCGTTGGCGCCACGAGCGGGACGCCGCTCGGGGCCCTGCAGAACTTCGATACGGTGCAGATTCGCACCACGGCCCTCGGCCAGGGGCTGTACATGCTCCAGGGCGCGGGCGGCAACATCGGGCTCGCCGTGGGCGAGGAGGCCGTGTTCGTGGTGGACGATCAGTTCGCCCCGCTCACGCCCAAAATCCTGGCCGCGATCGCCGCCGTGACACCTCGCCCCGTGCGGTTCGTGGTGAACACGCACTGGCATTTCGACCACACGGGCGGGAACGAGAACATGGGCAAGGCCGGGGCCCTGCTCGTGGCGCACGAGAACGTGCGGCGCCGCATGTCCGCCGGTCAGTTCATCGAGGCGCTTAACCGCACGGAGCCCCCCGCGCCGCCGGGAGCGCTGCCCGTGGTGACGTTCACCGAGAGCATGACGTTCCACATCAACGGCGACTCGGTGGTGGTGAAGCACGTTCCGCCCGCCCACACCGACGGCGACGCGATCGTGTTCTTCACCAGGGCGAACGTGATCCACATGGGCGATCTCTTCGTGAGCGCCGGCCTGCCGTTCGTGGACCGCTCGAGCGGCGGATCGCTTCACGGCGTGATCGGGGCCGCGGAGGCGGCCATCGGGATGGCGAACGCGCAAACCCGGATCATTCCGGGACACGGCCCACTGGCCGACCGGGCTCGGCTGCAGGCGTTTCGCGACATGCTGGTGACGCTGCGAGAGCGGATGCGCGCCGAGATCGCGGCGGGCAAGACGCTGGAGCAGGTGCTGGCCGCCAGGATCACGGCGGACTTCGAGAAGGAGTGGCCCGGGGGGCACGAGCGGTGGGTGCGGATGGCATACCAGGAACTGTCGCGGCGCTGAGCGCGGGCGGGCCCTGGCGCGCGTGCGACTCCGGCTGGCGGGCGCGTTGTTGAAACCTGCGGCCGGGTTGGGCCGTCTTTCTTCCAGGAGGAGCCCATGTTCGAACTCATCGCGCTCGCGGTAGCCGGCGTGGCCGGCGGATGGGGCTACGTGCAGTCGCGTCATTTCGTGCGCCGCCGTCTGCGCTTCGTGGACGCCGTCCAGAAGCCGGGCGCGGCGCTGATTGCCGGCGCCGCCGCCGCCGCGGTCGCCGCGCCGGTGGTCGCGCTGCTGCCGATCGTCGGCGCCGGAACCGCGGTGGCGTTCGGGGTTGGCATCGGGGCGGGCGTGGCGCACGGGGCGAAAGACGTGAAACACGGAGTGACCGGCGGCTAGGACGCGCCGCGGCGGGTCCCTCGCCATCCCGCTCTAGGTCCGCTAACCTACCCTCGCGTTCTCATCCGGATTCCGCTGCATGCACAAGCTCGTCCTGCTCCGCCACGGGGAAAGCACCTGGAACAAGGAAAACCGCTTCACCGGCTGGACCGACGTCCCGCTGAGCGAGAAGGGCATCGAGGAGGCCATCGAGGCCGGCCGCCTGCTCAAAGCCGAGGGTTTCACGTTCGACGTCGCCTTCACGTCCGTGCTCAGGCGAGCCATCAAGACGTTGTGGCTCGCCCTCGAAGAGCTGGACTTGATGTGGATCCCGGTGCACAACCACTGGCGGCTGAACGAACGGCACTACGGCGGGCTCACCGGCCTCAACAAGGCGGAGATGGCGGCCAAGCACGGCGAGGCGCAGGT